>NZ_JBEYXB010000014.1:0-254140 GCF_040644935.1 Streptomyces sp. NPDC046915 | reverse complement strand
GTCGCCGACAAGGCCTACAGCTCCCGCTCTTTCCGCGCCTACCTGCGACGACGCGGCATCGCGTGCACCATCCCGGAGAAGACCGACCAGCAGCGGCACCGCCACAACCGCGGCCGCCACGGAGGCCGACCGCCGGCATTCGACCGGCAGATCTACCGCCGACGCAACGCCGTCGAACGCTGCTTCAACCAGCTCAAAGGCTTCCGTGGCATCGCCACCAGATACGACAAGACCGCCACCTCCTACGAAGCAGCGGTCAGTCTCGCGTCATTCCTGCTCTGGGCAAGATCCGTTTGAAGACGGACCCTAGTGCCGCGGCAGGCCAGACCCAGGCCCTAGCCGCGTACGCCGAAGCCGTACACCGTCTCCGAGCGGTACACCTCGTCCGGCCGCAGTTCGGTGCTGGGGAAACCGGGCTGGTGGGGGGAGTCCGGGAAGTGCTGGGTCTCGAGTGCGATGCCGGCGCCCGCCGTGAACGGGTCGCCCAGATGGTCGGCGGTGTAGAGCTGGAGGCCGGGCTCGGTCGTCGCGATCGTGAGCAGCCGCCCGGACACCGGGTCGTGCAGCTCGGCGACCTCCTCGGGGGTGTCCGTGACGCCCTTGTCGAGCACGAAGTTGTGATCGTAGCCGGAGCCGACCGCGCGGGCCGTACGGAAGTCGAAGCGGGATCCGGTGACGTCCGCCGACTCGCCGGTCGGGATCAGGTCGGCGTCGACCGGGGTGAAGCGGGAGGCGGCGAGGCGGAGTTCGTGGCCGCCCGGGGCCGTGTCGCCGCCGAGGCTGAAGTAGCTGTGGTTGGTCAGGTTCACCACGGTCGGCGCGTCCGTCACCGCCTCGTACGCGATCCGCAGCGCGCCGGACGCGTCCAGGGTGTACGTCGCCGAGATCTCCAGCCGGCCCGGGAAGCCCTCCTCGCCGTGCGGGCTGACCCGGGTCAGGCGCACCCCGTGCCCGACCGGCTCCGCCTCCCACACGCGCTTGTCGAATCCGCGTTCGCCGCCGTGCAGGCAGTTGGGGCCGTTGTTCGGCGCGAGCGCGTGCGTGTGGCCGTCGAGCGTGAAACGGGCGCCCGCGATCCGGTTGGCGTACCGGCCCACCAGGGCACCCAGATACGGCTCCGGGTGCCGGAGGTAGCCGTCGAGGCCCTCGAACCCCAGCACGACGTCCGCCGTCCGCCCCGCCCGGTCCGGGACCTCCACCGACTGCACGATCCCGCCGTACGTCAGGACCCTCACCCGTGTCCCGGCGCGCTCCAGCGTCCAGCGATGGACCTCGGTGCCGTCGGAAAGTGTGCCGAAAAGTTCGCTCATGTGGGAAACCCTAGGTCAAGAAGCCAGGGTCACGGCGCTAGGACGACGGCTCCTTCGCCGTGACCGTCCGGTACGCGATCGCCGCCAGCCGGGACTGGCCGTCCGTGCTCGGGTGGAACCAGTCCCAGCGGCTCAGCTGGCCGGTGCCGAAGCGGTAGTCGAAGACGGCGTTCCCGTCGAAGCGGCACCGCCGGTCCTTGGCGCAGACCTCCTTGAGCACCTTGTTGTAGGCCTCCACCCGCTGCTGCACCGTGTCCCGGCGCAGGGTCGCCGTGCTGGTCAGGTCGTCCGCGTCACCCAGCATCGACGGGCAGATGCCCAGCTTCCACACCTGCTTGCCCAGCGGGTTCGTCCGGCCCTCGGACCACAGCCGCTTCAGGTTCGGCACGCTCGACACGTACACCTGCGTCTTCGGCAGGGTCTCGCGCAGGGTGCTCATCGCCTCCTCGAACGAGGCCCGGAAGGCGGTCACCGAGGTCATCGCCGAGGTCGTCGCCCGGCAGGCGTCGTTCGCCCCGGCCATCACCGTCACCAACTGGGGCTTCCGGGTGACCGCCTGGGTCATCTGCCCCGGCAGGTCGGCCATCCGGGCGCCGGTCACCGCGTAGTTCCAGCTGCGCTCGGTTGCCGCGGACCGCCCCAGCAGCCGTACCGCCAGGCTGTCGACCTGCGCGCTGGTGCCGGTCGCCCAGGACACCTCGGGGCAGTCCGACAGCACCGTGCACGCGTCGAAGCCACGGGTGATGGAGTCGCCGACGGCGGCGATCGAGGAGGGGCTGCGGTCCCACACCGGGGCCGGCCTGGACGTCTTCGCCCGGGTGCCGTCCGGTGCCGGGGAGTCGCCGCGCACGGCGTCACAGCCGGCGGCCCCCAGGACGGCCGCCAGCACGACGGCGAGAGCGGCCCGTGAACGCCGGCGTCGATATCCCATGCCCAGGTCCATCCCCTTGTCGTGCCGTCATGGTCCCCAACCCATAACAACGCGCGAGGGTTCCCGACAGGTGGCATGGAACGGCTCACACCCGTACAAGCGTCCCCATGGGTGAATGGCGGGCGTTTCCTGGCCCCGGGAGCGACGGTACGTCACACTCCTTGCGCCGCCGCAGGGTAGCCTCGCCATCAACGCGGCCGTCGTGTCACTGCCGCGCAGCCCGACCGCAAGATGTCCCGCTCTGCCCGGAGGTTCCGGTGACGACACGTGGAGTTCTGTACGTGCACTCCGCGCCGCGCGCGCTGTGCCCGCACGTCGAATGGGCCGTCGCCGGGGTGCTGGGCACCCGAGTCAGCCTCGACTGGATCCGGCAGCCCGCGGCTCCCGGTACCTGGCGCTCGGAGTTCTCCTGGCAGGGCCAGGCCGGCACCGCCTCCAAGCTCGCCTCGGCGCTGCGCGGCTGGCACCTGCTGCGCTTCGAGGTGACCGCCGAGCCCTGCCCCACCGCCGAGGGCGAGCGTTACAGCTGCACCCCCGACCTCGGCATCTTCCACGCCGTCACCGGCATCCACGGCGACATCCTCATCCCCGAGGACCGCCTGCGCGCGGCACTGACGCGGTCCCAGCGCGACGAGACGGACCTGGAGGCGGAGATCGCCAAACTCCTCGGCAAGCCCTGGGACGACGAGCTCGAACCGTTCCGGTACGCGGGCGAGGGTGCCCCGGTGCGCTGGCTGCACCAGGTGGTGTGATCGCCCGCCCGGCACGCACGAGAAGGCCCCCACCAGCCGGTGGGGGCCCCTTCATGTGCGCGGCGACGCCGGTCAGATCGTCCGGAACGCCAGCACCACGTTGTGGCCGCCGAAGCCGAACGAGTCGTTCAGCGCGGCGATGCGGCCCTCGGGCAGCGGACGGGCCTCACCGCGCACGACGTCCGCGTTGACCTCGGGGTCGAGCTCGTCGAGGTTGATCGTCGGCGGAGCCAGCCGCTTGGTCAGGGCGAGGATCGACGCGACCGTCTCGATACCGCCGGCGCCACCGAGCAGGTGACCCGTCATCGACTTGGTCGCGGAGACCGCCATGTGGTCGACGTCGTCGCCGAACACCTTCCGCAGCGCCTTGATCTCGGCGACGTCACCCTGCGGCGTCGACGTGGCGTGCGCGTTCACGTGCACGACCTCGGCGGGCTTGAGGTCGGAGCTGTCCAGCAGGTTCTGGAGCGCGTGCGCGATGCCGTTGCCGGACGGCTCGGGCTGCGTGATGTGGTGGCTGTCGGCGGAGATGCCCTGGCCGACGGCCTCGACGTAGATCCGGGCGCCGCGGGCCTTCGCGTGCTCCTCGGACTCCAGGACGATCACACCGGCACCCTCGCCGAGGACGAAGCCGTCCCGGCCGGAGTCGTAGGGACGCGAGGCGCCCTGCGGGTCGTCGTTGTTCTTGGACATCGCCATCATGTTGCCGAACGCGGCGATCGGCAGCGGGTGGATGGCCGCCTCCGTGCCACCCGCGACGACGACGTCGGCGCGGCCCGTGCGGATCATCTCGATGGCGTAGCCGATGGCCTCCGCGCCCGAGGCGCAGGCCGAGACCGGGGTGTGCACACCGGCGCGCGCGCCCAGCTCGATGCCGACGTTGGCCGCCGGGGAGTTGGGCATCAGCATCGGCACGGTGTGCGGGGAGACACGGCGTACGCCCTTCTCCCGCAGAACGTCGTACTGGTCGAGCAGGGTGGTCACACCGCCGATGCCGGAGGCGATGACCGCACCCAGCCGGTCGGGGTTCACGGACGAGTCCTCACCTGCCTTGGCGGTGAAACCGGCGTCCTTCCAGGCCTCCTGAGCGGCGATCAGCGCGAACTGCGCGGACCGGTCCAGCTTGCGGGCCTGCGGGCGGGGGATGATCTCGCCCGGTTCGACGGCGATCTGCGCGGCGATCTTGACGGGCAGTTCGGCCGCCCACGCCTGCTCCAGGAGGCTGACGCCGGACTGACCGGCGATCAGGGCCTCCCAGAACGAGGCTACGTCGCCACCCAGCGGTGTGGTTGCGCCGATACCGGTGACGACCACGGTGCGATTGGTCGGGCTCACGGGAATTCTTTCTCCAACGGAATGGGGATTCAGCGGCGCCACCGCCGGGTGGCGGGGCCTAGCAGCCTGAGGGCCTAAGAGAAGGCTCAGGCCTGGTGCTTGAGGATGTAGTCGGTCGCGTCGCCCACGGTCTTGAGGTTCTTGACGTCCTCGTCCGGGATCTTGACGTCGAAGCGCTCTTCGGCGGCGACGACGACCTCGACCATGGACAGCGAGTCGACGTCCAGGTCGTCGGTGAAGGACTTGTCCAGCTGGACGTCCTCAACCGGGATGCCGGCGATCTCGTTCACGATGTCGGCGAGACCGGCGACGATCTCTTCCTGAGTGGCGGCCATGTCAGGCGCTCCTTCTTAGATATCCAGACGGTGTGTGGCGGCCCGCCGCGTCAGCGGCGGGCAGGTGCAGACCGCACCGGATGCATGATCCGGCACGGAGTGCCTAGGGGAGGGTAACGACCGTCGCGGCGTAGACGAGACCCGCCCCGAATCCGATGACGAGTGCGGTGTCGCCGCTCTTCGCCTCGCCGGTCGCCAGAAGCCGCTCCATCGCGAGCGGAATCGAGGCGGCCGAGGTGTTGCCGGTGGTGCGCACGTCGCGGGCGACCGTGACGTGTTCCGGCAGCTTGAGTGTCTTCACCATCGAGTCGATGATCCGCTCGTTGGCCTGGTGCGGAATGAAGACGTCCAGGTCGTCCGCGCTGATCCCGGCCGCGTCCAGCGCCTGCTGGGCGACCTTCGCCATCTCGAACACGGCCCAGCGGAACACCGCCTGGCCTTCCTGCGTGATCGCGGGGAACTTCTCCACCGCGCCGGCCCGGTAGTCCGTCCAGGGCACGGTCTGCTTGATGGTCTCGGACTTGTCGCCCTCCGAGCCCCAGACGGTCGGGCCGATCGCGGGCTCCCGCGACGGGCCCACCACGACCGCGCCCGCGCCGTCACCGAACAGGAAGGCCGTCGCGCGGTCCTCCAGGTCGGTCAGGTCGGACAGCCGCTCGACGCCGATGACGAGCACGTACTCCGCCGAGCCCTCGACGATCATGCCCTTGGCGAGCGTGAGGGCGTACCCGAAGCCCGCGCAGCCCGCCGAGATGTCGAAGGCCGCGGCCTTGTTCGTGCCGAGCTTGTCGGCGATCTCGGTCGCGACGGCCGGGGTCTGCTTGAAGTGCGAGACGGTCGAGACGATCACGCCGCCGATCTGCTCGGCGGAGATACCGGCGTCGGCGATGGCCTTGCCGGACGCCTCGACCGACATGGCGGCGACGGTCTCCTCGTCGTTCGCCCAGTGCCGGGTCTCGATGCCGGAGCGCGAGCGGATCCACTCGTCGGACGAGTCGATCGTCTCGAGGATCACCTCGTTGGGCACGACCCGGGTCGGGCGGTAGCCGCCCACACCGAGGATGCGCGCGTACGGGGCACCCTTGCTGGGCTTGATCTTCGCCATTCAGGGCTCCTTAGGCACCGTGCTCGGCGATGAGCGCGCGGGCCGCGTCGAGGTCGTCGGGGGTCTTCAGGGCGAGCGTCGGCACGCCGGGCAGGGCGCGCTTGGCCAGACCGGTCAGCGTGCCGCCGGGGCACACCTCGATCAGCGCGGTGACACCGAGTTCCTTGAAGGTCTCCATGCACAGGTCCCAGCGGACCGGGTTGGCGACCTGCCCCACCAGCCGCTCGAGCACCTCGGGGCCGGAGGCGACGGTCCGCCCGTCCTTGTTGGAGACGTACGTGACCTTCGGGTCGGCCGGCGCCAGGGCCGCGGCGGCCTTGGCGAGCGTCTCGACCGCGGGGGCCATGTGGTGCGTGTGGAAGGCGCCGGCGACCTTCAGCGGGACGACCTTGCGGACGCCCTCGGGCTTGTCCTCGTTCAGCGCGGCCAGCTGCTCCAGCGTGCCCGCGGCGACGATCTGGCCCGCGCCGTTGATGTTCGCCGGGGTCAGGCCGAGCTTCTCCAGGTGCGCGACGGACACCTCCGGGTCGCCGCCCAGGAGCGCCGACATGCCGGTCTCGGTGATCGCCGCGGCCTCCGCCATGGCCAGGCCGCGCCTGCGTACGAGGCCCAGCGCGGCGGTGTCGTCCAGTACGCCCGCGAAGGCGGCCGCCGTGATCTCGCCGACGCTGTGACCGGCGACCGCGCCCGGCAGCATGTCACCGAGTGCCGCGGCGGACAGGATCCCGGCCGCGACCAGCAGCGGCTGGGCCACAGAGGTGTCGCGGATGGCGTCCGCGTCGGCCTGGGTGCCGTAGTGGGCGAGGTCCAGTCCGAGGGCGTCCGACCAGGCGGCGACGCGGTCGGCGGCGCCGGGCAGTTCGAGCCAGGGAGTCAGGAAGCCAGGCGTCTGGGCGCCCTGGCCGGGAGCGACGAGTACGAGCACTCTCACACTCTCTCTTGGGGACGGCCACGGCCGCCCGTGAGGACAGGGACGAAGAACAGGAGGGGGTTTTGTAGGTCCCCGACAAAAGCCTAGGGTTGGGCATCCCCATCGGCCAGACGCCCCAGGATCAGCGCGATCCGCAGCGTGAACGCGGATCGTACATCGGAGGGCGACCAGCCGGTGACGTCAGTCACACGTCGGAGCCGGTAGCGCACGGTATTGGGGTGGACGAAAAGCATGCGCGCCGCTCCTTCCAGACTGCTCGCCTGCTCCAGATAGACGCTCAGGGTTTCCAGAAGCGCCGACCCGGCTTCCTCCAGTGGTCTGTAGATCTCCTCCACCAGCTGCTCGCGCGCCCCGGGATCTCCGGCGATGGCGCGCTCCGGAAGCAGATCGTCCGCCAACACCGGGCGCGGCGCGTCCTGCCACGCCGAACAGGCCTTCAGTCCGGCCGCCGAGGCCTGCGCGGACCGGGTCGCGGCCAGCAGATCGGGCATCACCGGCCCCGCGACGACCGGCCCCGCGGCGAACGGCCCGATGAGCGACCGGGCGACGGCCAGCGGATTGTCGCTGCCGCCCGCGATGACGACCAGCCGGTCCCCGAGCACCCCCGTCAGCACCTGGAGCTTGGCGTGGCGCGCGGCCCGCCGGATGGCCTCCACGGTCAGCTCGCTGTCCCCGTCGGGGGCGGTGCCGAGAACGACACACACATGCTCGGGCGCGTTCCACCCGAGCGCCGCGGCCCGGCTCACGGCCCCCTCGTCGGCCTCCCCGCTGAGCACCGCGTTCACGACCAGCGACTCCAGCCGGGCGTCCCAGGCACCGCGTGCCTCGGCGGCCTGGGCGTACACCTGGGCGGTGGCGAAGGCGATCTCCCGCGCGTACACGAGCAGCGCCTCGCGCAGCACCCCTTCGTCCCCGGGGGCCGCCACCTCATCGATGGCGCTCTCCATGACCTCGATGGTGGTCCGCACCATCTCCACGGTCTGCCGCAGCGTGATCGCCCGGGTCAGCTCGCGGGGCGCCGTTCCGAACACGTCCGTGGAGATCGCCTGAGGCGCGTCCGGGTGCCGGAACCACTCGGTGAAGGCGGCGATACCCGCCTGGGCCACCAGCCCGATCCAGGAACGGTTCTCCGGAGGCATCGCCCGATACCACGACAAGGTCTCGTCCATGCGCGCGATGGCCTGCGCGGCGAGACTCCCGGAGGACTTCTCCAGCCGCCTCAGGGTCGCGTGGTGCGGGTGTACGCCGGGCGTTGCGTGTCCGGTCTTGCCGGTTTCTGGTTCGGGCACGTGGACAAGACTGCCTTATCGGGACGGGCGGGTGCGCCGCCGGGTCTACGGTGGTGCCCGTGATCGACGTAAGGCGCGCCACGGAGCGCTACCACGGAGGAGACCCGGTGGCCGGGATCGACTCCCGCCACGCCTTCTCCTTCGGGCCGCACTACGACCCCGACAACCTCCGCTTCGGCGCGGTCATCGCCTGCAACGAGGAGCGGCTCGCCCCCGGCGCCGGCTTCGACGAACACCCGCACAGCCATACGGAGATCGTCACCTGGGTCGTCGAGGGCGAACTGACCCACCGCGACTCCACCGGCCACGAGACGGTCGTCCGCCCCGGCGACGTCCAGCGCCTCAGCGCGGCGTCGGGCGTCCGCCACGTCGAGCGCAACGCCGCTGCCGTGCCCCTCACCTTCATCCAGATGTGGCTGGCCCCCGCCACCCCCGGCGGCACCCCGTCCTACGAGATCGTCCACGGCATCGCCGACTCCACCCCCTACGCCGTCCCCTCCGCCGCCGCGATGCTTCACGTACGCCGCCTGACCCCGGGCGAGCGGACGGCCCTCCCGGACGCGGCGTACGTGTACGCGCACGTGGTCCGGGGCGAGATCGAACTGGCCGGAGAGAAACTGTCCCCCGGCGACTCGGCACGGCTCACCATGGCCGAGGGCCTTGAGGCGGTGGCGACGAGCACGGCGGAACTCCTGGTGTGGGAGATGACCGCGTAAGCCCCCCGGCCTATGCCCACCCACCACCCGTGCGGGTGGGCTGGAAGGCACGGGTCCCGATGATCAGCCCGTCCGGCGTTTGAGGACGAGGCCGTTCAGGCCGACGGGGTTCGGGGGCGGAGCCCCGGGCGGGGTTCGGGGGCGGAGCCCTGCGAGGGTTCGGGGGCGGAGCCCCGAGCGGGGTCCGGGGGCGGAGCCCTGCGAGGGTTCGGGGGCGGAGCCCTGCGAGGGTTCGGGGGGCGGCAGCCCCCGGCGGGGTGCAGGGGCGGCAGCCCCGCGGGGGTTCAGGGGGCGCAGCCCCCTGGCGGGGTCGAAGGGGCGGAGCCCCTGGGGACGGGAGTGGGTAAGGGCGGCGGGGGCGAAAAACGCCTCCCCGCGGGCCACGCCCGCCTCAGCCCCGCAGCTCCGCCAGCACCGCGTCCGTGAACACCGGCCACGCCTCAACCGCCCAGGGCCCGAACGCACGATCGGCCAGGGCGACCGCCGCCGCCCCCGCCACAGGGTCGATCCACAGGAACGTACCGGACTGCCCGAAATGCCCGAAGGTACGAGGCGAAGAGGAAGCCCCCGTCCAGTGCGGCGACTTCGCGTCCCGGATCTCGAACCCCAGCCCCCAGTCGTTCGGGTTCTGGTGCCCGTACCCCGGCAGCACCCCCTTCGTACCGGCGTACTGCACCGTCATCGCCTCAGCCACCGTCCGCGCATCCAGCAACCGCGGCGCCTGCACCTCCGCCGCGAACCGCAGCAGATCATCCACGGTCGACACCCCGTCCTTCGCGGGCGAGCGAGCGCCCTCCAGCGACGTCGAGCCCATCCCCAGCGGCTCCAGCACCGCCTGCCGCAGATACTCCGCGAAGGGGATGTCCGTCGCCTTGGCGACGTGATCCCCCAGCTGCTCGAACCCCGCGTTGGAGTACAGCCGCCGCTCCCCGGCCGCAGCCGTCACCCGGTGCTCGTCGAAGGCCAGCCCCGAGGTGTGCGCGAGCAGATGACGGACCGTCGAGCCGGGCGGCCCCGCCGGTTCGTCGAGCTCGATCGCCCCCTCCTCGTACGCGACGAGCACCGCGTACGCCGCCAGCGGCTTGGTGACCGAGGCCAGCGGAAGGCGCCGCCCGGCAGGCCCATGGGTCCCCAGGACCGTGCCGTCGGCCCGTACGACACCCGCCGCGGCGGTCGGCACGGGCCAGTTCTCGATCAACGCCAAGCTGTTCAACGCCATGGCCCGAGCCTATGCGGATCAGAGCGCCAGCCGCATCGAGGGGTCCGGCTTGCGCACGAAGCCCAGCGCCGCGTACAGCGGCTCGGCCTCGGCGGACGCGTTGAGGTCGGCCTGCCGGGCACCCCGCTCGCGGAACCAGCCGAGCAGCTCCTCCATGCACGCGCGCGCGTACCCCCGCCGCCGTGCGTCGGGATCGGTGGCGACGCTGAAGACGTGCCCGACCCGCCCGTGCGGATTGCCGGCCCGCCCGATCCGGTAGTCCACCGTCCCCACCGCGAGCGCGGCCAGCGCCCCCGGCCGGTCGGGGTGGTCGATCACGAAGGCCGCGAAGTCCCCGTCGGGCGCGGCGAGTCGGGCCCGCAGGGTCGGCAGGGACTCCCCGTGCCAGTCGGCGGCACCGTCGTCCCCCGGTCCCTTCGCGAAGACGGAGTCGATCATGACCTGGCGCAGCCGCAGCACTTCGGCGGCGTCCTCGGGCGTGGCACGGCGTACAAGACTCATGGCCCGCACGCTAACGACCGGACCCCCGCTCCGTCTCCGGATTTCTTACCGGTTTCCGCTTGCTTGGAGTGCACTCCAAGGCCATAGCGTGGGGGCCATGACGGTGATGCAGACCACGCCAGCGGCCACCGAGCGAGAAGCGAACCACCCCGCCGACATCTGCTCCGCCCCACCGCGGCGGCACCCACGCCCCGACGGCCAGGACAGATACACGATCAGCGAGGTCGTGGCCTTCACCGGCCTCACCGCCCACACCCTGCGCTGGTACGAGCGGATCGGCCTGATGTCCCACATCGACCGCTCGCACACCGGCCAGCGCCGCTACTGCAACCGCGACCTGGACTGGCTGGACTTCGTGACCAAGCTGCGCCTGACCGGCATGCCGGTCGCCGACATGGTCCGGTACGCCGAGCTGGTGCGCGAGGGCGACAGCACGTTCGAGGAGCGGCAGGAGCTGCTGGAGGCGACCCGGCGGGACGTGCTGACGCGGATCGCCGAACTGCGGGACACACTGTCCGTACTCGACCGGAAGATCAGTTTCTACGCGGACGCGGGACGCGTCCATGCCACGGGGAGCAATCGATGACCGACAGCAGGATCCCGACCGTACGACTCGGCGAGACCGGCCCGGAGGTGAGTGCCCAGGGCCTCGGCTGCATGGGCATGAGCGCCGCGTACGGCCCGGCGGACGCGGGGGAGGCCAGGGCCGCCCTGGAGCGTGCGCTGGAGCTGGGCGTGACGCTCTACGACACCGCGGACATGTACGGCTCCGGGGAGAACGAGCGGTTCCTCGCCCCGTTCTTCAAGGCGCACCGCGACGAGGTCGTCGTCGCCACCAAGTTCGCCTTCTTCATCCCGCCGGACGATCCGAACAAGCGGCTCATCCGCAACGACCCGCCGTACATCCGCCAGGCCGTCGAGGCGAGCCTGAAGCGGCTGGACGTCGACGTCATCGACCTCTACTACATGCACCGCCGCGATGTGAACGTCCCCATCGAGGAGACCGTCGGCACGATGGCCGACCTGGTGCGCGAGGGCAAGGTCAAGCACCTCGGCCTGAGCGAGGTCACCGCCGGCGAGCTGCGCGCGGCCCAGGGCGTGCACCCGATCGCCGCCGTGCAGTCGGAGTGGTCGCTGTTCAGCCGTGACATCGAGGCGAACGTGGTGCCGGCGGCCGCCGAACTGGGCGTGGCCCTGGTGCCGTACTCCCCGCTGGGCCGGGGCTTCCTGACGGGCTCCTTCGCCAACGCCGAGAAGGACCTGACGGACGGCGACTTCCGCCGCCACCAGCCCCGCTTCACCGGCGAGAACGCGGCGGCCAACTCGGCCCTCCTGGAGCCGATCCGCGAGATCGCCGCCACCCACGGCGTCTCCCTCGCCCAGGTCGCCCTCGCCTGGACCCACCAGCGAGCCGCCGTCCACGACCTCCCGGTGGTCCCGATCCCCGGCACGACCAAGCGACACCGCGTGGAGGAGAACGCGAAGGCGACGACCCTCAAGCTGACCGACGAGGAACTGTCCCTCCTGGAGCCGATAGCAGCAAAGGTCGCAGGAGACCGCTACGCGGACATGTCGTTCTCTTCAGCAGGCCGGGAGTGATCAGCGCCCCGAAAGGGGCGCGGGGCTGTATCGATATGCGGCTCCGCCGCGTGGGCGCGAGCAACCCAAAAGGACTCGCACCCGACATATCGCCGCACCCGGCAAGCGATTGGTCGCACCGGCTAAAGCTCCGCCAGGAGCTCCGCCTTCTTGAAGGAGAACTCCTCGTCCGTCACCAACCCCGCCTCATGCAGCTCCCCGAGATGCCGGATCCGCTCCGCGATGTCGGCAGGGTCGCGGCGCGCCGCCGCAGAGGAGACAACGGCCCCCGGCCGCCGATCCCGCACCGCCGCCAACACCGCCGCAGCGAACGGCAATGACTCGTGCACGGGCCCGTATCCGAGCCCGAACACCACCGCCGCCGGATCCTGGTCCGGCGGCGTGGGCCGCTCGTTCGCCGAGTGGCGGGGCACCAGGCGGAGATGGCCTTGGAGGACGTCGGGCGAGCGCCACTCGACGTCGCCCAGGTCGGCGACCGGGAAGCTCTGGTCGCCGGCCTTCCACTTGGCCGTGGACGCGCCCGTCCAGAACCACCGGAACCGTACCGAGGTGCCGTCGAAGAACGCCTTGCCGTCGTACGCCTTGAACTGGAGCGGTCCCGAGGGCGCCGTCACCAGGTGCCGGTCCACCGGCCCGGACTCGGTGAGCAGCCCCCGCAGTTCGTCGGCGTAGTACTCGGCGAGCGTCTCCCGCTCGGCGGGCAGCACCAGCCGGTACGGGTCGTAGGCGTCCTTCAGTTGCCCGGCGGCCGCCTCGATCAGCGGATCGGCGCCGGGGCGGGGCACGGCCCGCAGTACGACGGTCCCGCGCCGGCCGGGAGTGAGCGTCACCTCTTCGAGCGCCGCCAGGGGGACGAGCCGTTCGCCCAACGCCTGGAACAGCTTGGGTGTTCGAATCCCCCGTTCGTAACGGATGCGCACGGAGTCGGACTCGAACTCCCAGGCGGCATGAAATCCGGCCAGTACGTCACCCATGCGGCTCATCGTAAGCGGCACCGGCTCCTCACGTCCCTCCCCGCGCGGACCGCACTTCCTGCTGTCTCTACGCGCGTCCGGCCGTCGTCGTAGCGGACAAACCGTCCCGGCACCCGGCATCGTCATGGGCGCACAGCACCGAGTCGTACGCGCCGACCCCGATGTCGGCGAAGTTGCGCAGGCTGTCCGTGCCCGGCTCGAAATAACCGGCGTGACCCCTGGCGTCCTGGGCCGACAGCACCCGCGCGCCGAACGCCGTGGAGACCGGGTCGGCGCCGTGTCCGAGCCCGCCGACCTCGAGGTAGGGCACGTCCTGGATCCAGTCGGAGGCGTCCCGCATCGCCCACACCCGGGCTCCGGTGCCCAGGCGGGAGGCCTGGGAGGCGTGCATGCCGGGGCTGGCGGCCACGGCTATGTCGGCCACCCGGCGCGGCATCTCGTGCGCGGCGACCCCGCACAGCACGGAGCCGTAGCTGTGGCAGAAGGTGGTGACGGGTGCGCTGCCGGGCAGCGCGCGCAGCAGCGCGTTCAGGCGTACGGCGCCGTCCTCGGCGCGCATCGCCGTGGCCGCGTCCACGCCGAGCCCGCTGGGCGCGGTGTAGTCGGCCCAGGCGATCACGGCCGTCCGGGTCGTGGGGCTCGCGGTGCGCTCGGCCGCGTACAGGGCCTCGGCCATGCCGACCGGCGCGGTGTACCTGCGGTTCGTCCGCTGGAAGGTGAGCAGGTCGGTGTCGACGCCCGGGACGACGACGGAGATCCGCTCGGCCTTGTCGAGGTTGCCGAACACCTCGGCGATCCGGCCCGAGCCGTCGGGGTCGAAGGCGAGGATCTGCCGGCCCTTGCTCATCAGCGACTCGAAGCGGTGCATGCGGCGGCCCGCCTGCTGCTGCCCGACGGGGGAGAGCCGGCTGTCGTGCATGCGCTTCTTCTCCACCTTGCGCTGCTTCTTCAGCGCGATGCGGTTGGCCCGGTAGCGCAGCTCGACGGGGGCGCCGTTCATGTTGCCGACCGCGAGCGGGTAGCTGTGGGCGAGGCCGGCGCGCTGCCGCTCGGTGAGCGAGACGAAGAAGCGGGCGAGCCGGGCGGGACTCTCGTCCGGGTCCGGCAGCCGGTGCCCGCCGACGCGGCCGTGCTCCCAGGCGGAGAGCGAGGCCTGTAGGGGGGTGGTCTCCCGGTGCCCGCGCAGGGCGGTCCAGCCGGTGGTCGCGAGCATCACGAACACGACGGCCAGAGCGAGCAGTGCGCGCCAGACGTTGAGTTGCGGGGAGGTGTCGAAGGAAGTCACTGGGAGGACACACTAAGAGAACGGGAGGGTCTCGCGGTAACCGAGTGACAGGGATCACGTTTCGGTAGGTGTGACGGGGGACTCAGACGGATCGCCAGTTCCCGGCCAGCGCGGGCCCGACCTGCTCCAGGTAGGCGGCGGTGAGCTCGCGGATCGCCTCGATACTGCACTCCTCGCCCACCGCCCAGGTCCGTTGAGTGACGCGCATCACTCCACCGAACAGGGCCACCAGGAGGCGCGGGCGCGGATCGGCGTCCACGTCGAGGCCCTCGCGCTCGGCGATGATCCCCGCGATCTCCTCCTCCAGTTCCACCTGGCGCCGCAGGTGGGCGGCGAGCAGGGCGGGCGTGGCCTCGATCATCCGGTAGGCGCGCAGGTGGAGTTCGACCGGTACGACCTGCTCGATGGCCTCCCCGATGGTGTCCCAGCTCGCCATGACGGCCTGCCGCAGCGTCTCCAGCGGGGCCTCGTGCGGCGGGCGTTCGCGTACGGCCCGGACGTAGTGGGACTCCGCGAGCCGGGTGACGCAGAAGGCCGCGTCCTCCTTGCCGGCGAAGTAGCGGAAGAAGGTGCGCTGCGAGACGTCGACGGCCTCGGCGATCTCGTCGACGGTCGTGTGCTCGTACCCCTGGGTGAGGAACAGTTCGAGCGCGGCGCGCAGCAGGGCGTCCCGGGTGCGCCGTTTCTTGCGCTCGCGCAGCCCCGCTTCACTCATGTGCTTCTCCCCGTAACTGAAATGTTTTGTCAATTGTCAGCGGCTGACACTAGCCTCGCGCGTATGACTAGTCAGACCATCGACTCGACGGGGCCGGGGGACAAGGCACCGGAAGCCCCGTCGGAACCGACCCCGGCCGGCGGGCTGCGCGGTCACCCGTGGTTCACCCTGATCACCGTGGCCGTGGGCGTCATGATGGTGGCCCTCGACGGCACCATCGTGGCGATCGCCAACCCGGCCATCCAGAAGGACCTCGGCGCCACCTTCGCGCAGGTCCAGTGGATCACCAACGGTTACTTCCTCGCCCTCGCGGTGTCCCTGATCACCGCGGGCAAGCTCGGCGACCGGTTCGGCCACCGGCAGACCTTCCTGATCGGCGTCGTCGGCTTCGCCGCCGCCTCGGGCGCCATCGGCCTGTCCAGCAGCATCGCCGCGGTCGTCACCTTCCGCGTCTTCCAGGGGCTGTTCGGCGCGCTGCTGATGCCGGCCGCCCTCGGCCTGCTGCGGGCCACCTTCCCGGCCGACAAGCTCAACATGGCGATCGGCATCTGGGGCATGGTCATCGGCGCCTCCACCGCGGGCGGCCCGATCCTCGGCGGTGTCCTGGTCGAGCACGTCAACTGGCAGTCGGTGTTCTTCATCAACGTGCCGGTCGGTCTCCTCGCCCTCACCCTCGGCCTGCTGATCCTGCGGGACCACCGCGCCGAGAACGCGCCCCGCTCCTTCGACATCCTCGGCATCGCCCTGCTCTCCGGTGCGATGTTCTGCCTGGTCTGGGCGCTCATCAAGGCGCCCGCCTGGGGCTGGGGCGACGCGAAGACGTGGGGCTTCATCGTCGCGTCCGCGGTGCTCTTCGCCGTGTTCTCCTTCTGGGAGACGAGGGTGAAGGAGCCGCTGATCCCGCTGGGCCTGTTCCGCTCGGTGCCGCTGTCGGCGGGCGTGGTCCTGATGGTCCTGATGGCCATCGCGTTCATGGGCGGCCTGTTCTTCGTCACGTTCTACCTCCAGAACGTGCACGGGATGAGCCCGATCGACGCCGGTCTCCACCTGCTCCCGCTCACCGGCATGATGATCGTCGGCTCCCCGCTCGCCGGCGCCATGATCACCAAGCTGGGCCCGCGCATCCCGCTCGCCGGCGGCATGGCGGCCACCACGATCGCCATGTACGGCATGTCCACGCTTCAGACGGACACCGGCAGCGCCGTCATGTCCCTCTGGTTCGCCCTGCTGGGCCTCGGCCTCGCGCCCGTCATGGTCGGCGCCACGGAGGTCATCGTCGGCAACGCCCCGATGGAGCTCTCCGGTGTGGCCGGCGGTCTCCAGCAGGCCGCGATGCAGATCGGCGGCAGCCTCGGCACGGCCGTGCTGGGCGCCGTGATGGCCTCCAAGGTCGACAGCGACCTGCCGGGCAACTGGACCGGCGCGGGGCTGCCCGAGCTCACCCCCGCGCAGCTGGACCAGGCCTCCGAGGCGGTCCAGGTCGGTGTGGCGCCGGTGGCCAAGGGCACGCCGCAGCCGCTGGTCGAGAAGATCACCGCCGTCGCGCACGACACCTTCATCTCCGGCATGAGCCTGGCGTCCCTGGTTGCGGCGGGTGTGGCCGCGGTGGCCATCCTGGTCGCCCTGCTCACCAAGCGCGGCGAGAACGCGGAGGCGGGCGCGGGCGTGGGCCACATCTAGCGCGCCGCATCTGGCGCGCCGCTTCTCCCGGGCGAAGTTCCCCTATCAGGGTGACTCCGCTAAAGATTCCTCGCCCCCGGCACGCGCCGCAGGTCACAGTGGGTCAAGTCCTCCGCAGGGCATGGGAGGACACCCGGGCCGCTGCGCGCTGCTGGAGGGGGGCAGCGCGCAGGTCTGGGGACGCGGAACAGGGGTACCCGAGCATCGAACCCGAACAGTCCATGAGCGACCAGGGAGTTGATGATGGCGGGATTCGGGCACGGAACGCGCAGGTACCCCCGTTCACGCGGCCGGACGTGGCAGCGGAGCGGGCCGGATCGCGCGACGCTCGGAATCATCGGGACCATATGCGCGGTCGCCGGCTTCTTCACCCTGGGCATCATCCTCGGCCCGGTGGCAGTCGTCTGCGGCTGGCTGGCGATGGGCCGCGCATGGTCGTCCGACCGCGGCATCCCCGCTCTGGTGGCCCTGGTGCTGGGCGCCATCGACACCCTGCTGGCCATCATCTGGCTGGCGGGGTCGGCGACGATGGGCAACGGGTTCTTCTGAGCGGCGGTCTCCGGGGGCCCTGCCCCCGGACCCCCGTTCGCCCCGGCTGACCCGGGTCCCGTTCGGCCCGGCTAACGCGGCTGCTCCTCACCGACCCGCTCCCGCCCGGCCAGCGCCGCGACCTCGGCCCGCAGCAGGCGGACCTCCTCCGTCAGGGTCTCGATCGCCTCCGTCTGCCGCTGTTCCTCGAGGTCGTCCTTGGCGAACTGCCCGATGAACCACGCGGCGATGTTCGCGGTGACGACACCGAGCAGCGCGATCCCCGACAGCATCAGCCCGACCGCGATCATGCGCCCGAGCCCGGTCGTCGGCGCGTGGTCCCCGTACCCCACGGTCGTCATCGTGGTGAACGACCACCACACCGCGTCACCCAGCGTCCGGATGTTCCCCCGCGGTGACTCCCGCTCCACGGACAGCACCGCGAGCGAGCCGAACATCAGCAACCCCACCACCGCACCGGCGACATACGTCGTCAGCCGGATCTGCGAGGCCATCCGCGCCCGCCGCCCCACCAGCAGCAGCGTCGACACCATCCGCAGCAGCCGCAGGGGTTGCAGCATGGGCAGCACCACCGCGCACAGGTCCGGCCAGTGCGTCCGTACGAACTCCCCGCGCCGCGGGGCGAGCGCCAGCCGTATCAGGTAGTCGGTGGCGAACGCCGCCCACACCACCCACTCCGTGGCCGTGCACAGGACCGTCAGGGACCGGTTCGCCGAACTGTCCACGATCGGCACGGCATAGGCGACGGCGAAGGCCACCGCGAGCGCGAGCAGGGGCCGTTGGGTGTGCCGTTCCCAGCGTGCTTGCACCGATTGCTGCTCCATGACCGCATCGTAAAGAAACGGTAAGGGCGGTGGAGATTCGAACTCCACCGCCCTGATCCGCACGCCGCGCGGCGACTACGCGTCGCCCCCGGCCGCCCCCGGGTCCGCCGCCGACACGTCGAGCAGCTGGTACCGGTCGATGGCCTGCTTGAGCACGGACCGGTCGACCTTGCCCTCGCGCGCCAGCTCGGTCAGCACCGCCACCACGATCGACTGCGCGTCGATGTGGAAGAACCGCCGGGCCGCGCCCCGGGTGTCGGCGAAGCCGAAGCCGTCCGCGCCCAGCGACTGGTACGTGCCCGGCACCCATCGCGCGATCTGGTCCGGAACCGAGCGCATCCAGTCGGACACCGCCACGAACGGACCCTCCGAGCCGGTCAGCTTCCGCGTCACGTACGGCACCCGCTGCTCCTCCTCCGGGTGCAGCAGGTTGTGCTCCTCCACGGCCACGGCCTCGCGGCGCAGCTCGTTCCAGGAGGTCGCGGACCACACGTCGGCCTTGACGTTCCAGTCCGCGGCGAGAATCCGCTGGGCCTCCAGCGCCCACGGGACCGCCACGCCGGACGCCATGATCTGCGCCGGGATCGAGCCCGAGCCGGCGGGACCGATCCGGTGGATGCCCTTGAGGATGCCCTCGACGTCCACGTCGGCCGGCTCGGCCGGGTGCTGGATGGGCTCGTTGTAGACGGTGAGGTAGTAGAAGACGTCCTCGCCGTGCGGGTGCTCCGCGTCCGCGCCGTACATCCGGCGCAGGCCGTCCTGGACGATGTGCGCGATCTCGTACCCGTACGCCGGGTCGTAGGCGACACAGGCCGGGTTCGTCGAGGCGAGCAGCTGCGAGTGGCCGTCCGCGTGCTGGAGGCCCTCACCGGTCAGGGTCGTACGTCCGGCGGTCGCGCCCAGGACGAAACCGCGCGCGAGCTGGTCGGCCATCTGCCAGAACTGGTCGCCGGTGCGCTGGAAACCGAACATCGAGTAGAAGACGTACACCGGGATCAGCGGCTCGCCGTGCGTGGCGTACGCCGAGCCGGCCGCGATCAGCGAGGCCGTGCAGCCCGCCTCCGAGATGCCGTCGTGCAGCATCTGCCCGGTCGGCGACTCCTTGTACGCCAGCAGCAGCTCGCGGTCGACCGACTCGTACTGCTGGCCCAGCGGGTTGTAGATCTTCGCACTCGGGAAGAAGGAGTCCATGCCGAACGTGCGGTACTCGTCCGGCGCGATCAGCACGAACCGCCTGCCGAGCTCCTTGTCCCGCATGAGGTCCTTCAGGAGCCGGACGAAGGCCATGGTCGTCGCGATGGACTGCTGGCCCGAGCCCTTCTTCACCGTCGCGTACGTCTTGTCTTCCGGCAGCGCGAGCGGCTTGGCGCGCAGGACACGCGTCGGGACGTACCCGCCGCAGCCCTTGCGCCGGTCGTGCATGTACTGGATTTCCTCGGAGTTCCGGCCCGGGTGGTAGTACGGCGGCGCGCCGGACTCCAGCTCCTTGTCGGAGATCGGCAGGTGCAGCCGGTCGCGGAAGCGCTTGAGGTCGTCGACCGTCAGCTTCTTCATCTGGTGCGTGGCGTTGCGGCCCTCGAAGTTCGGGCCCAGCGTCCAGCCCTTGACCGTCTTGGCCAGGATGACCGTGGGCTGGCCCTTGTGCTCGTTGGCCGCCTTGAACGCCGCGTAGATCTTCCGGTGGTCGTGACCGCCGCGGCCCAGCATCAGGATCTGGTGGTCGGTCATGTTCTCGACCATGGCGCGCAGCCGGTGGTCGTCGCCGAAGAAGTGCTCGCGGATGTACGACCCGGTCTCGGTGGCGTACGTCTGGAACTGGCCGTCCGGCGTCGTGTTCATCTTGTTGACCAGCACGCCGTCCCGGTCCTGCGCGAGCAGCGGGTCCCAGGAGCGGTCCCAGATCAGCTTGATCACGTTCCAGCCGGCACCCCGGAAGACCGACTCCAGCTCCTGGATGATCTTGCCGTTGCCGCGCACCGGGCCGTCGAGGCGCTGGAGGTTGCAGTTGACGACGAAGGTCAGGTTGTCCAGGCCCTCACGGGCGGCGATGCTCAGCTGGCCGAGCGACTCCGGCTCGTCCATCTCGCCGTCGCCGAGGAACGCCCACACGTGCGACTTGGAGGTGTCCGCGATGCCGCGCGCCTCCATGTAGCGGTTCATCCGCGCCTGGTAGATCGCGCCGAGGGGGCCGAGACCCATGGAGACGGTGGGGAACTCCCAGAAGTCCGGCATGGAGCGCGGGTGCGGGTAGCTGGACAGGCCGTCGGGGTACTTCGACTTCTCCTGGCGGAAGCCGTCCAGCTGCCGCTCGGAGAGCCGGTCGAGCAGGAACGCGCGCGCGTAGATGCCGGGGGAGGCGTGGCCCTGGAAGAAGACCTGGTCGCCGCCGTCGCCCTCGTCCTTGCCGCGGAAGAAGTGGTTGAAGCCCACGTCGTACAGGGAGGCGGAGGAGGCGAACGTGGCGATGTGGCCGCCGACGCCGATGCCGGGGCGCTGCGCGCGCGAGACCATCACGGCCGCGTTCCAGCGGGTCGCGTTGAGGATCTTGCGCTCGATCTCCTCGTTGCCGGGGAAGAACGGCTCGCTCTTGGTGGGGATGGTGTTGACGTAGTCCGTGCTGCGCATCTCGGGCACGGCCACGCGCTTCTCGCGAGCCCTCTCGATCAGGCGCAGCATGAGATAGCGGGCCCGTTCCCGGCCTCGCTCGTCGACGGCGGCGTCCAGGGAGTCGAGCCACTCCTGGGTCTCTTCGGGATCGAAGTCAGGAACCTGACTCGGAAGGCCGCCAATGATGATCGGGTTGCGATCGGATCCGGAAGCCACGCTGTTCCTTACCTGTCAGAGGGCCAGTGTTAGTTGCTCGTGCCACATCGTTCCCCATCGTGTACCTCGGGAAGGCGTACGTCATCTCTACCGTGAGGTAACCGAGGTGTCCGTACGGTCCCCCTCTAGCGGCACTCGGGCAGGCCCGGCCAAAACGCAACGATACGCCCGACGGGTGACGGACTTGGCATAGTTGTTCGAGGGTCGTGCCCGCGGATGATTTTGAATGATTTCAAACCTCGCAAACCGGGCACAAGGGTGTGGTGTACGTCGGCCGGGCTCGCGATACGGTGCCGTAAGTTGCGGCGACACGGCCGGGATCGTCACCGTTTCGGCGGTCCGGAGGGCCGGGTACTTGCGCGATCCGCCCCGCCCGTGTGGACTACGGCCAATGCTTCGCGCACGCGCGTGGCTGAGATATTCACCAAGACATGATCAGGAGGCAACCCGTGAGCGCGACCGCGGACCACGCGGAGGAGCGGACGAGCCCTGCCGTCAGGCTGGGGTTCCAGCCCGAGCAGGTGGTCCAGGAGATCGGCTACGACGACGACGTCGACCAGGAGCTCCGCGAGTCCATCGAGGAAGTCATCAGCGGCGAGCTGATGGACGAGGACTACGACGACGTGGCCGACGCCGTGGTGCTGTGGTTCCGCGACGATGACGGCGACCTGACCGATGCACTGGTGGACGCCACCACGTACATCGAGGAAGGCGGCGCCATCCTGCTCCTCACGCCGAAGACCGGCCGGACGGGGTACGTGGAGCCGAGCGACATCTCGGAAGCCGCGGCCACCGCGGGGCTGACGGCGTCCAAGAGCGTCAGCGTGGGCAAGGACTGGAGCGGCTCGCGCCTGGCGACGCCGAAGGCCGCGAAGTCCAAGAGGTAGCCCCCCTCGTCCCGGACACCGGACGGGCCGAGCCGTGCTCGGCCCGTCCGCCGCCCCGGAGCGGGCGCTGCGTAGGGTGTTCCCACCCGAACAGCCCCACCGAAGGGAAGCAGGACGAATGGCGATCCAGGTCGGCGACAAGGCCCCCGGCTTCGAACTGAAGGACAACCACGGCAGGACCGTGAAGCTGTCCGACTTCCACGGCCGGAAGAACGTGGTGCTGCTCTTCTACCCCTTCGCCTTCACCGGCGTCTGCACCGGCGAGCTGTGCGAGGTGCGGGACAACCTGCCGCAGTTCGACGACCGCGAGACCCAGGTGCTCGCCGTCTCCAACGACTCCATCCACACCCTGCGCGTCTTCGCCGAGCAGGAGGGCCTCGAGTACCCGCTGCTGAGCGACTTCTGGCCGCACGGCGAGGTCTCCCGCGCCTACGGCGTCTTCGCCGAGGACAAGGGCTGCGCCGTGCGCGGCACCTTCGTCATCGACAAGGAGGGCGTGGTCCGCTGGACCGTCGTCAACGCGCTTCCGGACGCCCGTGACCTGAATGAGTACGTCAAGGCGCTCGACACCCTGTGATTCTTCACCTCCAGGGACTGCGGGGTGCGGGAACCCGTCACTAGGATCGAATCGTTGATCCGGTATCCGACGCACGACGGGGCTCCCCGCCCCTGGACACCACATGGAGGACCCGTGGGAGTCAGCCTCAGCAAGGGCGGCAACGTATCGCTGACGAAGGAGGCCCCGGGCCTGACCGCCGTCATCGTCGGTCTGGGGTGGGACGTCCGCACCACGACCGGCACCGACTTCGACCTCGACGCCAGCGCGCTGCTGCTGAACAACTCCGGCAAGGTCGCGAGCGACCAGCACTTCGTCTTCTTCAACAACCTCAAGAGCCCCGACGGCTCGGTCGAGCACACCGGTGACAACATCACCGGTGAGGGCGAGGGCGACGACGAGCAGATCAAGGTCAATCTGGCCGGCGTCCCGGCCGACATCGAGAAGATCGTCTTCCCGGTCTCGATCTACGACGCGGAGAACCGCCAGCAGTCCTTCGGCCAGGTCCGCAACGCGTTCATCCGCGTCGTCAACCAGGCGGGCGAACAGGAGATCGCCCGGTACGACCTGAGCGAGGACGCCTCCACCGAGACGGCCATGGTCTTCGGTGAGCTGTACCGGCACGGCGCGGAGTGGAAGTTCCGCGCCATCGGCCAGGGCTATGCCTCGGGCCTGCGCGGGATCGCCCAGGACTTCGGCGTCAACGTCTGAGGTACCCCGCTCGCTCTGTCCGGCGCCGCACCGTTTACGGTCGGCGCCGGACGCGCAGGACAACCGAAGAAGAGCAACATCCCGGGGAGGACCAGCAACATGGGCGTCACGCTCGCCAAGGGAGGCAATGTCTCCCTCTCCAAGGCCGCACCGAACCTCACCAACGTCATGATCGGACTCGGCTGGGACGCCCGCTCCACCACCGGCGCCCCCTTCGACCTGGACGCCAGCGCGCTGCTGTGCACCAGCGGAAGGGTGCTCGGCGACGAGTGGTTCGTCTTCTACAACCAGCTCAAGAGCCCGGACGGCTCGGTCGAGCACACCGGCGACAACCTCACCGGTGAGGGCGAGGGCGACGACGAGTCGATCCTGGTCGACCTCCAGAAGGTGCCGGCCGGCTGCGACAAGATCGTCTTCCCCGTCTCCATCCACCAGGCGGACGAGCGCGGCCAGACCTTCGGCCAGGTCTCCAACGCCTTCATCCGGGTCGTCAACCAGGCCGACGGCCAGGAACTGGCCCGCTACGACCTCAGCGAGGACGCCTCCACCGAGACCGCCATGATCTTCGGCGAGCTCTACCGCTACGGCGGCGAATGGAAGTTCCGCGCGGTGGGCCAGGGGTACGCGTCGGGACTGCGGGGCATCGCCCTGGACTTCGGGGTCAACGTCTCGTAAAGGTCAAGGCCGGAATGCCCCTCCTGGTCGGGCTTGAGGGCCACGCTCTAGACTTCGGGGTCAACAGTGAGTAAAGCCGAGTACGGCCCGGGGCGGACCCGTACCGACACGATGGGGTAAGCAGTGCTTCTCAAAACCTTCGGCTGGTCGTTCGCGGTCACCGCGCTCGGCCTGGTCGCCGCGATCTTCTACGGGGGGTGGGAAGCCTTCGGCATCGTGGCCATCCTCGCCGTCCTGGAGATCTCGCTGTCCTTCGACAACGCGGTGGTCAACGCCGGGATCCTGAAGAAGATGAACGCCTTCTGGCAGAAGATCTTCCTCACGGTCGGCGTGCTCATCGCGGTCTTCGGCATGCGGCTGGTCTTCCCGGTCGTGATCGTCGCCGTCACCGCCAAGATGGGACCGATCGAGGCCGTCGACCTGGCGCTGAACAACAAGGACCACTACCAGCAGCTGGTCACCGACGCGCACCCGGCGATCGCGGCCTTCGGCGGCATGTTCCTGCTGATGATCTTCCTCGACTTCATCTTCGAGGACCGGGACATCCAGTGGCTGCGCTGGATCGAGCGCCCCCTGGCCAAGCTCGGCAAGGTCGACATGCTGTCGGTCTGCATCGCGCTGATCGTCCTGCTGATCACCTCCTTCACCTTCGCCACCCACGCCCACCAGCACGGCGGCGCGCACGTCGACAAGGCGCAGACGGTGCTGATCGCCGGCATCGCCGGTCTGATCACGTACATGATCGTCGGGGGCCTCTCCGGCTACTTCGAGGACAGGCTCGAGGAGGACGAGGAGCGCGAGCACGAGGAGGAGGAAGAAGCCGCCCGCACCGGCAAGAAGCGGTCCGCGGTCGTGCTGGCCGGCCAGGCCGCGTTCTTCATGTTCCTCTACCTCGAGGTCCTCGACGCGTCCTTCTCCTTCGACGGTGTGATCGGCGCGTTCGCCATCACCAACGACATCGTCCTGATGGCGCTGGGCCTGGGCATCGGCGCGATGTACGTCCGGTCGCTCACCGTCTACCTGGTCCGCCAGGGCACCCTGGACGACTACGTCTACCTGGAGCACGGCGCCCACTACGCGATCGGCGCGCTGGCCGTGATCCTCATGGTCACCATCCAGTACGAGATCAACGAGGTCATCACCGGCCTCGTCGGCGTCGTCCTGATCGCCTGGTCCTTCTGGTCCTCCGTCCGCCGCAACCGCGCCCTGGCGGCCGCGGAGGGCGAGACGGACGCGAAGGCCGAGGTCTCGTCCGGAGTGTGACGGCCCTCCGGCCGAGGAACGCTCTGAGCGGGGCGGCCGTCTACGGCGGCCGCCCCCTTCGCTTGTGATCTGAGTAGCTGGGGGCGGGAATGGGATTCTTCGACGGGCTGCTGGGCGCGCGTGCGAACGACTTCGACTCGGGCAGCGCCGCGAGCAACGCCATCGAGCTCACCAAGCGGCACCACCAGGTGTCGCTCACCAAGCAGGGCGCGGCCACCGGGCACCTGCGCGTCAATCTGACCTGGCGGATGCGGACGTCCGACTTCGGTGGCGGTCCGCGCGGGGGCCTGTTCCGGCGCCCCTTCCAGGCGCTCAAGCCGCCGGAGATCCTCGGGCACGGGCAGAGCATGGTCAACGTCGACCTCGACCTGGGCTGCCTGTACGAGCTCACGGACGGCACCAAGGGCGTGGTGCAGCCCCTCGGCGGCTACCTCGGGGATGCCAACGGGCCGCCGTACGTCAAGCTCAGCGGCGACGACCGGTTCGGCTCCGCGTCCGGCGAGACGATGTACGTCAACCTCGATCACCGGGACAACATCAAGCGCCTGCTGGTCTTCGTCTACATCTACGACCAGACGCCGGCGTTCGACCGCACGCACGCGATCGTCACCCTGTACCCGAGCAACGGCCCCCGCATCGAGATAGGCCTGGACGAGCGTCACCAGCAGGCCCGCTCCTGCGCCGTGGTGATGATCGAGAACATCAAGGGCGAGCTGGTCGTCCGCCGCGAGGTGAAGTTCGTCTACGGGTTCCAGGCCGAACTCGACCGGCTGTACGGGTGGGGACTCCAGTGGGGGCGCGGTTACAAGACCAAGGCGGAGAAGTGACCCCCGGGCCCGCTCAGCGTACGAACTGCGGTCCCTGGGGCGGCAGGCGGAAGTCCGGGTCCGGGGCGACCGTCGCCGCGGGCGGGTAGCCGTACGCCGGCGGGCTCGCGGAGCTCGTCGGCTGGGGGTATCCGTAGGCGGGCTGCGTGGTCGCGGGCTGCTGCTGGGGATAGCCGTACGCGGGCTGCGGCGGGACCGAGGTCGTCGGCTGCTCGGGGGGCAGCGGCTGCGACGGGGAGGGCTCCTCCGCCGCCTCCGACTCGTCCACCGAGATGCCGAAGTCGGTCGCCAGGCCCTTGAGGCCGTTGGAGTAGCCCTCGCCCAGCGCGCGGAACTTCCAGCCCTCGCCACGCCGGTACAGCTCACCGCAGATCAGCGCGGTCTCGGCGCCGGTCTCGGGCTTGATGTCGAAGTGGGCCAGCGGCTCCCCGTCCGCGACGGTCGCGTCGTACAGCAGGATGCGCAGGGCCTGTACGTGCTCGAAGGGGATACCGTCCGCCGAAGCGACCAGGAGAATCCGGCCGACGCCGGGCTCGACACCGGTGAGATCCGTCTGGATCGTGTCGGTGAGGCCCTCGGCGGCACGCTTCTTGCCGAGCCGCCACACCTTCCCGGAGGGGTGCCGGGGCTGGTTGTAGAACACGAAGTCCTCGTCGGAGCGCACACGGCCGTCGGGGCCGAGGAGCAGCGCCGAGGCGTCGACGTCCGGGACTCCCTGCCCGGGCGCCCAGCGCAGCACGGCGCGCACCGTCGTGGCTTCGAGAGGGACGTTCGACCCCTTCAGCATCGCGTGCGTCATGCGGTCATCCTGCCCTCTCGGTCCTGGTCACGACAATGCGGGGTCCGGCTGCGGAAAATCACGCGTACACGCCCGCCGTTACTTGAAATTCATGGCCCGGGGGAACCCAGGACATGGACGTCTACGTACTATTACCGGCCACCTGTTTTCAGAATCCACAGGCTTACTTCGTGCCACGGGGGAGTTCCATGCGTCATTTCGGGCACATCGCCCCTGAGGTGCGGCGGCGCCTCTTCCACCAGGAGCCGTGCGAGTTCACCGCCGACTCCCCGGCCCGGCTGCTGTCCGCGGCCCTGGGCGCCACCCTGTACAGCCCCGCCACCCGGCCGCGGCTCGCCGACGACATCGTCAAGCAGGCCGGCAGCGGCGTGGTCTCGATGGTGCTGTGCCTGGAGGACTCGATCGACGACGCGGACGTCGTGGAGGGCGAGGAGAACCTCGTACGCCAGTTCGCCGACCTGGCCGCGCGGGACGGTGCCGAGCTGCCCCTGCTCTTCATCCGGGTCCGGGTGCCCGAGCAGATCCCCGACCTGGCCCGCCGTCTCGGCCCCGCCGTCCGGCTGCTGTCCGGATTCGTCATGCCCAAGTTCACCGAGGAGCGCGGCATCCTCTTCCTGGAGGCGCTGGCCACGGCGGAGGCGGAGAGCGGGCGGCGGCTGTTCGCCATGCCGGTGCTGGAGTCGCCCGAGCTGTTGTACCGGGAGTCGCGGGTCGACGCCCTGGAGGGGATCTTCCGGGCGGTCGACAAGTACCGCGACCGGGTGCTCGCCCTGCGCCTCGGGGTGACCGACTTCTGCTCCTCCTACGGGCTGCGCCGGGCCCCCGACATGACCGCGTACGACGTGCAGATCGTCGCCTCCGTGATCGCCGACGTGGTGAACATGCTGGGGCGGGCCGACGGCACGGGGTTCACGGTGACCGGGCCGGTGTGGGAGTACTTCCGGGTACCCGAACGCATGTTCAAGCCGATGCTGCGGAGCAGTCCCTTCCTGGAGGGGCAGGCCGTGGGGCTGCGCGAGCGGCTCATCGAGCACGCGATGGACGGGCTGCTGCGGGAGATCTCCCTGGACCAGGCCAACGGCCTGCTCGGCAAGACCTGCATCCACCCCTCGCACGTGCTTCCCGTGCACGCGCTGTCCGTGGTCAGCCACGAGGAGTTCAGCGACGCGGCGGACATCCTGCGGCCGGAACGGGGCGGTGGGGGTGTACTCCGGTCGGCCTACACGAACAAGATGAACGAGGTGAAGCCGCACCGCGCCTGGGCCGAGCGGACCATGCTGCGCGCCGAGGTGTTCGGCGTCGCCAACGAGGACGTCGGCTTCGTGGAGCTGCTCGCCGCCGGGATACCCGGCTGAACACAAGGGACACATGAACAAGGCAGTGAACGACGGGGTCTGGTCCGGCGCCTGGGTCACCGAGCGGCTCGGGGTCGAACTCAAGGGCGACGACGTGCTGACGGGCCTGCTGGGGATGGCCCTGCGCCGCAACCCCAAGCGGGCCCACCTGCTCGTCTCCAATGTGCTGGGCAAGCACGTACCGCAGTCGCCGTCCGTGGTGTACGGCCACGGGGTCGCCCTCGGCCGCCGGGTCCGTGAGCTGCTCGGCGACGAGGAGGCGGCCCGCGCGGTCGTCCTCGGCTACGCGGAGACCGCCACCGGCCTCGGCCACTCGGTCGCCGACGGCCTCGGCCTCGCCCCGTACCTGCACTCCACCCGCCGCCCGGTCGCCGGTGTCGCCCCGGCGGGCGGCTTCGAGGAGTCCCACTCGCACGCCACCTCCCACCTGCTGCTCCCCGCGTACCCCGCGCTGCTGGCGGGGGACGGCCCGCTGGTCCTCGTCGACGACGAGTTCTCCACCGGCAACACGGTCCTGAACACCATCCGCGACCTGCACGAGCGCCATCCGCGGCGGCGGTACGTCGTGGTCGCCCTGGTCGACATGCGCTCCCCGCGGGACGCGGGCCGCCTCGCGGACTTCGCCCAGCGGATCGGGGCCCGCGTGGACCTGATCGCCGCCGCCTCCGGCACGGTCCTCCTGCCGGAGGGGGTGCTGGCGAAGGGACAGGAACTGGTGGCGCGGTACGAGACGTCCGCCGACGGAGCCACCGCGGAAGCGGGAGCAGCCGGGCCGGGGGAGCAGGTGACCGGTGCCGCCGCGGCCGGCGGCCGGGCCGCAACCGAGGGCGCCGCGTCTCAGGCGGCGGGCCGCGCGGCGGATGCGGCAGTGGCCGGGGCAGGAGGCCGGCCGGCCGACGCCGCCGTGCTCGGTGGCCGGGCGGCCGAGGGCGCCGCGGCGACGTGGGCCCGAGCAGCCGGGCCGGCGAGCCGTGAAGCTGTGGCCGGCCCGGCCGGGGCAGGCGGCGCCAGTGCGGCCGGTGGCCGGGCGGCCGGGGGTGTCACGCCGGAGGCGGTGGCCGGCGGGGTGGATTCCGCCGGGGTCGCCGCGGGGCGGGACGGCGAGGCCCAGGCGGGTGGGCGTGGGCGGGTTGTCCGCGTGCCGCTCGGTTGGCCCGGCGGGGTTCCCGACGGGGGCCGGCACGGGTTCACGCCCGCGGACCGCACCCGTCTGGAGCAGGCGCTGCCGGGCATGGCCGCCCGGGTCGCCGAAGCACTGCCCGAAGGCGCCCGGCGGGTGCTCGTGCTCGGGTTCGAGGAGCTGATGTACGCCCCGCTGCGGCTGGCGGAGGCGCTGGAGCGGGTGGTGGAGGGTGAGGTGCGGTACTCCACCACCACCCGGTCACCCGTGCTCGCGGTCGACGACCCGGGCTACGCGATACGCAGCCGAATCGTTTTCCCCGCCCATGACGACCCCGCCGACGGCCCCGGCGAGCGCTACGCCTACAACGTCGCGGGCGCCGGCTTCGACGCGGTCGTCGCCGTCGTCGACTCGGTTGCCGACACACCCGCGCTGCACGCCCCGCACGGCCTCCTGGCCCGACTGGCCGAGCATGTCCCGTACGTCCTCCTCGGCGTCGTACCGTCATACGTCCCCGAGCCCCCGCACGCCCCCGAAAGGCCAGCCATGCTGCCCGAGCCCCTCCGCGGCCCCGCCTTCTCCTCGTACGCGCCCGAGGAGGTCGGCTGGCTGCTCCAGGACCTCTCGGACGTGACGCTGGAGGCGCCGACCGAGGAGCGCGAGGAGGCGATCCAGAGCGGCGGCGCGCACTACGCCGAGTCGCTGCCCGTCGAGTACCAGCCGAGCGAGCAGTACCAGGCGCTGTTCCACGCGGCCCTCCAGGTCTCGGCGACACGGATCGCGCAGGCCGTCGGAGTCGTGACCGAGACCGTGATCGCCGAGCGGTCGCCCCGCCCGGTGCTGGTCTCCCTGGCCCGCGCGGGCACCCCCGTCGGCGTGCTGATGCGCCGCTGGGCGAAGTTCCGGCACGGTCTGGAGCTGCCGCACTACGCCGTGTCGATCGTGCGCGGCCGGGGCATCGACGCCAACGCCCTGCGCTGGCTGGCGGCCCACCACGACCCCCGGGACGTCGTCTTCGTCGACGGCTGGACCGGCAAGGGCGCGATCACCCGCGAACTCGCCGACGCCCTTGAGGAGTTCGCGGACTCCGACGGGATCACCGGTTTCGACCCGGAGATCGCGGTACTGGCCGACCCGGGCTCGTGCGTGCGGACGTACGGCACCCGCGACGACTTCCTCATCCCCTCCGCCTGCCTCAACTCGACCGTCTCCGGCCTGATCTCCCGCACCGTGCTGCGCGCCGACCTGGTGGGCCCGCACGACTTCCACGGCGCGAAGTTCTACCGCGAACTGGCCGCCACGGACGTGTCCGTGGCCTTCCTGGACGCGGTCTCCGCCCGCTTCCAGGAGGTCGCCGACGGCGTGGACGCGGCCGTGAAGGAACTGGCCGCCGGCGACCGCACGCCCAGCTGGGAGGGCTGGAAGGCGGTGGAGCGCATCAGCGAGGAGTACGGCATCCACGACGTGAACCTCGTCAAGCCGGGCGTCGGCGAGACCACGCGCGTGCTGCTGCGCCGGGTGCCGTGGAAGATCCTGGCCCGTGCCGGGGCGGGCCCCGACCTCGACCACGTACGCCTGCTGGCCGAGCAACGCGGCGTACCCGTCGAGGAGGTCGACGAGCTGCCGTACACCTGCGTGGGCCTGATCCACCCCAAGTACACGCGCGGCGCGACCGGTGCCGACGGCAAGGCGGTGAACGTCTGATGCCGGTGCTGGCGGCGAGCGACCTCGACCGAACGCTGATCTACTCCGCGGCGGCCCTCGCGCTGACCATGCCGGACGCGAGGGCGCCCCGGCTGCTGTGCGTGGAGGTGCACGAGAGCAGACCGCTGTCGTACATGACGGAGACGGCTGCCGAGCTGCTCACCGAGCTCGGGGACACGGCGGTGTTCGTACCGACGACCACCCGTACCCGCAAGCAGTACCAGCGCATCAACCTGCCGGGCCCGGAACCCGAGTACGCGATCTGCGCCAACGGCGGCCACCTGCTGGTGGACGGCGTCTCGGACCCCGACTGGCACCGGGAGGTGACCGACCGGCTGGCCGGCGAGTGCGCGCCGCTCGCCGAGGTGCAGGAGCACCTGCTGCGGACCGCCGACCCGGTCTGGGTGCGCAAGCACCGCGTCGCCGAGGACCTCTTCGCCTACCTCGTCGTCGAGCGCGAACTGCTGCCCGAGGACTGGGTGAAGGAGCTCGCCGTGTGGGCGGAGAACCTCGGCTGGACGGTCTCCCTCCAGGGCCGCAAGCTCTACGCCGTTCCGGGGCCGCTCACCAAGAGCGCCGCCGTCCGCGAGGTCGCCCGCCGCACCGGCGCGGACCTCGTCCTCGGCGCGGGCGACTCGCTCCTCGACGCCGATCTGCTGCTGGCCGTCGACCGGGGCTGGCGCCCGGGCCACGGCGAGCTGGCCGACACCAGCTGGACGGCTCCCGGGATCACGGCGCTGCCCGAGCGCGGGGTGCTGGCGGGGGAGCGGATCACCCGCGAGTTCCTCAGGGCCGCGCAGGCGCCCAGGTAACCGCGCTCAGCCGCAGCAGCCGCCGCCGCAGCACCCGCCACCGCCGCCGCCCGCGCGCGGCGCGGGTGCCGGCGCGGCCGCCGAGCCGCCCACCGCGACCGTGGACAGCAGCTTGACCGTGTCCTCGTGACCGGCGGGGCAGGCCGCCGGAGCGGAGGACTCGGCCATGGGACGGCTCAGTTCGAAGGTGTCTCCACAACTGCGGCACCGGTACTCGTAGCGAGGCATGCCGATAGGCTAACCGCCGGGGCCGTGACAAGGGCAGCTCAGAGTTTCATGAGTGTTGATTTCTGTCCGGCACGTGTGCGGAGATTTTGCAAAGATCGCTGGTAATTTGTGAGCGCCGCGAGGAGCCGCAAGTCCGGAGCGAGACCGGGGGAAGAGGGGGGCGTACGCCGCGTGAGCGGCGGTCAAGTCCACCCGCTGAGTCTGCCCGCGCGCAAGAACGAGTGCGGAGGGAGACGCAGTAGTGACCGAGGCAGGGCAGGGGGAGGGTCTCCCGGAGGACGACCGCCGTCCCCGGAAACGCCGAGCTGCGCCGAACGAGCGGCCGGCGGCGGGCCCTTCGCTGCCGCCGGACGAAACGATGCAGCTGAACGTCGACGCTTTGCGCAAAGCGGACGAGACCATGCAGCTGAGCGTCGAGGCCCTCCGTAAGGACGCCGCCCGCAAGGAGGCGCTGGGCAGGGACGCCCACGACTGGGACGCCGACGGCGGGAGCGCGCCGCCCAGACCCGACGAGACGATGGCACTGCGCGTGTCCCGGTTGCGGGAGACCGTCCGCACGCCCGGTCGGCGCGCCGACCGCCGCAAGCCGCGCGGTAAGCGCACGATGCCCCCCGCCGTTGCTCGTGTCACCGCCACCGCCGCGCGGTACCTCGCCCCGCTCGCCGCGCGAATATCCCCCTACGCCCGGAAGCTGAAGCCGGTCTACCCGCGCCCCGGCCGCACCGGCTGGCGCCGCTGGATGCCCTCCTGGCGGCAGTGGCTGGGGGCCTGGCTCACCGCGATCGGCCTGACCGGCATGTTCCTGGTCGTCGCCTACGCCGTCACCGACATACCGGACAACCTCAACACGTACGCCACCCAGCAGGACAACGTCTACTTCTGGTCCGACGGCACGCCCATGGCCCGCACCGGCTGGGTGCAGCGGCAGGCGATGCCACTGAAGGACATACCCCAGGACGTCCGCTGGGCGGTCCTCGCGGCGGAGAACGAGAACTTCTACAGCGACCCCGGCATCTCCTTCAAGGGCATCACCCGGGCCCTGTGGCGCACGGTCGGCCAAGGGGACACCGAGGGCGGCTCCACCATCACCCAGCAGTACGTCAAGAACGTCTACCTGACCCAGAACCAGACCGTCAGCCGCAAGTTCACCGAGGCGATGATCGCCCTCAAGCTCGACAACAAGATGAGCAAGGACCAGATCCTCGAGGGCTACCTCAACACCAGCTGGTTCGGCCGCGGCACCTACGGCATCCAGCGCGCGGCCCAGGCCTACTACGGCAAGGACGTCAGCAAGCTCAACGCCTCCGAGGCCGCCTGTCTCGCCGGCCTGCTCAAGGGCGCCGGCCTGTACGACCCCACGCTCGGCAAGGCCAACCACAAGCGGGCCGTGGAGCGCTGGTCCTGGATCCTGGACCGGATGGTCAAGATCGGCAAGCTGTCGCCGCAGGAGCGGGCCAAGTACACGAAGTTCCCCGACCCGCTGAAGACCAACCCGCTGTACGACACGGGTGAGCAGAGCGACTACCTGGTGGAGCTCGCGTCCCAGTACGCCAAGAAGTCCGCGCACCTCACGGACCAGCAGTTCGACCTGGGCGGCTACCAGATCTACACGACCTTCGACCACAAGCGGGAGAAGGCGCTCACCGACGCCGTGGCCAAGGCCCGCAAGCAGGCCAAGCAGGACCACCCCGAGGAAGCGAAGGCCGGGCACTACGGGGCCGCCTCGGTGGCCACCGACGGCCGGATCCTCGCCGTCTACGGCGGCCCCGACCACCGTACCCAGGGCTACAACGAGTCCAACGCGTCCACCGTCAAGGCGGGTTCGGCGTTCCAGCCGTTCGTCTACGCCGCCGGGCTCGAGCACGGCATCGTCAAGAAGCGCAACGGGGTCCCGAGCCCCGTCTCGCCCGAGACGGTCTATGACGGCGACGACGGCCACATCGTCACCACGCCCGAGGGGCCCTACTGGGACCGCAGCGGCAAGCGGGTCACCGCCCACAACGACGACGGCAAGTCCTACGGGCAGATCACCCTGGACAAGGCGCTCGCCCAGTCGGTGAACGTGCCCTTCATGCAGCTCGGCATGGACACCGGCCTCGACAAGGTGACCCGGACCGCCGAGGCGTCCGGTCTGCTCGCCTCCAGCATCGGCCCGCAGGTGCCCGCGCTGTCCATGGGCAACTCCACGCCCAGCGCGATCCGGATGGCCGGCGGATACGCCACGTTCGCCGCCTCCGGCACGCACACCGAGCCGTACTCGGTGCGCCGGATCACCCGCAACGGCGCCCAGGTCGCCCTGGTCACCCCGCGTGCGCAGCGCGCGGTCGGCGCGAAGGTGGCCGAGGCCGTCAGCCGGGGGCTCACCGAGTCCTTCCGCATCGCACACCCGGCCGGGGCGCCCGTCACGGCCCAGGTGTCCGGGAAGGCCGGAACCACCGAGGACGACACCGCCTCTTGGTACACGGGTACCGCCTCGTCCGTGACCACCGCGGTCGTCGTCTACCGCATCGATCTGGCCAAATCTCTCGAACCGCTGCCGCTCAAGGGACTCGCCGGCACCACCGCGGACAGCGTCCCGTACACCGTATGGTCGAAAGCCATGGGATTCGGCTGATCCCGGTGGCCGTCCCGCAACCCGCCGACCCCCTCGCAGAATGAGCCCCGCATGACCCGCACGAAGTCGTCGACCGGCCGCCGCCGCAGGGCCCGCGCCCGCCGTCCCGCCCCCCGGGCAACCCGCCCGCAGGTCATGACCCTCGCCGCCCTGCTCGTCGTGGCGTCCGTGGTCTCGGGCTTCCTGGTCCTGACCAGACCGGACCACACGGAGCCCACCGCCGCCGCGGGATCGAGCAAGTCCGGCAAGGCCGCCCCCAAGGCCACCGCGGAACCCAAGTGGGACGGCAAGACCAAGATCCTCGGGGATGGCTCCACCTCCTACACCGGCCCGCAGAAGGGCCAGTTGAAGGCCGTTCCGCTCAAACCCGGTGAGAAACCGCCCCAGTTCGTGGTCTTCTCCTGGGACGGCGCGCTGGAGGGCAGCGACCACCTCTTCTCGCACTACCGGGAGCTGGCCAAGGAGTACAACGCCCACATGACCTTCTTCCTCACGGGCATCTACCTGCTGCCCAAGGCAAAGAAGGACCTCTACACCGGCCCGATGCACAAGCCGGGCGACGCCGCGATCGACTACGCCACCGACGAGCACATACGCACCACGCTGGAGCAGCTCCGGCAGGCGTACGACCAGGGCAACGAGATCGGCACCCACTTCAACGGCCACTTCTGCGAGGCCAAGGGCGGCAAGGACTGGAGCGTCGCGCAGTGGAAGAGTGAGATCGACCAGTTCTTCTCCTTCGCGGAGAAGTGGAAGACCAACACCGGCTTCAAGGACATCCCCGCGCTGCCCTTCGACTTCAAGAAAGAGGTCACCGGCGGCCGCGCGCCCTGCCTGGAGGGCCAGCCCAACCTGCTGAAGGCGATCAAGAGCTACGGCTGGCGCTATGACGCCAGTTCCCCGGGCGATTTCCAGATATGGCCGACGAAGAAGAACGGCATCTGGGACTTCCCGCTCCAGCTGCTCCCGTACACGGACAAGAACCAGGCCCTGTCGATGGACTTCAACTTCCTCTACAACCAGTCCAACGGCGAGGTGCACGGCGACCCGACGCAGTACCCCAACTGGGAGCAGATGACCATCGATTCGTACATGAAGGGCTTCAACCGGGTCTACTACGGCAGCCGGGCGCCGCTGTTCATCGGAAACCACTTCGAGGACTGGAACGGCAGCATCTACATGAAGGCGATCGACCAGGTCATCAAGAGCGTCTGCACCAAAAAGGGCGTCAAGTGCGTTTCCTTCAAGGAACTCGCCGACTGGATGGACGTGCAGAAGCCCTCGACCCTGGCGGCCCTGCGCACCCTCGACCCGGCGCAGAACCCGGACTGGTCCGCGGTCGTCAAGTGACGCCTGTAACCCGTTGATTCCACTTGTGCATCCCCCTTCACAACCGACTCACATGCCGTGCGAAGATGCCATCTCCCGGTAGGTGTACCGGTGTAGAGGGGAACAGCATTGAAATCCAGAAAACTGAGCCGTAAGCGGAGCCGTGCCGCCATAGTCTCGGCCGCTGCCGCATCGGTCGTCGCCGGAGTGGCCCTCGTGCCCAACTGGAGCGCCGGCGCGGCGGTCGTCGACGATCCGACGGTGGACGCGGCGACCAAGGCGACCTTCCAGCGGCTGGCCGACGCGGTCTTCACCGACCGCACCGACGCCCTGGTGAACGGGGCCGGCAAGAAGCGGGCCACGTCCGGTTTCACCGGCGACGTGAAGATGTCCACTTCGCAGAACCGCGAGGAGAGCTCCGCGCTGACCGAGCTGCGCGGCCGCAAGACCCGCCTCGCGAAGCTGGGTGAGAAGTACAGCGCCGGCAGCACCCGGGTCACGCTGGAAGCGACGCGGGTGACCGGCCGCACCGCCAAGGCCGACGTCGTCGAGAGCACGACGCTGACCTATGCGAAGGTCAAGGGAACGGAGCCGAAGACCACCGGCTTCCAGGCCCACCACGAGCTGACCTTCAAGGCCGACCGGCAGGGCAACTGGCAGCTCACCGACGTCCAGGACACCGACAACGGCTACATCGCCGTGAACCAGGTGGCCAAGCAGCCGGCCGCCGTGAAGGCCAGCCCCGCCCCTGCGGACGACAGCCCGCCCGAGGCGGCCAGGTCGGCCACCACGTGGCCCGCGTCGGCGAACGCCAAGAACATGACCGCCAAGGGCTACGACTACAAGGCCATGGTGGCGTACGCCACGAAGTACTGGAGCAACTACAACAAGGACTACCCGGACTTCAACGGGGCCGGTGCCGGCGGCGACTGCACCAACTTCGTCAGCCAGTCCCTGAAGGCGGGCGGCTGGAAGCACGTGCCCGGCGACGGCACGGACTTCCACAAGTGGTTCGGCAACTCCGAGATCCAGTCGGACTCGTTCGTCGGCGTCAACGAGTTCTCCTGGTTCGCGCTGTCCTCCAAGCGCGTCACCAGCCTCGCCAACGTCTACCAGTTGGACATCGGCGACGTGCTGCAGATGGACTTCAACAAGGACGGCGAGAAGGACCACTCGATGATCGTCACCTACCGCAGCCCGCAGGGCGTGCCGTACGTGACGTACCACTCCACCAACACCTACAACCGGTCGGTGCAGAGTCTCGTCGCGTCCTACCCGAACGCCGCGTTCTACGCCTACCGCACCTGACCTCGCGGTCCCTCGGGGCCCCGCTGCTCCTGCGCCGACCGCTGCTCCCGTGGTGGCGGTTCGGGGTGGCGGGCCCGCCAGTACGGGTTGTCGTGCGGCAGGGACGTACCGACCCTGCCGTACATCCCGAAGACCATCAGCAGCAGACCGACCACGAAGCTGAACAGCACGTTCTGGATCTTGAAGGCCAGGAAGTTGTAGTCGGTGTCGAGCAGTCCGAGGTTCAGGAAGCCGTTCAGGATGAACAGCACGCCGAGGACCATGTTCAGCCACGAGGCGAAGTTCCCGCCGATCACCATGCCGACGAAGAGCAGCAGCCCGACACAGATCGACAGGATGCTCAGCGTGCCGTTGGTGTTCAGGCCGATGACGGTGTTCCCGCCGGTGTCGAAGAAGCCGATGTGGTCGATGACGCCGAAGATTCCGAAGACCAGCAGGAAAAGGCCCATCAGGCCGGCACCGACCCGGTAGACGGTGTTCAGCCGGTGGTCCACGGGCAGATGCTCGTCGAACCTGATCCGCCGGCTGCTTTCCGGGGGCACTGTGTGCGAGGCCATCTCCGCCTCCCTGTCCGTGCGGGCGCAGAAGGTACGTATCTCCCAATATCCGCCCGCCATGCCCCGACGGCAACGGCTCGGCACACGCCGGGGTGCGCCCGCCCGCTCCCGCCGTCCGGCGGAGGGCCCTGGGTCGGGGTAGGAGGCCGCGGGGGGCGGGCGGCGAAGGGCTCAGTGGGCGCCGCCGCGTTCCTCTCGGATCTGGTTGACCACCCGGGTCACCGTCTGCCGTACCGCTTCGGTCTCGGTCAGGAAGTGCCAGTAGTCGGGGTGGCGGCCCTCCAGTGTGGTGATCGCGCGTTCCAGGCGGGCCACGGAGTCGTCGAGCGGGCGGGCGTGCCGGGGGTCGGGCGTGGTCCGGCCGGTCATGGCCAGCCGCTGCGCGTCCCGGATGGCGAAGCGGGTCCGGTCGATCTCCTGCTGCGGGTCCTTCTGTACGGCGTTCAGCCGGGCCAGCCGGTCACCGGCGGCGGACACGGCCTCGTCGGTGGTGTTCAGCAGCGCCCGCACGGTCGACAGCAGCGAGGTGGCGTCCGGCAAGCGCTGGGCGTCCCGGGCGGCGTGCGCCTCCGACAGCTTCCGTTCGGCCTGCCGCACGTTCTCGGCGGCCTGCTCGGGCACGTGCTGGAGGTCCTGCCAGCAGGCGGCGGAGAACCGGCGCCGCAGCTCGCTCAGCACCGGCTCCACCTGCCCGGCCCGGGTCGTCAGCGCCTGCGCGCGGGTCCGCAGGCTGACCAGCCGGTGATCGATCTCGGCGGCCTTCTCCGGCAGCCCGGAGGCCGCCGCGCGGATCGCCTCCGCCTCCCGCTGCACCCGCTCGGCCCGCTCCAGCGTCGGCGGCACGCCGTGCTGCCCGGCGCCCTGGTTGAGCTTGGTCAGCTCCGGGGAGAGCGCCGCGAGCCGGGCCGCGAGGTCGTCGGCCCTGAGGCCGGACTCCCGTACGGCGTCGAGGGCGTTGGACGCGGCCAGCAGCGCCTGCCGGGCCCGCTCCACCGCCGGGGCCAGCCGGGCCAGCTGTGTCTCGGCCTTGCCCAGCAGCGGCCCGAGGGAGTCGCCGAATCGGTCCAGCTCCTTCTTGACGCCGACCAGCTCGTCCTTGGCGGCGCTCAGCTCCGCGCGGGCCCGCCCGGCGACGGAGGCCTCCAGGTCGTCGCGGTCCAGGTCGTGCGCGTCGACCGCCTGGATGTACCGCTGGCTGACCTCGTCGATCCGCCGCCCGAGCGCCTCGAAGTCCGCGACCGCGCGGCGGGCCGCCGGGGAGTCGTCCACGGCGGAGATCGTCTCTATGGAGATCCGCAGATCGCGCTGAGCGGTGTCCAGCTCGTAGAACGCGGCGGCCGCGGCGTCCTTGGCGGCCTGGGCGTCCGCCCGCTGGGTCTCCGCCCGGCCGCCGAACCAGCCACGGACCGGACCGGGGGTCCTTCGGGGTGTCGCCGCCACATCCCTCTCCTGTGCCGTGGTTCGCCCTGCGAGGAGACATTCTCCCACCCGGTGAAGACGAACACACGCGCCGGTCAGTTCACCGTTCGCACGGTGACGCTCCCGTCATCGCTGCGGGCGGAGACGACGTGGGGACTGGAGTCGCTCCGGGGCACGGTGACGTGGCTGCCGCCGTCGGCGGACTTCGCCGTCACCCGGTACGTGGCCCGGGGCAGCCCGATCGTGACCGAGCCGTCGTCGCTGCGGGACTCCACCAGGTCCGGTACGGCGCCGAGTTCGAGGTGGACCGAGCCGTCCTTGGACGTCACCCGCACCCGGGGCGAGGAGACCTCGGCGTGCGTGGAGCCGTCGTCGGTGCGGACCTCCAGCGGGCCGGTGGAGTCGGTGACGTGCACGGACCCGTCGTGCGTACGGATCCCGAGGGCGTCCCGGAACCCGCGCGCCCGCACACCGCCGTCGTCGTCCTCCACCTTGACCGCGATCCCGCGGGGTACCTCGATGCGGTGCTTCGCGGAGCAGTCGGTGATGAATCCGGAGCACGTCATCCGCAGCACCAGCCTGTCGTCCTTCATCGACCAGGTCACCTTGGGGGCCTTGCCCACGACGGTCGAGCCCTCGAACCACCGGGTGACCTCGACCGTGCCCGCCTTGGCGGAGCCGGTGGCGACGATCTCCAGCGCCGAGTCGTCGGAGTCGACGGTGAGGGTGTGCCCGTGCAGGGCGAAGGAGCGGTGGTCGGGCTCCTTGTCGTCCCCCGCGGAGGCCCCGCAGGCGGAGAGCGCGGCGGTGAGCAGCACGAGACCGCCGAGGGCGGCCGTACGGCGGAGGGAAGCGGTTCGGGCGGCTGAGGTCATGCCTCGACCGTAGGAACCGGCGGCACGGGAACCCATCCGGAGCGCTCCCGTATTCGAGGTGGGGCTAACCCCCCGATACGGGTTTGCGGGGCAGTGCTCCCGGCAATGTAGGCTGTCGACTCGTCCCGGGTGCGTAGCTCAGGGGTAGAGCGCCTGCCTTACAAGCAGGATGTCGGCGGTTCGAAACCGTCCGCGCCCACCATGGGGAAGACCCCGGCCGGTTCCGGCCGGGGTCTTCCGCTGTCAGCCCCCTTCTTCCCCTTCTTCCTCCCGCTCCTTCTGCGCTTCGTTCGCGTACTTGAGCTTCATGCGGGCGTCTACGCGGTCGCTCGCGGCCACCTCCGACCAGAAGCGGTGGCCGCTGACGAAGACCGCCAGTTCGTGCTCGCGCTGCCGGAGCTTCTCGACCTCGGCCTGTTCGTCGGCCGTCCAGCCCGGGGAGGCCGGGCGCTCCACCTTGCGCCAACCGCCCTCGTCGCTGAAGCCGTCCAACGGCTCGACCGACCAGGGCAGCCGCTTCAGCAGGACCGACAGCTCGGCCCTGACCTGATGCAGCTCCTCCTGACCGGCGAGAAGGTCACTCGGAAAGTCATAGGTCGCAGCCACAGCTCAATGCTACGCCTGTTCGATTTTGGGAGGCGAGTTCGTTCGGGAGGTTCATGCGAACGAGTGCTCAGTCCGTCGGGAGGCCCGCCCGGGTCGCCAGGGCGCCCAGGGCATCCCGCAGGATCTCCCGCTGGGCGGGGGTGAGTTGGGCGGTGATCTCGGCGTCCAGGGCGCGCGCCTCGGCGGCGCAGTCGCTCAGCAGCCGGTGGCCCTGCTCGGTCAGGGTGAGGACCTGTCGGCGGCGGTCGTCAGGGTCCCGTACCCGCCGCACCGCGCCGAGATTCTCCAGGTGGTCGGCGAGCGAGACGACCAGGCTGGGTGCCACGCCGAGCCGGCCGGCCAGGTCCTGCTGCGAGGCGAACGAGCCCTGGCCGAGGGCGGTGAGCAGGCCCACGTGCTTGGGCTTGAGGTCGTACGGCTCGATCCGCTCGGCGAAGCGGTCGCCGATCACCGCGCCGAGGGTGCCGAGACGGAAGACCAGGGTCTGCGGCAGGCCTGCGGAGCCCTTGACTTCATTCATGGCGAGTACGGTACCGTCGCTCAATCATTCACAGCCAGAACGATTCACGAGGTGATGGGAATGTCCGCGCACACCGCACACCTGCTGATCGGCCTCCTCAACGCGTTCGGCGCGCTCGTCTCGGGACTCTTCGCCGCGGTCGGCACCGCCCGCCCCGCACTGGCCCTCGGCCCGGACGAGCCCGCGCACACGGGCGTGGTGTTCTTCGCCCGCGCCTATGCCGTGCGGGCCGTCCCGCTCAGCGCGGTCGTCCTGGCGCTCCTCGCCGCGGGCGCCTGGGACGCCGTCGCCCCCGTCCTCGTCGTCGCCGGCCTGGCCCAGCTGGGCGACGCGGTCATCGGTGCCACCCGGCGCAACCCGGGCATGCTCGGCTCCGCCACCGCGCTCGCCGCGCTGCACCTGATCTCGGCGGGATGGCTGCTGACGTACTGAGCGGCGCCGGGGACACTGGGGGCATGTGCCGGAGCATCAAGACACTGCGCCCGCCCGCGTTGGCCGAGGAGGCCACGGAGGACGAGATCAAGGCTGCCGCGTTGCAGTACGTGCGGAAGGTTTCCGGGTTCCGGGCACCTGCCGCCCACAACCAGGAGGTGTTCGACCGAGCCGTGGAGGCGGTGGCGGCGGCGACCGCGGAACTGCTGGGCGGGCTGGAGGTGCGGGGGCAGGTCGCCAGGCCGGCGGGATAGCGGCGGGCACTCCGAAGTGCCGGGTGCGGATATTTCAGCCCGTCCGGCGTTTGAGGACGCGGCCGTTCAGGCCGAAGCGGGGGTCTGGGGGCGGCAGCCCCCAGTGGACGTGAGCTGGACGAGCCCCGACTACACCGGCTGCCGACGCATCACGTACGCCGCCCCGGCCCCCGCCAGGAACAGCGCCGCCAGGGAGACCCCCGTGGCCAGCCAGGTGGCGCCCAGCCACTGCGCGCCGAAGTAGCCGAGGGCGACGCTGTAGGCGGCCCAGGACAGACCGGCCAGGGCGGACCAGGGCAGGAAGTCGCGGGCGCGGCGGTGCGCGGCGCCCGCGCAGAAGGAGACGACCGAGCGGCCGGCGGGGGCGAAGCGGGCCAGGACGACCAGGGCGCCGCCGCCCCGGGCGAGGGCCGCGCCGAGACGTTCCTGCGCCGTGGTGAGGCGGCGGGAGCGGGCGATCGCGCGGTCCAGCCGCTCCCCGCCGCGCCAGGCCAGCCGGTAGGCCACGAGATCGCCGAGGAGCGAGGCGGTGGCCGCGGAGAGGGTCAGGGCCAGGATGTCCGGCACATCGTGCGGGACGCCTCCCGTCGCCGCGTTCGAGCCGGCCGCCGCGGCGGTCGCGGCGGTGATCACCAGCACCCCGCTCGGCAGCACTGGCACGAAGACGTCGAGCAGGACCGACAGGGCCACCATGACGTAGATCCATGGGCCGGCGGCGGTCACGGCTGCCAGCGACCCCACGTTCTCGAACACGACTGCTACTCCCCGTTGGTCCCCCGATGACAGCCATACAGCGTACGCCCGAGGTGTGACAGGAGGTGCATAGGGGGCTGATGTGAGGGCTGATACGAGGACTGATGTGCGCCGGTGCCCTCCCCCGCGCGGCAGGGGAGGGCACCGTGACCGGGGCGGTCAGGCCGCTACCGTGGCCCGCTCCGTCGTCCGCTTCTCCGTGCCGGAGGCGCGCCGGGCCAGCAGCCGGTCGAGGCCGAAGGCGCCCGAGCCGGTGAAGACGAGCAGGAGGAACGACCAGCTGAACAGCGCCGCCAGTTCGCCACCGTTCTGGATCGGCCACAGGGCCGCCTTCTGGTGGATGTCGAAGTAGGCGTACGCCATGGACCCGGAGGCGAGCAGCGCGGCGCCGCGGGTGCCGAGGCCGAGCAGGGCCAGCCCGCCGCAGACCAGTTGGATGACGGCCGCGTACCAGCCGGGCCAGGTGCCGGCGTCGATGGTGCCGCCGTCGGTGCCCATCGCGCCGCCGAGGACGCCGAAGAGCGAGGCGGCGCCGTGCACGGCGAAGAGCAGGCCGACGACCATCCGGAACAGGCCGAGGGCGTAGGGCTGAGCGGTGTCGAGGCGTTCGGACATGGGGGGTTGCTCCTTCGGTTTCGGTCGGACCGGTCGGGGACTGACCGGTCGGTGGGGGCGGCGGTACCGAACGAGAGACCCAGGCTAGGAGCACCTAATCGATGCTTGCAAGTTCAACATTTGGCCATGGTTCCGCTTCCGTTTGCGGTTCCGTCACGGCCGCAGCCGCACGTGGGGCGGCTCCCGCGACCACATCGACGCCCGAAAGCGTGACCGAATCCACGCCCGATGTGCCCTCACACAGGGCTGATGACGGACTCCTCCACGGTCTCCAGGTCCCCGGCCGAGCCGCGGCGCGCTCGTGCCCGCTCCAGCCGCAGCCGGGCCGAGCGCCCGTGCAGCGTCAGGGTCATCAGCTGGTTCCCGAACCACGGGCCGCCCGTCCTGCGCCACTCGACCGGCGGCCGGGGGCAGCCGCCGTGCCGGGCGAAGAGCCGGCCGAGGAGGCGGGCCGGGGCGCTCCAGCCGACGCGGAAGCCCAGCCGGATGGACGCCGGCACGGAGTTGTGGACGGGGGAGCAGGTCAGTTGCAGGATCCGGGCCTCGGGCGGGCGGGCCGGCCAGGACGGCTCGGCGGTGTAGGCGTGGTGGACGTCGCCGGACAGCACGCAGACGCTCGCCGGCGCCCGCGGGCCCGATCCGGCCTCGGCGAGCAGCCCGGCCAGGTCGGCGAAGGACTCCGGGAAGGCCGCCCAGTGCTCCAGGTCGGCCCGGCGGCGCAGCCTCTCGCCGAACCGCGCCCAGCGCGCGCCCCGCACGCCCCGGCACAGGGTGGCGTCCCATGCCTCGACGTCGTGCACGAGGTGGGGCAGCAGCCAGGGCAGCGAGGTGCCGACGAGAAGGTGGTCGTACCCGCCCCGGTCGTCCAGCGCCTGCTCGCGCAGCCACCGCGCCTCGCCGGGGGCGAGCATCGCGCGGCGGTCCTCCGCCAGCACCCGCGCCGCCCGCGAGTCGACCATCAGCACGCGTACGCGGCCGAAGTCGCGCCGGTAGCTCCAGCGGACCGAGGCGGGGTCGGTGTCGGCGCGGGCGGCGAAGGCGCGCAGCAGGTCGGTGCCGTCGGGGGCGGCGCGTACGGCTTCGTGGACGGGGTCGGCCGCCAGCTCGGCGGGGGAGAGGTTGCCGATGTGCTGGTACACCCAGTACGACATCAGCCCGCTCAGCAGCCGTTCCTGCCACCACGCGGTGTCCCGGACGTCGGCGAGCCAGGCGGCGGAGGTGTTCCAGTCGTCGATCACGTCGTGGTCGTCGAAGATCATGCAGCTGGGCACGGTGGACAGCAGCCAGCGCACTTCGGGGTCCAGCCAGGACTCGTAGTAGAGCCGGGTGTACTCCTCGTAGTCCGCCACCTCGCCGCCCGGCGCCTCGCGCAGGTCGCGGCGGGCGGCCAGCCAGCGCCGGGTCTCGGCCGAGGTCTCGTCGGCGTACACCTGGTCGCCGAGCAGCAGCAGTACGTCGGGCCGTTCGCCACCGGGGTCGGCCGCCAGCCGGGCGGCGAGGCAGTCGAGGGCGTCGGGGCCGACCGGGTCCGTGCCGTCGGCCGGGGCTGCGGCCCAGCGGCAGGAGCCGAAGACGACGCGGACCGCCTCTTCCGCGGTGCGGGTGGCGATGACGGAGGGCGGGAGGCGGGAGTCGGCGAGCGGCCAGACGCGGGTGCCGTCGAGGAACACCTCGTACGGCACCGACGTGCCCGGTGTCAGTCCGGTCACCGGCACCAGGGCGTAGTGGTGGCCGGCCACCTGGAAGGTGCGGGCCGTGCCGCCGGCGCCGTCCGCGCAGCGCACCTCGGCGGCGCACGGACGGCTCGCCTCGACCCAGACGGTCGCGCACGCGCCGTCGACGTATCTCAGCAGCGGTCCCAGGCGCAGTGCGGCCACGGCGGTCACCCTCCTCCGTCGCCCCGTACGGTACGGAACGCGGAGGAGGGTGGGGAGGGTCCGTCAGCAGCTCGCCAGGTAGTTGGTGAGCGCGGTCTTCTCGGCGGAGTCGACCGAGAGGCCGTAGTAGTACTTCACCTGGACCCAGGCGCGCACGTAGGTGCAGCGGTAGGACGTCAGCGAGGGCATCCACTCGGCCGGGTCCTTGTCGCCCTTGGACTGGTTCACGTTGTCCGTGACGGCGAGGAGCTGCGGGCGGGTGACGTCGTTGGCGAAGGCCTCGCGCTGGGCGGTGGTCCACTTGCCGGCGCCCGAGTCCCAGGCCTCCGCGAGCGGCACCAGGTGGTCGATGTCGACGTCGGAGGCGGCGGTCCAGGTGGCGCCGTCGTAGGGGGAGTACCAGCTGCCGCTGGTGGCGGTGCAGGCGGAGTTGGTGACGACGTTCGTACCGTCGCGCTTGAGGATCCACTCACGGGTGTTGCAGGTGCCGCTGATGGTGTCCCAGGTCGGGAACAGGTCGCGCGCGTAGCCGGTGCGGTTCTCGGTGGCCACGGTGAGCGAGGCGAGGTAGCCGCGGGCGGTGGCGGCGCTGACCGGGGTGGGGAGGGCGGCGGAGGCGCTCGGGGAGTTGAAGAGGGCGGCGGAGGCTATCAGGCCGGTGAGGGTCGCGAGTATGCTCAGTCGTCGACGCGCGTAGAACCTTGCGGAGCGGGCCATGCGAACTCCCTTTTGGGGTGGGGGTGTTGGAGCGCGAGCGTGGGAATGCTCGCGGCGCCGTGTGGCGGGGAGGTGTGCGCTGGGTAAGAAGTTAATGACGCGTACATGACACGACAAGGTTCAGGACCGAACTTTCGGTCTCCGAGGCCGGTGGAGGCGTCACGTACGATGGACGGCGTTGAAGGGGAGTAGCTCTTCGCCGGACCGTCGACATACTGCTCAGCCAGCCTGAGCCGGCGCCCGGAGGCGGATCCCGCGCGGACCGCCCAGCGAGACCTTCGGCAAGCAGTGCACGCCCGTGCCCTTCGGCACGGGCGACGAGTGTGCTGCCATGCCGAGGTGTCTCTTGTGAGGTTCAGCACTCTCGGTGGGGCAGCCCCGACCGATTGAGGACCCTTGATCAGCATCACCGTGACGGCGCTCGTCTTCGGCGTCATCTTTCTCGCCGAACTGCCGGACAAGACCGCGCTCGCCGGGCTCGTCCTCGGCACCCGCTATCGCGCCTCGTACGTGTTCGCGGGCGTCGCCGCCGCCTTCCTCCTGCACGTCGTGCTCGCCGTCGCGGCCGGCAGCGTGCTGACCCTGCTGCCCCAGCAGATCGTGCACGCGATCACCGGCGTCCTCTTCCTCGGTGGCGCGGCGATGCTGCTGTTCCAGAAGGGTGAGGACGAGGAGGAGATCCGCAAGCCCGCCGACCAGTCCTTCTGGAAGGTCGCGGGCACCGGCTTCATGCTCATCCTCGTCGCCGAGTTCGGTGACCTCACCCAGATCATGACCGCGAACCTCGCCGCTCGCTACGACGACCCGATCTCCGTCGGGCTCGGCGCGGTCCTGGGGCTGTGGGCGGTGGCCGGGCTGGGCATCGTCGGCGGCAAGGCCCTGATGAAGCGGGTGCCGTTGCGGCTGATCACCCAGATCGCGGCCCTGCTGATGCTGGGGCTCGGCGCGTGGAGCCTGTACGAGGCCGTGGCCGGCTGAGCTGAACGCCGGGTGAACGCTTGCCGGGGACGGTGGCGGATACGGGCAAGGTTTTGTACCGTAGGGAAACAAAGTGGCTCCCGCCCGTTTTCCCTGACCGGCGGGCGGGGCGCTTTGTCCCTCCCCACCTCGGGATCTCTCGTCATTGGAGCTGCCGATGCCGGCCACCGTCCTCACCGCCCGTGCCCTCCTGCTCGACATGGACGGCACCCTCGTCAACTCCGACGCCGTCGTGGAACGGATCTGGCGTCGCTGGGCCGAGCGGCACGGGCTCGACGGGGACGAGGTGCTGAAGGTCGTACACGGGCGGCAGGGGCACGCGTCGATGGCGGTACTGCTGCCCGACCGGCCGGTCGAGCAGAACCTCGCGGACAACGCGCTCATGCTCGCGCAGGAGACCGCGGACATGGACGGCGTGGCGGAGGTGCCGGGAGCGGGTGCCTTCCTGGCCTCCCTGCGGGGCGCGGGCGTGCCGCACGCGCTGGTGACCTCCGCGGACGTACCCCTGTCCACCGCGCGGATGGCCGCCGCCGGGCTACCCCTGCCGGACGTGCGGATCACGGCCGAGTCCGTCGGCGCGAGCAAGCCCGACCCCGAGGGCTTCCTGAAGGGCGCCGCCGAACTGGGCGTCGCCCCCGCCGACTGCGTGGTCTTCGAGGACTCCGGCGCCGGGATCACGGCGGGGCGCGCCGCGGGGATGCGGGTCGTGGGCGTCGGCCCGCGGGCCGGGCTCCACAGGCCGGACGTGGCGGTGCGGGACCTCCGGCAGGTGCGGGTGGAGACGGTCGAGGGCGGGGGCGTTCGGCTGCACGTCGGCCCGTAGGTGCGGGTCGGCTGGAGGCTCGGGCGGGTTTCGCTCGCCCGCGCCGACGGGGTGCCGCCCCCACTATCGGCTTCGCTCGAGCGGGGGCCCCACCGCCCACCCGTGCCGCCTGGGGGTCCCCCAGGCCCTTGAGGCACGGGGGGAGGCACGACTGCCCGCGGCTACGGCGGCTCAGTGGCTACGGCTCCGACGTCTCCGACTCCAGCTTCGTCCGGGTCGCGGTGTCGTACACGCCCAGTTCGTCGGCCTCGATGCCTCGGGCCCACTGGTAGGTGCGGACGGCGGTCTCGACCTGGGTGGAGTAGTCGCCGTCGATCTTGCCGGCGTAGAGGTTGAGCTGGCGCAGGCGCAGCTGGAGCTCGGTGACCTCCGCGCCCTGGTCGCCGGGGCGCAGCACCGGGTCGGAGGTCGGGGCCGCCGGGGCCGGGGTGTTGGCGCGCGTGGCCGTCTGGGTGGGCCGCGGGGTGCGGGTGGGAGTGGGGGACGCGGAATCCGCCGATGCCGACGCCGAGGGTGACGGGGTCGGGGACGGGCTCGCGCTGCGGGACGGGACGGCGGGCGCGGACGTCCGGGCGGGCGGGACGGCGGGGGCCGAGCTCGGCGTCGTCGGGGCGCTCGATGTCACGTCCGGAACGCTCTCCCGTACCTCCTGGGGCGCGGCACCGTCCCGCGACGGCGTGTCGTAGGAGAACAGGCCGCTCGCGAAACCGGCCGCCGCGAGGAGCGCGGCCAGGGCGGCGCCCGTGGAGAGCAGCGCGGTGCGCCGACGGCGCGGCGCGGGGCTCCCGGGTTCGCCGAGCCGGTCCTCCGGGTCCGGCCGGTCCGGTTCCACCGCGCGCATGGGCATCGTGACCGCGGCGGACGCGGTGGGCTCAGGCTCGGGCGAGCGCAGCGGCATCGTGGAGTCGGCCGGGGCGTCCAGGTCGACGTACGGACGTATGCGCAGCGGGTCGAAGTCCTCCGCCGCGGCCGCCTCGGCCGTACGCGTGTCGCGCAGGGCTTCGGCTGCCCGCTGGGTGCAGTCGCACGACGGGGCACTGTCCGGCCCCCTCGGCGCGCCGCATTCCGGGCACGGGTGGCCCTTCGGTGCTGTCACGCGTTCGTTCCCTCCCCATACGAATCACCGCCCCAGGGCTCCACAGATTATGCAGAAGTCCCCCACAAACACCCGGCGGCGCCCCGGAGGAGTACCGTCACCGAAAGGACTCAACAGGCCATAACGGGTGACACCGAAGACCATGAAAGGTGTCACACGAGCCGCGGGAGGTCTCCATGGCCCTGGATGCGCACGGCACGGCGAGGAAGCCGCAGAGTCCCGAGGACGCCGAGCACGTCCGCGCGAACGTCCTCGTCTCGATCGGCGCCCTGCTCCTCGGCCTGCTGCTCGCCGCCCTCGACCAGACGATCGTGTCGACCGCCCTGCCGACCATCGTCAGCGATCTCGGCGGGCTGGAGCATCTGTCGTGGGTGGTCACCGCGTATCTGCTGGCCTCGACCGCCGCGACCCCGCTGTGGGGCAAGCTCGGTGACCAGTACGGACGCAAGAAGCTCTTCCAGACCGCGATCGTGATCTTCCTGATCGGCTCCGCGCTGTGCGGCATGGCGCGGAACATGCCCGAGCTGATCGGCTTCCGGGCCTTGCAGGGCCTCGGCGGTGGCGGGCTGATGGTGCTGTCGATGGCGATCGTCGGCGACATCGTCCCGCCGCGCGAGCGGGGGCGCTACCAGGGACTGTTCGGTGCCGTCTTCGGCGCGACCAGCGTGCTGGGACCGCTGCTGGGCGGGCTGTTCACCGAGCATCTGAGCTGGCGCTGGGTGTTCTACGTCAACCTGCCCGTCGGCGTCGTCGCCCTCGGCGTGATCGCCACGGCCCTGCGCATCCCGCGCCGCGCCGCCCGCCACGTCATCGACTACCTGGGCACCTTCCTGATCGCCGCGGTCGCCACCTGCCTGGTGCTGGTCGCCTCGCTCGGCGGCACCACCTGGGGCTGGGGCTCGGCACAGACCGTCGGGCTCGCGGTGCTGGGCGTCGTGCTGGCCGTCGCGTTCGTCGCCGTGGAGCGCAGGGCCGCCGAACCCGTCCTCCCGCTGAAGCTCTTCCGCATCCGCACCTTCACGCTCGCCGCCGTGATCAGCTTCATCGTCGGCTTCGCCATGTTCGGCGCGATGACCTACCTGCCGACCTTCCTCCAGGTCGTGCAGGGCATCTCGCCGACCTTGTCCGGCGTGCACATGCTGCCGATGGTGTTCGGCCTGCTGCTGTCCTCGACCGTCTCCGGGCAGATCGTCAGCCGCACCGGCCGCTGGAAGGTCTTCCCGGTCGTGGGCACCGGGGTCACCACGCTCGGCCTGCTCCTGCTGCACCGGCTCGACGAACACAGCACGACGGCCGCGATGAGCGTGGACTTCTTCGTCTTCGGCCTGGGCCTCGGCCTGGTCATGCAGGTCCTCGTCCTCATCGTGCAGAACGCCGTCTCGTACGAGGACCTCGGCGTCGCCACCTCCGGCGCCACCTTCTTCCGGTCCATCGGCGCCTCCTTCGGCGTCGCCATCTTCGGCACGGTCTTCGCGAACCGGCTCGCCGACAACCTCGCCACCGCCTTCCGGGGCGTCCGGCTGCCCGGCGGCCTGTCCGCGGACACGCTGAAGTCCGACCCGCGCGGCATCGCCGCCCTGCCGCCCACGCTGCGCCCGGCGGCCCTGCACGCGTACGCGTCCTCGATCACCGACGTGTTCCTGTACGCGGCTCCCGTCGCCCTCCTCGGTTTCGTACTGGCCTGGTTCCTGAAGGAGGACCGGCTGCGCGGCTCGGTCACGGCACCGGACGTGTCGGAGACCATCGCCCCCAACCCGGTCGAGCGCTCCTCGTACGACGAGGTGTGCCGCGCGCTGTCCCTGCTCGGCACCCGCGAGGGGCGGCGGGAGGTCTATGTGAAGATCACCGAGCGGGCCGGGTACGACCTGCTGCCCGGGGCCGGCTGGATGCTGCTGCGGATCAGGCGGTACGGCTCGGTGGAGCCGGGCATGCTCGCCGAGCGCACCACCGTGCCGCTGAACGTGATCCTCGAGGCCGCCCGCCAGATAGAGGAGCGCAAGCTCGTGCTGCGGCAGGGCCTCGACCTCACCCTGACCGACACGGGCCGCGCCGTCGCCGAGCGGCTGGCCAAGGCCCGCGAGGAGTCGATGGCCGAACTGCTGGGCGACTGGTGGGGGCCCGACCGCCCCACCGACCTGGACCGGCTGGTGCGGGAACTGACCGGCGAACTGTGCGGCTCGGAACGGGAGCGGCCGCACAACGGGGCGACGGCGAAGTTCAGTTGAGGTCCTGGCGGTTGAGGTCCTAGCTGTTGAGGTTCTCGCGGACGAGGTCCTTGCGGAACCAGTGCTCGGCGTACACGTCGTCGTTGTGCGGCTCCGTCTCCGCGTAGCCGAGCCGGGCGTACAGGGCGCGGGCCTCCACCAGGTCCGTGCGGGTGTCGAGGATCATCCGCTCGGCGCCGAGCGAGCGGGCCGTGTCCTCGGCGGCGGCCACGAGGAGCGCGGCGCCGCCCTTGCCGCGCATCGCCTCGTACAGGAAGACCCGGGTGAGCTCGGCGGTGGCCGGGTCCAGGAGCCGTACGCCCGCGCTGCCGGCGGGCTCACCGTCGTACCGCGCCACCAGCAACCGCCCTGTGGGCGGCCCGAGTTCGGCGCCCGGGTGGGCCGCGATCTCCCTCTCCAGCTCCGCCGGCTCGGTGCGCCGCCCCTCGTGCAGCAGGTACCAGCGGTCGCTGACCTCGGTGTAGTACGCCCGCCAGAGGGCGGCGGCGACGGGGGAGTTCGCGGGTTCCCGGGAGACGGTCCAGGTCATGCCCGCATTGTCAGGACGCGGGGGGCGTCCGGCGCAACCGAATATGCGTGACCTCCGGTGAGTCCAGCACCTGGGTCTTGCGCCACTCGATGGGCAGGCCGCCGAGGTCGCCCGGGTCGCCGAACAGCCGCCGTCCGTCGCACAGGAGCACGGGCACGACGTGCAGGAGCAGTTCGTCCAGCCGGCCGTCGCGGATGAACTGCCCCACCAGGTCGGCGCCCCCGGCGAGGGAGACGTCCTTGCCGCCGGCCGCCTCCCGGGCCAGCTCCAACGCGCGCTCCGGTCCCTCGGTGACGAAGTGGAAGGTGGTGCCGCCCCGCTTCACCAGCGGCTCGCGCGGGTGCCGGGTGACGACGAACACCGGCATGTGGAAGGGCGGTTCGTCGCCCCACGGGATCTCGCCGGTGATGTACATGCCGTGGCCCATCACCACCGCGCCCGGCCGGGCGACGTGCTCGGCGAGCAACTCGTCGTCGGGTCCGCCCGCGCCCCCCTCCATCCCCTGCATCCGACGGAACGTGCGCAGCCCGAACACCCACGAGTGCAGCCGCTCGCCGCCGATGCCCAGCGGGTGCTCGCGCCCCGACTCGGGGCCGGCGATGTACCCGTCCAACGACATGGCCAGCCGCGCGATGACCTCACCCATGACTACCTCCTCGGTTCCCGGGGACCTCCGGTCCCTCACACCCCTGCGTCGATCGGGCCGCCGCGGGATCGACACACCGGGCCGAGGAGTTTTCGTCGACGGCATCCCGCTCGTCGCCCCCCCGGCTCGGCCGGAACATGCCCGGAGCGCACCGCTTCGCTGACGGAGCGTCGTTTGTGGGCCGCCTTCCGGGCAACCCGGGCAGTGAACCGGCCCACGGGGCCGACACACCGGAAGGCAGACATGTCCACAGGCTTGATCATTGCTCTGGTCGTGATCGTGGCGGCCGTGGTCGTTGTCGCGGCCGCCTCGACCCGGCGCGCCCGCGGCGGAAACGGCGGGCGGAACCTCAGGCGGCGCTTCGGGCCCGAGTACGACCACGTGCTGGCCCGGCACGACGGCGACACCAAGGCCGCCGACCGCGAGCTGACCGAGCGGCTGGAACGGCACGGCGGGCTGCGCGAGCGGCCGTTGGAGCCCGCGGAACGTGAACGGTTCGAGGCCCGCTGGGCCGCGGCCCAGGAACACTTCGTCGACTCGCCGCGCGAGGCGGTGGCGGACGTCGACCGGCTGCTCGCCGAAGCGGCCGGCGCGCGTGGCTTCCCGGACGGCGGACAGTACGAGGAGCAGCTCGCCGCGCTGTCCGTGCACCACGCCGGGAACGTGCGGGGTTACCGGCGCGTCCACCGCGCCGTCGGCGCCGCGGGGGACGGGTCCGGCACCGACACCGAGGAACTGCGCGCGGCGATGCTGGAGGCGCGGGACCTGTTCGCGGACCTGATGCGTTCCGACCAGCGCGCCCCGGTCTCCCACAAGGCGGAGCGCTCCCACCGGCCGCACCTGTTCCACCGGCACCCGGTCGCGGAGAGGTGACACACATGACCGACGTGACCCGACACGGCGCGACACCGCCCGCGACCGAGAAGCAGGCGACCGAGAAGCAGGCGACTGTGAATCCGGCGACCGAGAAGCCGGGGACCGAGACGCCCGCGGCCGAGGCGCGAAGGGCTGAGCCACCCGCGCCACCCTCACCGTCCGCACCACCCGCACCGTCCAAGCCGCCCGCGGCCTCCGCCGCGTCGCTCGTCCCCCACGAGGAGACCGACAAGTTCGGACTGCGGCTGCAACAGGCGGTCTCCGGGTTCGTCGACGAACCCCGGGACGCGGTGGAAGAGGCCGACCGGGTGGTGGAGGAGATCGCCGCCCGCTTCACGGAGGCGGTCGGCCGGCGCCGGCGCACCCTGCGCATGTCCTGGCAGTCCGCCGACGACAAGCCCGGCTCCACGGCCGACACCGAGCAACTCCGGCTGGCCCTGCGGGACTACCGGGAACTGGCGGAGCGGCTGCTACGCCTGTGACTTGATACCCGCCGCCGCCCGGCGCTCCCGCCACTCACGTACGACCTCCTCGACGTCGTACGGCTTCATGCCCAGCGGGGGGCCGGGCGGCGGCTTGAACATCATGTCGCGGAGCTTGACGTTCACCTCGTCGATGATCTTCCGCGCGATCCGCTCCGAGGGCGCCGCGTACGCCGCCGCGAGGGCGTCCTCGGCCTCCTTGCGCAGGGCCAGGGCCGGCGGCAGCATCGCCAGGCCCTCGCGGGCCATCTTGCGCTTCACCCACCACAGTTCGTCGTACGAGGTCTCCAGGTCCCTCGGCAGCGGCTTGCCGGCGCCGGGCAGCTGATCGAACTCGCCGCGCCCCTCGGCGTCACGGATCTGCTTGTCGACCCAGGACTCGAACGGCACCCCAGGTGGCTTTCGCTCGGTCATGAGGCCATTGTGCCGGACGTGGCCCGGCCGGGCGTTTTATCATGCGGCGGCGGAGCGCCAATCCGGCCGCCGTACCAGCACATTCCAGGGGGAACGCACGTGCTCGAACTCACGATGGCCACCGTCTCCGCGGCGGACGCGGGCGCCACGGCCGGCATGACCATGGCCGACGCGCCCAGCGAACCGGGTGCCGCGCTGCGGGTGGGCCGGGATGCGGCCGTGTGCCGCCTGGTGACGCCCGAGGACTGGCTGTTCGTCTCCCGGGTCCACCTGGAGTTCCTGTGCGGGCCGGACGGCGGCTGGCAGGTGTCCTGGCTGCGCGGCTCGCAGGCCGACCCGTCGGCCGAGGTGCGGCTGACCGTCGGCGAGTACGCGCAGACCATCGCCTACGGCGGCACCGTACGGCTGCCCCGGGGCGGCTCCGGTGAGATCATCATCCAGGACCGCACCGAGCCGCGCAGCGTGAACGTGGGCTTCTACCACGAGGGCTAGGCGAGCACCCGGGCCAGGGCGAAGCCGTCGTAGCCCTTGCTGCCCACCGTCTGGATGGCGGTGCCGCTCAGTCGCGGGTGGGCGGCGATCAGCTCGATGGCGGCGCGGGTGCCGCGTACGTCCGGTTCGATGCTCTCGGCGTCCACGACCCGGCCGCCGCGTACGACGTTGTCGATGACGACCAGGCTGCCCGCGCGGGTGAGCCGCAGCGCCCACTCGACGTAGTGGGCGCTGTTGGACTTGTCCGCGTCGATGAAGACCAGGTCGAAGGGGGCGGGGTTCTCGTCGGCCAGCTTGGGCAGCGACTCCAGGGCCGGGCCCACCCGCACCTCGACGATCTTGTCCAGGCCGGCGCGGGCGATGTTGCGGGTGGCGACCTCGGCGTGCTTGGCGTTGTACTCGAGCGAGACGAGGCGGCCGTCGGCCGGAAGGGCGCGGCCCAGCCAGATGGTGCTGTAGCCGCCGAGCGTGCCGATCTCGAGGATGGTGCGGGCGTCCTGGATCTGGGCGAGGAGCTGGAGCAGCTTGCCCTGGTTCGCCGTGACGCTGACGTGCGGGAGCTGAGCCGCCTCGCTGTCGCGCAGTGCCGCCTGGAGCACCTCGTCGTCGGGCGAGAGGTGGCTGGTGAAGTAGAAGTCGACATCGTCCCAGAGCTGCGACCCGCTCATGCGTCCACTGCCTTTCCCTGTCCGGTACTCGCCGAATACCCCGGCGGCACCTTACGCACCCGGCCGCCACAGATCACCTGCCTCTACGGCGTGTCCACCAGCACCCATGCGGGTCGGCTGGAAGGTACGGCTCCCCTCTCCCGTCGAGGGCGACTGGGAGGCGCGGCCTGCTCTTATCAGCCCGTCCGGCGTTTGAGGACGAGGCCGTTCAGGCCGATGGGGTCCGGGGCGGAGCCCCGGCGGGGTCGAAGGGGCGGAGCCCCTGGGGACGGGAAAGGGCAGGGGCGGCGGGGGCGAGGAACCGTCGTGGGCCCACCCGCACCACCCCACCCCGCCCGCGGAGCGACCGGTCAGACGCGCTCCACCGACGGCGCGGACCCCGGCAGCGGCCGCCCCGCGGACTCCGCCATGCGCCACACCGCGAAGCCCCCGATGACGGCCGCGGCCATCATGTAGTACGCGGGCATCATCATGTTCCCGGTAGCCCCGATCAACGCCGTGACCACCAGCGGAGTCGTACCGCCGAAGAGCGAGACGGACACGTTGAAGCCGATCGACAGCGAGCCGTAGCGAACACGGGTCGGGAACAGGGCCGGCAGCGCGGCGGGCATCGCCGCGGTGAAGCACACCAGCAGAAGACCCAGCGCACCCATGCCGAGCGCGACCGCGAGCAGGCTGCCCTGGCGGATCAGCAGCAGGGCGGGAACGGAGAGGGCGAGGAAGCCCACGCAGCCCACCGCGATGATCGGCCGGCGGCCCACGCGGTCGGACAGCGCGCCCACGAAGGGCTGGACGATCATCATCAGGGTCATCACGCCGAGGACGACGAGCAGGCCGTGCGTCTCGTCGTACTTCAGCTCACTGGTGAGGTAGCTGGGCATGTACGACAGCAGCATGTAGTCCGTGACGTTGAAGACCAGGACCAGGCCCATACAGAGGAGCAGGGCCTTCCACTGGCCCGCGACCATCTCGCGCAGCGGAACCTTCGGACGGTTCGTTTCGGCCTTTTCGACCTCGGCGGCGAACGCCGGGGTCTCCTCCAGCCGCATCCGCAGGTACAGCCCGATGATGCCCATCGGGCCCGCGATCAGGAACGGCACCCGCCAGCCCCAGGTCAGCAGGTCGTGCGAGGACAGGAGCGCCGTCATCAGGGTGACCAGGCCCGCGCCGCCGATGTAGCCCGCCAGCGTGCCGAACTCCAGCCAGCTGCCGAAGAAGCCGCGCTTCTTGTCCGGCGCGTACTCGGCGATGAAGGTGGACGCGCCCGCGTACTCGCCGCCGGTCGAGAAGCCCTGCACCAGCCGGGCGGCCAGCAACAGCAGCGGCGCGCCCACGCCGATCGACGCGTACGACGGGATCAGGCCGATCGCGAAGGTGCCCACCGCCATCATGATCATGGTGACCGCGAGGACCTTCTGGCGGCCGACACGGTCGCCGAGCGGTCCGAAGACCATGCCGCCGAGCGGGCGGACCAGGAAGGCCGCGGCGAAGGCGCCGAAGGTGGACAGGAGCTGGGCGGTCGGGTTCCCGGAGGGGAAGAAGACCTTGCCGAGCGTCACCGCGATGTAGCTGTAGACGCCGAAGTCGAACCACTCCATGGCGTTGCCCAGCGCGGCGGCCTTCACGGCACGCTTGACCATCGCCGGTTCGGTGACGGTGACCCGGGCGGCGGGGGACTTCGCGGAAGCGGGGGACTTCGGTGAGGCGGACACGGGGGCGGCTGTGGCACTCGCCAAGGCTTCGCTCGCCTGCCTTTCGACGGGGACAGATACGCGGTCCGCACGGCGGCGGGCGGGCCGAAAACGACCATAGGGTGACTTGTGCCGCTTACGGGTCGCACGCACTTCGATGCAGGGTGCAACTAAATGGCCCGTGTACAGGTACGTCTGCCGGTCCGCACGCCCGTTTTCGGCCAGCATGCTGTGATCCTTCTCGCGCCTCGGCCGGGCAACCGCACACCCCCCGGACTATCGTCATCCGGACAAAAGGCGAGCGGCGGTCAGGCGAAGAGGGGGTTGCCCGCGTCTCTCGTCGGGGGGCGCGAGCCTCAGGAGGACGCGCGGAGGAGTCTCCGCGCGTGAGGCCCACGGGAAGTACGGGACACGCGGGACGGATGGGGCGGGAGGCCTACGGGGCGTGGCGAACGTGGAGCACGGCGGACGACCGGCGGCGGACGGTTTCGGAGCGACGGCCGTAGCAGAGGCGAGACCCCCGCTGCGTGTGGTCCGGCTCGGCCTGTGGCTGGTGGCCGCGATCCTGGCGATACGGCAGGTGGCGGTCGTCCTCTCCACCCCGAGCGGTCAGCGGCTGACCGCCCTGGAGACCTGGGTCGGCCCCGAGGGCGTCCTGCATGTGAAGGGCTCGCTGTACGACTCCACCCGCTTCACCGGCACTCCCTTCGGCGGCCTCGTCCTCAAGCCACTCACCCGTTCGGCCGAACAGGCGCTCGGCTGGGGCTGGACCTTCGGCACGCTGCTGCTGGTCGTCGCCCTCGGCCTGGTCGCCGCCCGAGCCCTGCCCCAGCCGGTCGACCGCCGCACCTCGCTGCTGGCCGCTCCGGTCGCCGTCAGCCTGCTGATGCTCTCGCTGCCGGTGCGCAACACCCTCTGGCTGGGCCAGACCAGCATCATCCCGGTGCTGCTCGTCCTGCTCGGCTGCTTCACCGTGCGCGGGGAACGCGCCGGCGGACTCTGCATGGGCCTGGCCGCCGCGCTCCAGCCGACCGTACTGCTCTTCGCGCCGCTGCTGTGGTTCACCGGCCGCCGGGGCGCCGCCGTGACCACCGGTGCCACCTTCGCCGCGAGCACCGCGCTGGCCTGGGCCGCGATGCCGCACGACTCGTACACCTACTGGGTGCACCACATGGCCGGCGCGGGACTCGGCGGCGAGGCCGACGGCCTCGGCAACCAGTCCCTGCACGGCGGCCTGCTGCGGCTCGGCCTCACCGGCCCCCTCGAAATAGGCCTCTTCCTGTTCCTGGGCGCGGCCGTCGCCGTCCTCGGCCTGCGCCGCGCCGTCCACTACGCCCGTGACGGGCAGCTGCTGCTCGCCGTCGCGATCACCGGCTGCGCGGCGGTCGTGGTCTCGCCGACGGCCTGGCAGCACCAGCTGCTGTGGGTGCTGCTCGCGGTGGTCGGCCGGGTGGGGAGGCGGGCGTCCGACCGTTACGTGTGGCCGGTGGCCGTGGTCCTCGTGACCACCCTCCCCGCGAAGATGATGCTGCCGAACGTGCCGGCGATGTACCCCCTGCGGGACGACATCGTGCTGCTCGCGGCCCTGGCGGCGGCGACCGCCGTCCCGTTCCTGTCGCGCGCCTCCCCGTACTACCGGGCGCCGATCCCCGCAAAGTACGCGGCTCCCGTCCCCGCCCGCTTCCGGCGCGTCCCGCTGCTGCCCTTCCTCCGCCGGGCCCTCACCCGCCCCAGCCTGCTCCTGGAGCTGCTCCTCATACGCGTCACGTACGCCGCGTACCAGCAGGTCCGCCTGGCGGCGACGGGCGGCAGCAACTCGGCGGACCGGGCGCGGGCGGAGGAGCACGGCCGTCTCGTCCTCGACATCGAGCGCTTCCTGCACATCGACTTCGAGCACGCGGTCAACCACGCGGTGACCAAGGTCGACTGGCTGCGGAGCTTCTTCGACTTCTACTACGAGTCGTTCCACTTCGTCGTGCCCCTGACCATCATGGCCGTCCTCTACTGGCGCCGCCCGGCCGACTACCGCTGGGCCCGCTCGGCCCTCGGCTTCGCCACCCTCCTCGCCCTGGCCGGCTTCTGGGCCTTCCCCCTGGCCCCGCCCCGTCTGATGCCGTCCCTCGGCATCATCGACACCGTCCACGGCGCCCAGAACTTCTCCAAGCCGGACTACGGCACCCTCACCGCCCTCACCAACCAGTACGCCGCGATGCCCTCCCTGCACTTCGGCTGGTCCCTGTGGTGCGGCGTCGTCATCGCGATCATGGCCCCGAGATGGTGGATGAAGGCCCTGGGCCTGCTCCACCCGCTCTTCACGGTCTCGGCCATAGTCGCCACCGGCAACCACTGGGTCCTCGACGCGCTCGGCGGCGCCCTGGTCGTGACCGGCGGCTTCGGTCTGACCTACCTGTTCCAGGGCCCACGAGCCCGACTCACCCCCACGGAGGCTCCGACGACGACCGACCGCGAACGAACGGCACCGGTGAAGGAGACGGCGTCCGGATGACACCGATGAGGGAGTCCGAGCTGGTCATCAACCGGGTCGCGCAGGGGATCGTCCCGCTGGCGGAAGGCGTGGCCTGGTTCTCCGCGCTCGATCGCGCCGGACAGACCGCCGTGCTCGTCGAGATCGGCCACTACCTGATGCAGGCGAGCGCGACCGTTGAGGACGGCCGGGCCGGGGTGGCGAGGGCCGGGGTGAAACCCACGGTCACCCCGGCGGTCCTGATCACGATGGAGCCCTTCCTCCAGAGGGTGGGGACGATCATCGGCCTTCCCGAGGCCGAGCATGTGAAGGCCTTCCGCGTGCTCGTCTCGACCTTCACGGTGGCCGACACGCGCCGGAGGGAAACACGGTGCCAGGGGCGTTGTACGCATGCGTGGCACAACCTGGGTGCCTGATCAGCGGAGCCGCGGAACCGCGGGACCGCAGAACCACCGGACCGCCGGAGGCCGGGGCTTTCGGGGGAGGCAGGTACTGGGCGTGGGGGTGGTCCTGCCTCCCCCGCTCGGGCCGGCGGCGCCGGGAGCCGTCGGCCCGAGTCTGGGGGAACGGGTGGGGTCAGGTCGTGGTGACCCGGAGTTCCTTCACGCCGTTGATCCACGCGGAGCGCAAGCGGCGGGGGTCGGCGGCCAGGCGGAGGCCCGGCATCGCGTCCGCTATCGAGTGGAAGATCAGGTCGATCTCCAGGACCGCCAGGGACTTGCCCAGGCAGTAGTGGGGCCCACCGCCGCCGAAGCCGAGGTGGGGGTTGGGGTCGCGGGTGATGTCGAAACCGTCGGGGTCGGCGAACACCTCGGGGTCGTGGTTGGCGGAGGCGTAGAACAGGCCGACGCGGTCGCCCTCCTTGATCTGCTTGCCGCCGAGCTCCGTGTCCTGCGTGGCCGTGCGCTGGAAGGAGTTGACCGGGGTGGCCCAGCGGACGATCTCCTCGGCGGCGGTCGACGGGCGCTCGCGTTTGTAGAGGTCCCACTGCTCCGGATGGGTGAGGAAGGCGTGCATGCCGTGGGTGATGGCGTTGCGGGTGGTCTCGTTGCCCGCCACCGCCAGCATCAGCACGAAGAAGCCGAACTCGTCCGAGTTGAGGTTGCCCTCGTCCTCCGCCGCCACCAGCGTGGTCACGATGTCGTGCGCCGGGCACTGCTTGCGCTCGGCGGCCATGTTCATCGCGTACGCGATCAGCTCGGTGGCGGACTCCTGGCCCGTCTCCTTGGTGATCGCGTACTCCGGGTCGTCGTACGAGATCATCCGGTTCGACCAGTCGAAGATCTTCGCGCGGTCGTCCTGCGGGACGCCGATCAGTTCGGCGATGGCCTGCAACGGCAGTTCGCAGGCCACCTGGGTGACGAAGTCGAAGGGCCCGGACCGGGCACGGGCCGACGCGACGATCGCCTGGGCGCGGGCGCGCAGGCGCTCCTCCAGGGCGCGGATGGACCGCGGGGTGAAGCCGCGCTGGATGATCTGGCGGACCCGGGTGTGCTCGGGCGGGTCCATGTTCAGCAGGATCAGCCGCTGCGCGTCGATCGCGTCCCGTTCCATGTCCTCGGTGAACCGGATGATCGCCGTGTTGAGGTAGGAGGAGAAGAGCTCCGGGTGCGTGGAGACGTACTTGACGTCCGCGTGCCGGGTCACGGCCCAGTAGCCGTCGTCCGCGAACCCGGCCAGGCCGTGCGGCTGCGGGATCCAGCGGACCGGTTCGGCCTGCCGCAGTTCGGCGAACTCCGGGAGCGGGACGCGGTGGTGCAGCAGGTCGGGGTCGGTGAAGTCGAACCCGTCGGGCAGCGCGGGACAGGGCATGGGCGACTCACTCCCACCATTCTGACGGTCCATCAGATACTCGGGTTTCCGTGAAGGTAGTAACGGGTTCTACAAGTCGCAAGGGGCATGGCGACCCCAATTACGTGCACCCCCCTTGCGATTGCGGACCCCCTGTCCGCAGACTGCACACGGAACTAGAACGCGTACTAGTTCTGCGTGGCGGGTGGCCGGGACGCCCGCGCCGCGCGGGTTACCGGGCCTGCCCGCCGGACAGGCCCTAGGGAGAGGACGCACCCCCATGGCCTCGGAGCCCGTGATCGTCGAAGCCGTACGCACCCCCATCGGCAAGCGCGGCGGCGCGCTCGCCAACCTCCACCCCGCCTATCTCCTGGGCGAGACCTACCGCGAGCTCCTCGGCCGCACCGGCATCCCCGCCGACGCCGTCGAGCAGATCGTCGGCGGCACGGTCACCCACGCCGGCGAACAGTCCATGAACCCCGCCCGTACGGCCTGGCTGACCATGGGGCTGCCGTACGAGACCGCCGCGACGACCGTCGACTGCCAGTGCGGGTCGTCGCAGCAGGCGAGTCACATGGTCGCCAACATGGTCGCGGCCGGGGTCATCGACGTGGGGATCAGCTGCGGCGTCGAGGCGATGTCCCGCGTGCCGCTCGGGTCCGGATCCAAGCACGGGCCCGGCAAGCCCTTCCCCGACGAGTGGAACGTCGACCTGCCGAACCAGTTCGAGGCCGCCGAACGCATCGCCCGCCACCGCGGGCTGAGCCGTCAGGATGTCGACGCGCTGGGTCTACGCTCCCAGGAACGCGCCGCCGTCGCCTGGTCCGAAGAGCGCTTCAAACGCGAGACGTTCGCCGTCCAGGTCCCGACCACGGAGGACGAGCAGCGCGCCGGGCAGGGCATGTGGCGCCTGGTGGACAAGGACGAGGGGCTCCGCGACACGTCGACGGAGGCGCTGGCCCGGCTGAAGCCCGTCATGCCGACCGCCGTGCACACGGCGGGCAACTCCTCGCAGATCTCGGACGGCGCTGCCGCCATCATGTGGGCCTCCAAGCGGATGGCCCGCGCCCTGAAGCTGAAGCCCCGCGCGCGGATCGTCGCCCAGGCCCTCGTCGGCGCCGACCCGCACTTCCACCTCGACGGCCCCGTCGACGCCACGCGCACGGTACTGGGCAAGGCCGGCATGTCCCTCAAGGACATCGACCTCGTCGAGATCAACGAGGCGTTCGCCTCAGTGGTGTTGAGCTGGGCCCAGGTCTTCGAGCAGGACCTGGAGAAGGTCAACGTCAACGGCGGCGCGATCGCCCTCGGCCACCCGGTCGGCGCGACCGGCGCCCGCCTCATCGCGACGGCCCTGCACGAACTGGAGCGCGCCGACAAGGAGTTCGCCCTGGTGACCATGTGCGCCGGGGGCGGACTGGCCACCGGGACGATCATTCAGCGGCTGTAGTCCAGTCCAGGAACGAGGAGAAGGCGGCGGGCTCGAAGGAGAGGATCGGGCCCGTCGTGTTCTTGGAGTCGCGTACGGCGACGGTGGCCTCCGGCAGTTCGGCGACTTCTACGCAGTTGCCGCCCTCGTCGCCGCTGTAGCTGGACTTACGCCACATCGCGTTGTTCTCCATAGCGGTCCTCCATCACACACCGGATCATCTCCGCCGAGTCCCGGAGGGACAGTGCGGCGGCTTGCAGATGATCGTAACGGAGCGAGCACTTCTTGATAGTGGCTCGGTTGGCAGTTGGATGGCCGCTGCCCCCGTAGCCCTCCGTGTACACGATTGCCGGGTCGGACTCGAAGCGGTAGAGGTCGAACGAGCCTTGCAGCCCAGCATGCGCCCCAGACTTGAAGGGCAGCACCTGGATATTGATCCGCGGGTTGTCCTTGAACCCCAACAGGTGGCCCAGTTGCTCCCGCATGGTGACCGGACCGCCGATCTCCTGGTACAGCACGGCCTCACTGAGGATCGCCCAGAACACCGGCGGCTCCTCCTTCTCGAAGATCCGCTGCCGGGCCAGTCGAACGGCGGTGCGGTCGTCGAGGCCGGTGTCGTCCAGGGCGCCGAGCACGGCGCGCGCGTACGCCTCGGTCTGGAGGAGACCGTGCACCATGTGTGTCTCGAAGGAGCAGATTTCCACGGCCCGTGACTGCAACTCGGCCACCTGCCTGAACCAGGTGGGGAGTTGGTTTCGCAGCACCAGCTCGACCAGGCGGGACAGCAGTCCGTCGGAGCCCAGCGCCGCGTCGGCCCGTTCGCTGAACTCCAGCGTCGGGACCTTCCGCGCCGTCTCGATCTGCCCGACCAGCGACCCCGTGTAGTTGAGGACGTCCCCGAGCTGCCGCTGCGTGAGCCCCGCCGCCTCCCGAAGTCGCCGCAGCTCGAAGCCGTAGTAGTCGAGCGGCGACGCACCCGGGTCGAGGATGTTGATGTGGGTCACGCACGGTCCCCTCTCGCGCAACTGGGCCCACTGCGGAACCCGTTGTATCCGTCCCGTAGCTCAAAGTAGTCGCGCGAGGTCATCCTCGTCCTGTGGACGACTACTTTCCCCCCGCCCTGGTGGGCCTTGGCCCCCGCCCGGTCCAGTACCGCATGCGCCTCACCGTCGGCGAGCACTCGGCCCGGCACATCCGCAGGATCGTCCGGTCCTGCCTGGACGAGTGGGAGCTGGCCGAGCTGACGGACGTCGTGCAGCTCGCCGTGACCGAGCTGGTCGCCAACGTCGTACGTCATGTGCCGGACCGCCGCTGCGCGCTGGTGCTGCTGCGGCGGGGCGCGGGGGTCCGGGTGGAGGTGACGGACGGCTGCTCCCGGCTCCCGCGGGTCGTGCCGGACCCGGCGCCGGAGGCAGAGGGCGGCCGGGGGCTGCTGCTGCTCGATGCCGTGGTGGGGAAGTGGGGCGTGGAGCCCGTGCCCGGGGGCGGGAAGACGGTCTGGTTCGAGTGCGGGGACCGGTGAGCCGGTGGTCGCCCACTCACCTGAATGCCCGCCGCGACGAGAGCGGCCGGGTATCAGCGGTGACAATCCCCTTAGCCGTCGACCCACGTCGCATCGCCATGCCGAGCAGGGGAGAAGACATTGGCCGGCCCGTACTTCCGTGCCCTCGTGATCGGCGGGGCAGCCATGGCCGTGGTCGCCGCCCCCTGGGCGCCCAGGGCCCCGACCGATGCCATACCCACCGGATCCGACGGTCCGGTGTCCCCGCCCGGCATCAAGACCGTTGGTCCAAGGAAGGACGGCACCGCGATTACGCCGGTCGGGTACCGGGTCACACCGGCGGGCCACCAGACCCGGCTAGGGAGCCTGCCGCTGAACGCGGTACTTCATCCCGACGGTCGCCATCTGCTGGTGACCAACAACGGTCAGGGAGTGCAGAGCCTGCAACTGGTCGACACCCGGACGAACAGGGTCGTTCAGACACGGTCGTATCCGTCGCCGGAGTCGCTGTACATCGGTCTGGCGTGGAGTCCGGACGGCAGGACCGCCTACGCCAGTGCCGCGGGGAACTCCAAGATCCGGGTGTTGTCGTTCGCGGGTGGCCGGCTCACCGAACGTGATCCCGTCAAGCTGCCCACCAAGTCCCCGGAGGGCAAGGCCCTCACCCTCTTCCCGGCCGGTCTGGCCGTCACCCCGGACGGGAAGAGGCTGGTCGTCGCGGATCAGCTCGGGGACGCGGTGACGGTCGCCGACACCGTCGGCGGGCGGGTGCGGACCGTCGCCGCGGGTCATCGGCCGGTGTGGGTGACGCTCGGCAAGGACGGACGCACGGCCTATGTGTCGAACCAGGGTGCCGACACCGTGGACGTCTTCGATGTGGCGGGCCCGTCGCCCCGCAGGACGGGGCGGATCAAGGTGGGGCTGCATCCGAACAAGTCGGTGCTCTCCGCGTGCGGCGGGAAGCTGTATGTCGCGAACGGCGACGCCGACAGTGTCAGCGAGGTCGATCTGGCGACCAGGAGCGTGGTGCGCGGCTTCTCCGTGTTGACGTCCAAGAAGGGCCTCGTCGGCAGCAACCCGACGGGCCTGGCCCTCGACCCCGTGGGCAGGCGGCTGTTCGTCGCCGACTCCGGCGACAACAGCGTCGCGGTGCTCGGCCTGGCCGGGGGCGGGGTTCTGGGGCGGATCCCCACCGGCTCGTACCCCAGCGCGGTCGTCTGGCGCGACGGCCACCTCTGGGTCACGAATGCCAAGGGGCTGGGGGCGGGCCCGAACGACGGACCTGGATACCCCAACCCCGAGCGCCTGGCCAGGGCTTCCCCCAGTCAGCAGCTCGCGTCGATGGTCGTGGGCACGCTGAGCGCTGTGGACGTGCCGGCCTCGGGCGAGCGCCTGGCCGAGTACACACGCCAGGTGGAGTTCAACAACACCCGGGTGACCGGGGGCGGTGGTGGTGTGGTGCCGCGCGACCCCGGTGGCGGGAGCCCTGTCAAGCACGTGATCTACATCGTGAAGGAGAACCGCAGCTACGACCAGGTGCTCGGCAGTCTGGGGAAGGGCAACGGCGACCCCCGCCTCAACCTGTTCGGGGACGAGTCGGCGCCCAACACCCGCGAGCTGGCACGCCGCTTCACCACCATCGACAACTTCTACGGCGAGGGGAACGTCAGCGCCGGCGGCTGGAACTGGGCGGTCCAGGCCAACTCCAACCCCTACGTGGAGCAGATGTGGCCCGCGGCCTACTCCGGCCGCAAGGGTGTCTACCCGGGTGGGAACAACGCCCCGGAGAACGCCGCGCAGGGCACCGAGGACTCCTATCTCTGGCAGCGCCTCGCCAGGGCCGGCGTGAGCTTCGCCAACTACGGCTTCTACGTGAAGCGCAAGGGGGACGAGGTGCACGCCGCGGACCCGGTGCTCGACGCCCGGACGGACCACCGGTTCCTGGTGGATCTGGGCTGCCCGGACTCGGCGGGCACCTTCGCCCCCGCCAAGAAGGACTGTCCGACTCCACGGGTCGACCAGTGGCTGAAGAGCTTCCGTCGGTACGAGGCCGAGGGCGCCATGCCGACGGTGCAGTTCGTCCAGCTCCCCGGTGACCACACCTTCGGCCTCGGGGCCGGCCGGCCCACACCCAAGGCGATGGTGGCCGACAACGACTACGCCCTCGGCAGGCTGGTGGACGCCGTGTCCCACTCCCGGTTCTGGAAGGACACCGTCATCCTCGTCACCGAGGACGAGGCCCAGGGCGGGCCCGACCACGTCGACGCCCACCGGACGCTCGCCCTGGCGGTCAGCCCGTACACGCGGACGGGCAGGGTCGACTCGACCTTCTACAACACCGCCTCCATGGTCCGCACCATCGGACTGCTCGCCGGGATCGGCCCCCTCACCCAGTTCGACGACTACGCGACGCCCATGACCGCGTCCTTCACCGACAGGCCCGACTACCGGCCCTACTCGGCGATCAGACCGACGTACCCGATGAACAGCCTCAACCCGCCCTCTGCCGTGATGCGGACGCCAGGAGGCAAGTGACCGGGGGAGCGGCGACCAAAACGACTCATACAGCCTGCTATCGAACGTCTGCCTCACTCAACCGGTTTCCCGGACATCCCTGCCATCCCGCCGCTATCGTCACCCGAAAGGTACGGCAGCCGGGGGGAACGGGCATGGCACGGCGATCGAACACACCCGGCTGCGGATGCGGTGGCTGTCTGGGGTTCCTCTTCGGCTGGGTGACCCTCGCCTACGTCCTGCTGCTGCCGATCACCCTGCCCGAGCTGCTCGCCGTCCAGGAGCACGGGCCGCGCACCACGACGCCCGTCCAGGACATCGGCCTGTGGACGGCATCCGCCCTGGTGGTACTCGCCCTCGCCTGGGGCGCCCAGGGACGCCGCCGCCCGAGCCCGCCGACGCTGCTGCTGCACACCGCGCTGTTCTCCGCCTCCGCCGCCCTGGCGTTCTGGGGCGCCACCTGGGCCAACCGGTCGATCGCCGCGTACGCGCGAACTCATCCCACCGCCGGCGCCGCCTCACCCACCGAGCTGCCGTGGTCGTTCACCGCCACGCTCGAGACGGTGGCCGCGGCGGGCGCGATGATGATCACCTTCCATGCCGTCCGCCGCTGGTGCCGACGCGACGACCCGCCCCAGCGGGTGGTGATCCACGGCCCGCGCCCCGGCACGGACCGGGACCGTCCAGGCAGCACGGACCGGGAGGTACGCCGCCCCCGGACCGGGGAGATCTGGCTGGCCGACGTCCCGCTGCGCGAGGACGACAGCCAGACCCTCCAGCACTACTGCGTCGTCGTGCGCAACCACGCCGCGTACGCCGACGTCATGCAGATCACCAGCAAGGACAAGACCGGCCGGCGGGACTTCATCCCGATCCCCAACGACGGCTGGGACTACACGGAGTACGACCACTGGCTGGACGTCGCCCTGCCACCCCGCCGCGTCTCCTACGCCGGCTTCCTGAAGTCGACTCCCCAGGGCCGCTGCCCCCAACAGACCTGGCAGGCCATCACCCAGATCATGAACCACCCCCGACCATCCCACCAGACCAACAAGGCCCGCACACGCCGCCCCACCGGCGACCCGCGGCCACCGCATGGCTCGCGGAGGAGCGGACAGCGGAGGTGAGGTGTGCTCGGGGCCCGCTTCACTGCAGGCTGGTCCGGTGCTCGTGGGCGGGGTCGGCCCGGCAGACGAAGATGTCGAGGTGACCTCCCCGACCGACGAGCACCTGGGTAGGGGTGTTCGCATCGTGCGTGCCGACGAGGGGCAGGTCTTCGAGCGGGGTCCAACTGCTGCGCACGCCTCCCCACTCCGCGGAGGCGACGGTCAGCAGCAACCGCATGGGGCTGCCGCACGAGCAGACGAGCTGACGGGGGCCTGTGACGCCCCAAGCCGCGAAACCGCCCACCTTCCAGCCGGGGGCGATGGAGAAGTCGGCGTCGTAGGAAGGGGGTTCGGCTTCGCCCTGCTCTTCTTCATCGGCTGCCTCCCACAGCGTCTCTTCCCACTCCTCGATACGCTGCCGCAGGTCTTCGGGCAGCAGCTCGGCCCACTCGTGCTCGGTGACCTGTTCCGGGGCGAGCGTGCAGGGTTCCGGTACGTAGCCTTCGTCGCCGACCACTGCGGGGAGCGGGGGGTCGGCCCGGGTGCCACCTGCCTCGGCCGCTGTGCGCCACACCAAGTGGACGCCCGGTCCGGGCGGCGAGCCGTGCGCCTCGAACGGGCACCACAGCACCTGCAACACATCGCGCCCTTCGGGTGCCACGAGTCCCGGAACGTCCCTGGTGAACAGCTGCGCCAGTGGGAGCAGGGGAATGGGGTCGGTGTCGCCGAGGCCGGGCTCGCGGTGCGTGCGGCGGAGCGCCGTCAGGGTGTCCCGCTCTTCATCTGTGGGCCCGGAGCCGTCCCGCGCCCAGGCTTGCGCGAGCAGACGACGCTCTTCGCGGACATCCTGGATGCGCCTGCCCGTGTGCCGCGGGTGAGGCTCCCGGCAGCTCGGCCACGGCTCGTCGACGGGCCACAGGAACGGGCCGCCCACGGAGCTCTGACCGGGCTCGGGGGCTCCGGGGCGGGGGCGCAGCCGGGTGCAGGTCTGCCGGTGGCCGGCCAGTTCGGGGAACTGCGCCTCGATTTCCAGGCGCAAGCAAATGTTTGACGGCTCGTGATTCACTGGCACTTCCGATTCCTGGTATCACCTGGTGTCAGAGCCGGTCAGTACCGTCCACCCGGCGCAGGACGCGATGCTATGAGCTCCGCGTGAGCCACGCCCGCTCAGCGCCTTTGCGGGCTACAGCTCGATCGGACGATATGCGAGAGCCTGGTCCACCACGTCTTCAGCCGTCAAAGCGGGATCGGAGTAGTAGATGAGGTCACTGACCCGCGGGTGCGGAACGCTCTCTTTCAATTCTTCGAGGAGGCGATCTTCTTCATCTTCCGGCAACGTTGCGTCGATAAGCTGCTGAACGATGTGAACCAGTTCCTCGCGTGTTTTACGGAGCATGGCCCCGAACCTCCTTCAACCTATTTTTGAGGTCAATTTCCGAAGTGATAGCTGCCGTCCAATATTTCCTTATGATAGCGCGGCGTGACGACGACGATGTTGTCAAGGTCGTACACGCCACCGCCGCGTTGGATGGGCTGAACATGATGCAGCACGTACCTGTACTGCCCAGGAACCTGCTGCCCTTCGAGCACAAAGGGTGACTTACCGCCCGCCATCGCTGTCTGGCCTGACTTGCTGAACTGCCCCGCCAGCTCCGGATGCTTGGAAACCTGTTCCCAAAAAGCCTTCCGGAAGTCATTGAAACTGGAAAACTCTCTTCCGTGGAGCGCCTTGGCCACCTGTCCCGGTATTCTCCCGACATTACCTTCCGATCCCCTGAGCCATTTCCCGGAAACCTGTGGAAGTGAAAACCCTCCGGTAGCCGCCCCGGGAGAATTGCGGAGTTCGGTTGCACTCTTGGGTGACGTCAGGCACGGCGCAAGTCCCAGCGGGTCCGTCCACATATGCGGATTGACGACGTAAGCACTGGGATTTGGAGACGCGGCGAGTCCGAGCGGATCCGGGGTCAGATATCGAGCCGTCTCGGGATCATATTGGCGGAAGTAGTTGTAATGAAGGCCCGTTTCGGGGTCGAAGTACTGGCCAGGGAAGCGGAGTGGCGTGTACGTCGTGCTGTCGACCGGCCAAGCGGTCTCACCCCAGAGGGTGCTGCGGGCACGCCAGGCTATGTCGCCCTGCTCATCGATAAGCTCGCTCGGGCTGCCGACCAGGTCCGTGACGATCGCGAAGAAGCGGGAGGCAATCTCCTCCTGAGGCGCTCCCGCCACGGTTATGCGTTCCGTCTGGGCTATCGGAGCGGTTCCTTCGTGGTCCCAGGTGAGCGTGACCGGATTCGGCAGGTTCGGGGACGTGGTTGTCTGCTCGCCGAGGACGGTACCGTCCCAGGTGAACACCACACGTTCGACAACGGTTTCGCCGTCGTCAGCCAGGCGCAGTTTGGCCGTGCGGCGGCCGAGCGGGTCATAGGCGTAGCGCCAGCGGGTGCCGTCGGGGGTCGTCACCGCCGTCAACCGGTCTTCGACGTCCCACTCGTAGTGCCAGGTGTCCGGCTTGCGGGAGAGGCGGGGCTTCTGCCGCATGGTGATACGGCCCAAGGCATCATGTTGGTAGCGGACGCGGCCCGCACGGGTAACGCAAGTGCCTGCGTACTCACGCGCGCCGATTGCCGCTCCCCCTGGAGCACTCTCCGGCCAGTGCGCCTGCGACTGGTTGCCTGCCGAGTCGTAGACGTACTTCTCGGTCCAGTTCGCGGCGTTCACCGACGTCACCCGGCCCGCCATGTCCAGGTGAAAGCGTCGAGAGCCGGCGAGGCTGTCGTCAATACCGATCAGGGCGCCATCGGCACGATAGGTGTAGCTGCGGTGCTGGACGAGGTGACCGCCCGCCCCCGTCACCGACTGGGCCGTCAGACGGCCCAGTACGTCGAAAGTGTGCTCCAGGGTGACCGCACTTCCGACACTGCGCGCCACTTCCCGGCCTGCAGCGTCGTAGGTGACATCGATCGATCGGCCCGATGCCGCCATCCCGATACGACGGCCTGCCGCGTCGTACGACCACGGAATGCGCCATCTCCGTCGCGGACTTCCGGGCCGCCTTGGACCGCTTGTGGAAGGCCTTGGCCGCCTTGCCCTCCCACACCACCCCCGACAGCGCGCGGTCGGAGGCAGCGGCCGCGTCCTCCAGGCCCTTCGCCAGATGCCGCCACTTCTTCGCGATCTCCCGGACCCCGTCCGGATCCACCGCCGGATCCGAGATCCCCAGGAACTCCAGACCACTGGCGATCGAATTGCCGAACATGTGGTTGAACTTGTTGATGTAGTGCAGCGGGTTGAGATCCACCATGACTGCGGCCGCTCAGCCCTTCTTGGCCCTCAGGCCAGACATGCGGCCAATCCCCCGTACGTCACTCCGTGTACATGCCAGTCCTTCGACCCTAGGGAGGACGGATCACGTGAAAGGCATGGCCGCGTCAAGCTGAGGTAAAGGACAAGGGCCTACTCCCGCCCAGACGTCACCACCGCCAGCACCCCCGCCGCCAGTGCCGCGAGCAGTAGGGGCAGGGGCAGGCCCTGGTGGAGGACCAGCCAGGCGCCGAGTGTGGCGCCGGTGGCCATGGCGAGGACGGAGGCGGTGCGGCGCGGGCTGCGGTGGCCGGTGCCGTCGCCGGCGCGGGACTCGGAGGCCAGGCTGGTCAGGGTCATGGTGAGGACGGTGGTCGTGAGGTCGGGCACGCCCAGTTTGCGGACGGTCGCGTTGCGCAGGCCCATCGCGAAGGCGGTGAGGGCGATCAGCGCGTACACGGTGCCGGTCGGCGCGAAGAAGGCGACCGCCGCCGAGATGCCCATGAGCACCGCCTCGCTGCCGAGCATCACCCGGGCCCAGGTCCGGCGGGAGCCGCCGCCGTAGCGTGCCGAGACCCGGCCGCCGGCCGCCGCGCCCACCAGGAAGCAGGCCAGGGAGGTCGCCGTGTGGGGCACGGAGAAGCCGGGCGCTCCGGCCGCGGCGAAACCCAGTACCACCACGTTGCCGGTCATGTTGGCGGTGAAGACCCGGCCGAGCCCCAGATAGCTCACCGCGTCGATCAGACCGCTCACCACGGTCAGCACCAGCAGCACGGCCACCAGACGCACTCCGCGCCGCTCGGGGTCCTCGGTCCGGGTCTCCGCCGTCATGTGTCCTCCGGTCGGCCCGACGGGCAGGGCGGTTCCCAGTGCACCACGGGTGACGACCCCGGACATACGCGCGCACCCCCGCCGGCGTGGGCGAGGGTGCGTGCGCGTGCTGGACCGGGAAGCGGCCGGTCAGTGAGGGGTCGGCTCAGTACCAGCCGTTGGCCTGCCAGAACGTCCAGGCGGCGGCGGGGCTGCCGTAGCGGGACTTCATGTAGTCCAGGCCCCACTTGATCTGGGTGCTGGGGTTGGTCTTCCAGTCGGCGCCGGCCGAGGCCATCTTCGAGCCCGGCAGGGCCTGGACCAGGCCGTAGGCGCCGGAGGAGGCGTTGGTGGCGGTGATGTTCCAGCCACTCTCCCGCTTCACGATGTTGTTGAACGCGTTGTACTGGGCGGCGTCCGGGATCATCTTGTGCGCGATCGACTGGGCCTGGGCGGGCGCGACGGTGGTCGCCGCGTGGGCCGGGGCCGAGGTCAGGACCATGCCGGCGGTGGCGGCGGCCACGGCGGCGGAGGTGAGGGCCTTCTTCGGGGTGGCGATGCGACGGATGACGGCGACGGACACAGAGAACCTCTTCGTGCGGGGACAGGAAGCGCCGGACGTTCGCCACAACCACGCGGTGCGAGGCGGGGCGTACGTCGGCGCCGCGACCCGTGGGGTTCGTCGGCGCCTGGCGACTGCTCCAGAGAAACAGGCTCGAAGGATGTCCGCAATGCCCCCCTTTACTAGTTGTGGCCGGATCCAGGCGGAAAGTCGGTCGTGTGAACTGGCTCTCAAAGTGCAGGTCAGGAGGGGTGCGTGTGCGGACATTTCGGGCATGTCGCACTACGGTGTCGGATCGTAGGTGACCTGCGTCATGTGGGGTGCTTCACCGGTGGGCCGACGTTCCGCGTGCGGGTGATCGCTCGGCGTCACCTTGTGGGCGTGTCGAATGTGACCGCGGTCTCGAACGCCGCCCGGCGCGTGGCCCGGCGCAGCGCCCTGAGGACCGCCGGGCCGAGCGTCAGGGTCAGGACGACCGTGCACACCGCCCGGCCCAGGTCCCAGCCGAGGGAGGTGGCCAGGCAGTACGCGAGGAAGCGGGCCAGGTTCGTGGGGACGGCGGCGTGCGGGTCGAAGGCGATGCCCGAGGCCAGCGCGCTCATGAAGGGCCAGCCCGCCAGGTTCATCACCGTGCCATAGGCGAGGGAGGCCAGGCAGCCGTAGGCGGACAGCAGCGCGAGTTCGGCCCGGCCGCGCAGCCGGTCCGGGCCCGGCAGCAGGCCCGCGCCCATCGTGAACCACCCCATGGCGAGCATCTGGAACGGCATCCAGGGGCCCACCCCGCCGGTGAGCAGGGCGGACGCGAACATCGTGACCGAGCCGAGGACGAAGCCGAAGCCCGGACCGAGGACGCGCCCGCTGAGCACCATGAGGAAGAACATCGGCTCGACACCGGCGGTGCCCGCGCCGATCGGCCGCAGCGCCGCACCGGTCGCGGCCAGCACCCCCAGCATGGCCACGGCCTTCGGCCCGAGCCCCGATTCGGAGATCGTCGCGGCGACGACGGCTACGAGGAGCACGAGCAGCCCGGCGAAGAGCCAGGGCGCGTCCTGCGCGTGGGCGCCGAGCTGGGAGGTGGGCGGGGCGAGGAAGGGCCAGCCGAAGGCGACCACCCCGACCGCGCCGACCAGGACGAGCGCGGTCGTGGAGCGGGGGCCGAGCAGAACGGGCCGGGAACCGGGACGGGGGCGGCGGGTCACGCCAGCGCCTCCCGGACCTGGGTGACCGTGAGCCAGCGCTGCGGGGCGAGGATCTTGGTCACCTGGGGTGCGAAGGACGGGGACGAGACGACGATGTCGGCCGTCGGGCCGTCGGCGATCACCTCGCCGTCGGCGAGCAGCACGACCCGGTGGGCGATCTCGGCCGCCAGTTCCACGTCGTGCGTGGCCAGCACGATGGCGTGCCCCTCGGCCGCGAGGCCCCGCAACACCGTGACCAGGCGGGCCTTCGCCGCGTAGTCCAGACCCCGGGTCGGCTCGTCCAGCAGGAGCAGGGGAGGGCGGGCGGCCAGTACGACGGCCAGGGCGAGCGCCAGCCGCTGGCCCTCGGAGAGATCGCGCGGGTGGGTGTCGTCGCCGATGCCCGGCAGCAGCTCCGACACCAGCGCACGGCAGGTGCCCGGCGCGGCCTCCGCGTCCCGGTCGGCCGCCGCGCACTCCGTGCCGACCGTGTCCGCGTACAGCAGGTCCCGTGGCTCCTGCGGAACCAGGCCGACCCGGCGCACCAGCTCGCGCGGCGGGGTGCGGTGCGGCACGGCCCCTCCGACGTGCACCGATCCGGCGGACGGTGCGACGAGACCCACGAGCGTGGAGAGGAGGGTGGACTTTCCGGCGCCGTTGCGGCCCATGAGGGCGACCGTCTCGCCGGGGGCGACGGTGAGGTCCACGTGCCGGAGCGCGTCGACGCGGGCCCGGCGGACGGCCAGGGAACGGACCTCGGCGGCAGCGGGGGGCGCGGCCTGCTCGGGGGTGCGCCGGAACAGGCGGCGGCGGGGGGCAGACGGCGGGGAAGCGGGTGCCGTGGCGGCGGTCGGCTGCGCGCTGGGGGCCGCGTCCCGCCCGGCGAGCCGGTCCCGGAGCCCGCCCGCCCGGCGGCGCGCGTCCCGGACCGTCAGCGGCAGCGGGGACCAGCCCGCCAGCCGGCCGAGGTCCACCACCGGCGGGTACACCGGGGACACGGCCATCACCTCGGCCGGGCTGCCGAGCAGCGGGGCGGCGCCGGGGGCGGGCAGGAGCACGATCTCGTCGGCGTACTGGACGACGCGTTCCAGCCGGTGCTCGGCCATCAGGACCGTCGTACCGAGGTCGTGGACGAGCCGCTGGAGGACGGCGAGGACCTCCTCCGCGGCGGCCGGGTCGAGCGCCGAGGTCGGCTCGTCGAGGACGAGGACCCGGGGGTGCGGAGTGAGCACCGAGCCGATCGCCACCCGCTGCCGCTGGCCGCCGGAGAGGCCGGCGATGGGCCGGTCGCGCAGATCGGCCAGGCCCAGCAGGTCGAGGGTCTCCTCGACGCGCCGCCGCATCACCTCCGGAGCGAGCCCCAAGGACTCCATTCCGTAGGCGAGTTCGTCCTCCACGGTGTCCGTGACGAAGTGCGCGAGGGGATCCTGGCCCACCGTGCCCACCACATCGGCGAGTTCACGCGGCTTGTGGGTACGGGTGTCCCGGCCGGCGACCGTCACCCGGCCGCGCAGGGTGCCGCCGGTGAAGTGCGGCACCAGCCCGCTGACCGCCCCCAGCAGGGTGGACTTGCCCACGCCCGACGGCCCGGCGAGCAGCACGAGTTCGCCCTCCGGCACCTCGAAGTCCACACCCCGGACGGTCGGTTCGGGCGACCCGTCGTACGTCACGGAGACATCCTCGAAGCGGATCACGACGACTCCTTGGGGACGACGGGGACGGGGACGGGGGAGACGGGGACGACGAAGGCGGGCAGCAGGGCGAGGAGTATCGCGGCCGCGGGCCAGAGCGGGAGCTGGGGTGCGGTCAGCGGTACGACCCCGGGGCGCAGGGCGTCGGGGTCGCTCACGGAGGCGAGGGTCAGCAGCGCGGCGACGGCCGCCCCGGACGCGGCGACCAGCCAGGCACGCGCGTCCCAGGCGTCCGGGCGGTAACGGGTGCGCAGGGTACGGCGGCCCCCGAGGCGCAGACCCGCGAGGGCGGCGGCGACCGAGACCAGCAGGACCGGCAGCCCGTACGTGCCGCCTTCGGCGGTGAGCAGGCCGTACGTGCCCGCGCACACGCCGAGCAGGCCGCCCAGGGTGAGGGCGGCGGTCGTACGGCGGATCCGGGCGGGGACGTCGGCGGTACGGCCGTAACCGCGGGCGTCCATCGCGGCGGCGAGCGCGACGGACCGCTCCAGCGCGCCCTCCAGCACCGGGAGTCCGACCTGGAGCAGGCCCCGTACGCCCCGGTCCGGGCGGCCGCGCAGCCGGCGGGCGGCGCGCAGCCGCTGGACGTCGGCGATCAGGTTCGGCGCGAAGGTGAGGGCGACGACCACGGCCACACCCGTCTCGTAGAGCGCGCCGGGCAGGGACTTGAGCAGCCGGGCCGGGTTGGCGAGGGCGTTCGCCGCGCCGACGCAGATCAGCAGCGTGGCCAGCTTCAGGCCGTCGTACACCGCGAACAGCACTCCCTCGGCGGTGACTTCGCCGCCCAGTCGGATGCCCTGCGCCCAGTGGGGGAGCGGGACTTCGGGGAGGGTGACGAGCACGTGCGTGCCGGGGACGGGGGAGCCGAGCACCACCGCGAAGGTGAGGCGGATGAGGAGGACGGCGAGGGCGAGCTTGGCGAAGGCGCCGTAGGAACGGGCCCAGGGGGCGGCGCCGCGGTGGGTGGCCACCACGTACGCGGAAGCCGTGACGAGGAGGGCGAGGAGGAGGGGGTTGGTGGTGCGGGTGGCCGCGGTGCCCAGGCCTATGGACCACAGCCACCAGGCACCGGGGTGCAGGGCGGTGACGCTACGCGCGGCCACGGCGCCGAGCCCGCCATATCGCCGCCGCGCCCAGCAGCACGACCACACCCACTCCCACCGGCAGGCCCACCGACGGGCCGTGCGAGGAGCCGTGCGACGGCTTGCTCCCGGCCGGATTCCCGTCTGGCTCCTCGCCCGGCTTCTCGGCCTGTTTCCCGGCCGCCACCTGCTCCCCGCACCCCTTCCGCGGATACCCGTCGATCGCACACAGCAGCGCGTTGGTGTCGTAGCGGAGCGGTCCGGCCACGGCGGCCAGCGCGTCCGCCGTCGTCCCGTCGGCCGGGACCGCCGCGCAGACCGTCCGGCGGCCGGGCGGGGTCTCGTCGGAGGGGGCGTCGGCGGCCGTGCCGAAGTCGAGGACCAGGGCGATGCGCTTCTTGCCGTCCCGCGCGGGCGTCTTGGCGCAGATCGCGTCGAAGTCCGCGGTGCCGCGCGGCCGCGTCGCACTGGCGGAGTCCTCGCTCACCGCGAAGCGGAAGCCCTGGACGTCGCCGTCGGCGGGACGCGCGGTCGACGGGCCCTGCGTGGCGTACGTCCAGTGGCCGCCGGTGCGCTCCCAGAAGGACCAGTAGCGGTAGCCGGTGGCCTGGGCCTGCCCGGCCGACACCACGCACAGGAACGCGGCCAGGAGTACCGCCCCGGCACGGCGGACGACGGTCACGGCTGCTGCTTCCTGCGGCGGCCGCTGAGCAGGAAGCCGATGCCGATGCCCGCGACGAGGCCGGTGCCGACGATCCACCACACCTTCGTCGCCTTCGTCCCCGAGTCGTGCTCGGCCCGCTCGGTCTCAGCGCCGGTCGCCCGAGCCGTCTGCGGCGCCGGTCCGGTCGCGTCGAGCGCCTTCACGAGGTCCGTGCCGCCGGAGTCGTGCGGGTCGGCGCCCATCGCGTGCGCGGCGAGGATCAGCTGGGCGTAGGCGGCGGGGCCGCTCTGCTTCGCCCACCGCGCGGAGTTCGTCACCAGCCAGGCGTACGGCTCCCGCGCCTGCCTCATCCGGCCCTGGGCGGCCAGCGCGACGACCGCGTCCGCGGTGTTGCCGTAGTCGGGCTGGTCCTTGGCGCCGGGGAGCGCCGAGGTGAGGTGGGCGGTGTCGTGCATCTCGTCCGCCAGATATGCGGCGCCGTTGCGGGCGATCTCCCGCGGGGTGAGCGGCTTGCCCGAGTCGGCGCAGGCGTTGCCCTCCTCCACCGCCTTCCCGGCCGTCGTCACGAAGCCCTTGCCGAGCGCGCCCAGCACCCCGGCGGCCGTCGCGTCGGCGTTGGCCGCCAGTTCGCCCTTCTTGTCCGGCTGGTAGGCGAGGGCGCCGCCGCCGTCCTCGTCGCAGGGGATGGACCACTTGGCGAGCAGTTCGGCCGGGGTCCTGCCCTCGGTACGGAGCTGGAGCGGCTGCTCCCCGGCCGCCGCGAGCGCGCCGATGACGACGGAGGTGGAGTTGGTGTCGCTGGGCGAGCCCGGCGTGTAACTCCAGCCGCCGTCCTTGTTCTGCATCATCTTCAGCCAGACGACGGCCTTGTGGACCTCGCCGTCGTGCTCGCCGAGCGCGTGCAGGGCCTGTACGGCGGCGGCCGTGCTGTTGGTGTCGGCCTGGGCGCCGGTCGCCTCGCACGTCTTGCCGGGGTCCGGGCGGTAGGCCGCGAAGCCGCCGTTGGCGCACTGCTGCCCGACCAGCCAGTCGACGGCCTCGGCGGCGGGCCGGACACCGACCGTGCGCTGGGCGAGCAGCGCGAGGGACTGCCGCCACACGCCGTCGTACTTCGGGTCCGCGCTGCCGTACAGCCCGGACGGGAGCGCCTTCGACGGGGAGGGCGACGGCGACGCGGCCATGGCGGGCGCGGCTGCGGCTATGACGCCGATGGCGGCGAGTACCGCGGCACTGCGGCGGACGTTCATTGGCGGCTTCTGCCTCTCCCTGCGGGGGAGCACGGGCAGCACGGGGACACCCCGCGCGGCTCGGCCCCGTAGACCTCGACGGTGCCGCGCACGGCGGGCCGCCGCGCACGTGAGCCGGTCAACTTCCCGTGCGTGGCGGTCCGGCTCACCGTCGTTGAAACGGCTCACGGTTGCGGGTCAGCGCCGGAATTGCACCGGCTTCGCCCCGTACGGGTGTGATGACGCCCGGACACTCTACCCGGCGGTAGACAGCGGCTGGGAGGCGGCTGCGCGCCAGGGGCACAGGCGAGGTGGTCAGGGTCGCGCCATGCCGTCGACGGGGAGACTGCTGGGTTCCGGCCGGACAGCCGACGTGTACGAGATCGACGAGGCGTGGGTGCTGCGCCGCGACCGGGAGGGGCGGGGGGACGCCGCCGCCGAAGGGGCGGTGATGACGTACGTGCGCGAACACGGTTACCCGGTGCCCCGGGTGCGGCCGTCCGGCTCGCGCACCGACCTGGTGATGGAGCGGCTGTCCGGGCCGACGATGCTCGCCGCCCTCCTGGACGGCTCGCTGGGCCCGGCCGAGGCGGGCGCCGAACTCGCCCGGCTGCTGCGGCTGCTGCACGCCGTTCCCGCCCGGGACTCCGCCGGCCCCGGTGCCCGCGTCCTCCATCTGGACCTGCACCCCGACAACGTGATCCTCACCCCGGACGGTCCCCGGGGCATCGACTGGAGCAACACCGAGGACGGTCCGCCCGGCCTCGACTGGGGCATGTCCGCGGTGATCCTCGCCCAGGCCGCCGTCCCGTCCGACCTGACGGAGACGGGACTGACCGAGGCATGGCGGCGGCGCGCGGCCAATCCGACGATGAGTGCCAGGGAGGTCGAACTCCTCGGGGGGACCGTGGAGTTGGTGCGGACGCTCACCCGCTGACGACCAGGGCTGCCCCGGGGTGTCCCGGGATGCCCAGGGATGCCCAGGGTGTCCCGACCCCCGATGCCGCTCCCCCATAGGCGGCACCCGGGGCCGGGGCCGGGTGGCGTCATGATCCTGTCCCGACCGGACCTCAACTGTCAACGATTGCTGCCTAATTCAGCAGCTGTCATTGACATCACTTCTCGACCGGCGGGCGACCCGGTAGCCTCGCGTCAACTCAGCCACGGAACCGACGACATGCCCAGGGGGGACCTCGGTGAGTGACGCCCACGCCCCGCTCGCCGGCCTGCTCGAACGGCTCGGGGAGCTGACCGAACGGCCGGGCCGGCTGCCCGAGGTCCTGGACGTGACCGACCTCTCGTACCGCACCGGCATCCCCGCCGAGGTGGTCGCCCGGTTGCTCGGGGGCGGCACCGCACCCGAGACCGGGCTGGCCGAACGGGTGCGGCAGCGGCTCGACTTCATCCGCGAGACCCGGCGCCGGCCGGACGGCAAGCGCTACGCGCTGGACGAACTGGCCAGGATCGCGGGCACCAGCCGGCAGTGGCTGAGCGAGTGGCGCAAGAGCGGCATGCCGAGCCTGGAACACACCGACCGGCTGCGCAGGTTCTTCGGCCTCCCGGCCGGATACTTCACCGCGGACGAGCCGGAGGCCCTGTACGAGGCGCTCCAGCCGGTGCTCCAGAGCCTGGAGGCGCAGGCCGACCCGCTGCTGCGGCTGCGCGAGAGCGGACTGGTACGACTGGCCATGCGCGCCCCGCGGATGAATCCCCGTCAGCTCGCCACGCTCGCCGACCTGGCGGAGATGATCATCACCTCCGAGGACACGTACGCGAGCGCGGACATCACGAAGGACGGTCAGTGAGCCGGAAAAGATCGCCGAAGCGCTTCCTCGCCCAGCTCGTCCGCGACACCGCCCGCACCCTGACCCCGCCGACCGAGCCCGAGGCGTTCCTGCACGCCGTGTGCGACACGCTCAGCCCGCAGCTGGACCGTCCCGTCCGGCTCAAGTTCGTCGCCTTCCCGCCGGAACTGGACGTCTCCGGGGTCACCTTCGCCAAGGACGACGAGTACATCGTCGTGGTCGAGGACCGCGCGCCCGGCGCGCACAAGTTCGTGATCGCCGGGCACGAGATCGGCCACATCTACTACCAGACCCTCGACGTGCACTACCCGGCCGGCCTGCCCACCGCCGCGCGCCGGCTGCTGTCCCAGGCCGAGGAGGACATCCCCTGGGAGCGGGTGGCCGCCATGGCCACGCGGTCCCCGGCCGCCGCGACCGCCGAGGCCGAGTGGGAGGCCGAGGAGTGCGGACTGCGCCTGGCGGCCAAGTTCGCCAAGGTCGTCGGCCCGTCGGCCGCGCCCGGCCGGACGACCCAGGACACCCTGACCGACCGCCTGTCGTCCTCGCTGGGCAACGCCGGCGGCCTGTGATGCGCTGGGACATAGCGGGCTCGTTCCTCGCCTACGCCGTGCCCGCCGTGCTGCTCGCCGTGGCCTTCGTGATCAAACTGCCACTGCTCAGGAGGGCGTGGCAGGACCCGATCCTGCGGGCGACGGCCCTGCTGCTCGGCATCGGCGCCATCACCTTCGCCTCCCTGCCGCCGGGCAACCTGCACCGCATCAACGAGCTGACCGGCGTGCCGAACTTCGCCGGCCTCTGGGTCTACTCGCTGCTCAGCGTCTACTGCGGCGCCTGCCTGTGGCTGATCGTCACCTGGCGCGAGCCGCCCTCCCCGGCCCGGCGCCGGCGCACCCGCACGATCTGGATCACGTACTCCCTGATCATCGCCGGCCTGTGGGTGACCTTCTTCCTCGGCGACCACCACGTCGAGCGGCTGCGCGACCTGGACACCTACTACGCGACGACGCCGTGGACGCGTGAGTTCGCCATGCTCTACCTCGTCGCCCACATGATGTCCGCCGTGGCCGCCGCGAGCATGCTGTGGGCCTGGTTCCGGGAGGTCCGCGACACCTGGCTGCGCCGCGCCGTGGTGTTCCTCCAGGTCGCCTACGCCCTCGGGCTCATCTTCGACGTCGCCAAGGTGGCCGCGATCGGCGCCCGCTGGAGCGGCCGGAACTGGGACTGGCTGTCGACGTACGTCGCGCCGCCGTTCGCCATCGCCGAGGCGATCCTGGTCGGGGTCGGCTTCATCGCCGGGCAGACCGGGCCGCTCGCCGAGGAACGCCGGCGGATGTGGCGCACCCACCGCCGCCTGGAACCGCTGTGGCAGGCCGTGCTGACGGTCACCGCCCCGTCCGCCCCGGCGACCGGCCGGGTCAGCGGCGCCGAACTCCAGCTCGAACTGCGCCGGGCCGCCATCAACGACGCCCTGCTCAAACTCGCCCCGCACCTGAGCGGAGCCCGCCGCGAGCGGGCCCGCCGCGCGGCCCTGGCGGCCGGTCACCCCGACTCCGCGGCGCGCGGCATCGCGGGCGCGGTGGACATCCTGGCCGCCGTCGACGCGGTGCGTTCCGCGGGGGAGGGGGAGGGCGTGGACCCGGGCCCCGCGCACGACGGCTACGAGCGTCCCTCCGATGTTCCGGACAGCGAGCTGGAGTCGATCGGGCAGGCGCTGCGTGTGCACTCGTCGGCCATCGACACGATCCGCGGGCAGCTGGCGGCTACGGAAGGTCTCACTTCGCATGCCTGAGGGCCGCATGCCTGAGGGCCGCATGCCCGCCGATGCGATGTCCCCGGAAAGCGAGCTGGAGTCGGTCGCGCAGACGCTGCGCGTGCACTCGTCGGCCATCGACACGATCCGCCGGCAGCCGGCGGCCACGGAAGGTCTCACCCCATATGCCTGAGAGAACGACCGCTCGCCGTCGCACCGCGATCGTGATCGGGGGCAGTACGACCGGGATGCTCGCCGCCTCCGTGCTCTCCACCCGGTTCAACGAGGTCACGGTGATCGAGAGCGACCGGCTGCCCGAGGGGCCCGAGCCGCGCAAGGGCCTGCCCCAGGCCCGCCACGCCCATCTGCTGTGGTCCGGGGGAGTGGCCGCGCTGGAGGAGCTGCTGCCGGGGATCGGCGGGGAGCTGGCCGGCAGGGGCGCCGGGCTGATCGACGTGATGACCGACCTGGTCAGCAAGGCGCCGTCGGGGCAGTGGTTCCGGCGGTTCACCGACTCACGGCACCACATGATCGTGTGCAGCCGGGACCTGCTGGACGCGGTGATCCGAGCGGACGTCCTGGCCCGGAGCCGGGTCACCCTGCTCGACGGGACGAGGGTGCGGGGGCTGGCCGGCGACCGGTCCCGTGTGACGGGCGTACGCGTACCCGGCGGGCCGGGGGCCGGGGAGACCGTCCTGTACGCGGACCTGGTGATCGACGCGAGCGGGCGGGCCTCCCAGGCCGACAAGTGGCTGGCGGCGATGGGCCTCGCCCCGGTCGTGGAGCGCGTGGTGGACGCGGGCGTCGCCTACGCCAGCCGCGTCTACCGGGCCCCCGGTGCCACCGCGGCCCTGCGCTACCCGGTCGTCAACGTCCAGGCGGACCCGCGCCGGGCGCCCGGCCGGGGCGGGGTCGTCGTGCCGGTCGAGGACGACCGCTGGCTGGTGACGCTGTCCGGCACGAGGGGCGGCGAACCGTCCTCCGACCCCGACGCCTTCGAGGAGTTCGCCCTCACCGGCCTGGAGGACCCCGTCATCGGCCGCCTGATCTCCCAGGCCGAGCCCCTCACGGACCCCGTGACCACCCGCAGTACGGCCAACCGCCGCCGCTACTACGAGAACGCCGAGGCCTGGCCCGACGGCTTCGCCGTCCTCGGGGACGCCGTCGCCGGGTACAACCCCGTCTACGGCCACGGCCTGACGGTCGCCGCGCAGAGCGTCATCGCCCTGCGCCAGGTCCTCGACCGCCACGGCCCCACCACGCCCGGCACCGCCCGCCGCATCCAGCGCGCGGTGGCCCGCCCGGTCGGCAACGCGTGGAACCTGGCGGTCGGCCAGGACGCGTACTACCCGGGGGCCGCCCCGCAGCCCCCCACCGCCGTCGAGCGCCTCCTGACGGCCTACGTCGACAAGGCGGTGGCCGCCGGCTCGGAAAACCCCCGCGCCCTGCGCGGCCTCCTGGACGTCATGAGCCTGAAGACCCCACCCACCCGCCTCTTCGCCCCCGACATGCTCTGGAACATCTGCTTCGGCCCCCGCAAGGGCCCCCTCCCCGGCCCACCGCTGACCAGGACCGAACGCGAGGCGGCGGGCCTCAGCTGACCGCCGGGGGCGGGCCGCCGAAGGGGGGAGCGATCTGGGCGGGCGCAGGGCGGCGGGCCTCAGCCGACCGCCCGCGGGGTCGGACCGCCGAACGGCAGCGACAGCACCCGGCTGTCCAGCAGCCACTGACCGTCGACCCGGCGGAACGCGTCCTCGTAGGTGCCGACCTGGACGGGTGCGCCGGTCGGAACGATGCCGCCCTCGTAGCCGTCCACCCGGTACGTCGAGAAGTACGAGGTGGCGACGGCCGTGTCCGGCGTGATCAGGGTGACGAGGATGTTGGACATCAGACGGCGGGAGAGCCGGTCGGCGGGACGCGAGCCGAAATAGTCCCGCAGCGCCGCACGGCCCTCGACCAGCCGCCCGTCCGCCGGCCAGGACCAGGTGCCGTCCTCGGTGAACAGCTCGGCGACGGAGGCGGGTTCACCGAGGTCGAGACGGTGGACGAACTCGTGGATGACGCGCTCGCAGGCGCGCTCGGCGAGAAGGTTCTCCAGGGGGTCCGTAAAGTCCATGAGACGGTCTACCAGCCGGGGCCCCGCCCGCTCGACCGGTTAAACGGCCACGTACGCCACCGGCTCGCCCCCCGCCACTGCCTCCGCGCGCCCCAGCTTCACCAGCCTGCGCAGATGGGCCTCCGCCTCCGACACCGCGATGGTCCGAGACCCGTACGGGATCTGCTCCCAGGGCCGGTTCCACTCCATCCGCTCGGCCAGCTGCCAGGGGGTGAGGGGCTCGGCGAGGAGGAAGAGCAGGCCGGTGAGGCGGGCCTCGTGGTGGGCGAGCAACTCCCGGACCCGGGACGGCGCGTCGGTGAAGGCGTACTGGTGGGCCGGGAGGACCTCGGCGGGGGCGAGGCTGCCGACCCGCTCCAGGGCGGCCAGATAGTCGCCGAGGGGATCGGTGACGGTGGCGTCGTCGGGATCCTCGTACAGCCCGATGTGCGGAGTGATCTCGGGGAGCAGGTGGTCGCCGGAGAAGAGGCGGCCGTGGCCGGGGAGCCGGGCCGGGTGCTCCTCCTCCAGGTGCAGGCAGACGTGGCCCGGGGTGTGACCCGGCGTCCACAGGGCGCGCAGACGGCGGCCGGGGAGGCCGAGGAGTTCGCCGGGGACGATCTCGCGGTCCGGCAGCGCGGGGGAGAGACCGGGCACGGCGCGGCGGCGACGGCCGGCGCGCAGCGGGGCCACGTGCTCCTCCGGCGCTCCGGCGGCCGTGAGCTTGGCGGCCATGTAGGTGTACCAGCGCTCGGGGTCCGTCTCCCGCGCCCGGCGGACGATCGCCGCATCGGCCGCGTGCATCGCGAGCCACGCCCCGGAGGCCTCCCGCACCTGCCCCGACAGCCCGTGGTGGTCGGGGTGGTGATGGGTGATGACGACCCCATGGACCTCCGCCACCGCGGTGCCGAGGGCCGTCAGCCCGGCCACCAGGGTGTCCCAGGACGCCGGGTCGTCCCAGCCGGTGTCGATCAGCACCGGCCCCCGGTCGGTGTCGACCACGTACACCAGCGTGTGCCCGAGGGGGTTGTCAGGAATCGGAACCGCTATGGACCGTACGCCGCCACCGTGCTCGAACGTCTTCGTCATCCGTCCTCCGCCCCGTCCCTCCGGCCCGTGACCATTGCCCACTATAACTAGAACTGATATCAGTTCTGAAACAGCGTCAGATACGGTGCGGCGGGAGGCGGTCGGTCATGAGCGAGCTCGTGGAACACGGACAGCTGTTCATCGGTGGGGAGTTGACCGACCCCCTGGGCAAGGACGTCATCGAGGTCGTCTCGCCGCACACCGAGGAGGTCATCGGGCGGGTGCCGCACGCCTCGCGTGAGGACGTGGACCGGGCCGTCGCCGTGGCGCGCCGGGCCTTCGACGAGGGGCCCTGGCCGCGTGCGACCCTTCAGGAGCGGATCGAGGTCGTCAGCCGCATCAAGGACGCGATCGCGGTACGCCACGAGGAGATCGCCCGCGTGATCTCCTCCGAGAACGGCTCCCCGTACTCCTGGAGCGTCCTCGCCCAGGCCCTCGGCGCGATGATGGTGTGGGACGCGGCGATCAGGGTCGCGCGGGACTTCACGTACGAGGAGACCCGCGACGGAGTGCTCGGCAAGATCCTCGTCCGCCGCGAGCCGGTCGGCGTCGTCGCCGCCGTCGTCCCCTGGAACGTCCCCCAGTTCGTCGCCGCCGCCAAGCTCGCGCCCGCCCTGCTCACCGGCTGCGCGGTGGTGCTCAAGCCGTCGCCCGAGTCGCCCCTGGACGCCTACATCCTCGGCGAGATCGCCAAGGAGGCCGGGCTGCCGGACGGGGTGCTGTCCATCCTGCCGGCCGACCGCGAGGTCAGCGAGTACCTGGTCGGGCACCCCGGCGTCGACAAGGTCTCCTTCACCGGCTCGGTCGCGGCGGGCAAGCGCGTGATGGAGGTCGCCGCGCGCAACCTCACGCGCGTGACGCTGGAACTGGGCGGCAAGTCGGCGGCGGTCGTCCTGCCCGACGCGGACGTGGCCGCCTCGGTCGCGGGCATCGTCCCGGCGGCCTGGATGAACAACGGCCAGGCCTGCGTAGCCCAGACCCGCATCCTCGTACCCCGCTCCCGCTACGACGAGTTCGCCGACGCCTTCGCCCAGGCGGCGGGCGCGCTCACGGTCGGCGACCCGCTGGACCCGGCGACCCAGGTGGGCCCGCTGGTCGCCCAACGGCAGCAGCGCAGGAACCTCGACTACATCCGTATCGGCCAGGAGGAGGGCGCCAAGATCCTCACCGGCGGCGGGCGGCCGGCCGGGCTGGAACGCGGCTGGTACGTCGAGCCGACCCTCTTCGGCGACGTCGACAACTCCATGCGCATCGCCCGCGAGGAGATCTTCGGCCCGGTGATCTGCCTCCTGCCGTACGGTGACGAGTCCGAGGCCCTGAAGATCGCGAACGACTCGGACTACGGCCTCTCCGGCAGCGTGTGGACCTCGGACGTGGAGCACGGCATCGAGGTCGCCCGGCAGGTCCGTACCGGCACCTACTCGGTCAACACCTTCAGCCTCGACATGCTCGGCCCGTTCGGCGGCTACAAGAACTCCGGCCTGGGACGGGAGTTCGGCCCGGAGGGGTACGGCGAGTACCTGGAACACAAGATGATCCACCTCCCGGCCGGCTGGGAGGCGTAGAACGCCATGGGCGACCGCTGGCACGTCGAGGTCGACCGTTCCGTCTGCATCGGCTCCGCCCAGTGCCTCCACCACGCCCCCGACGGCTTCCGCCTCGACACCGCCCGTCAGTCCCATCCGGTCGAGGCGGACACCGACGCGAACGAGAAGGTGCTGGCGGCGGCGGAGAACTGCCCCGTGGAGGCCATCGCGATCACGCTGGTGGGCAGCGGGGAGGCGGTGTTCCCGCCGGAGGAGTAGTCGGGGGAGTAGGAGAAAAAAGTCCCCTTTGGGGGGTTCCATAGCGCACCGGACGACTTATCCTGAAAGAGCCTACGGGGCGAGTGAGGGAGTCCGACCGGAGTAGCCGACTCTGGCGCGACGCCGAGAAGGATTCGGCATCCGCCGTGGCCGACATCGATCGGTCGGTCTGAGAGGCCGGAAGGCAGCAGTAAGGCCGGAAAGCGACCCCGATTACCTGATCCGGGCAATGCCGGCGAAGGGAACCCGTCTCGTAGGTTTTCGCATGCGCTCACGCGTCCGCGGGCGGTGGGCCGCGACGAGCGCCGCCGCCTTCGCGGCTCGGCGCGGGCGGCCGCGGCGAGGACGGACAGCGTCTCGTCGGCGTAGTGGCCCCGGATGCCCGGCCTGCCCTACTCCTGCGTTCCAGGAGCCATCGCCACGCGATCCCGGCGCCCGCCGCCCGCCGCCTCAGTCGCGGGACGCCTCGCCGCCCGCCGGATCCGTCAGGTCGATCAGGCGGCACACCGTCTCGATGTCGATCTTGACCTGGGCGATGGAGGCGCGGCCCGACAGCCAGGTGATCAGGGCCGAGTGCCAGGTGTGCTCGATCACCCGGACGGCGGAGAGCTGCTCGGGGGTCGGGTCCTCCAGGCCCATCGCGTCCAGGATGATCGCCGTGGTCTGCCGGGAGACCTGGTCGACCTCCGGCGAGACGCTGCGGTCGGCGAAGGTGAGCGCGCGGACCATGGCGTCGGCGAGGTGCGGCTCGCGCTGGAGGGCGCGGAAGGCCCGCATCAGGGTCTCCGCCACCCGCTGGGCCGCCGTATCGCCCGCCGGGGGCTTCTTCCGGAGCGTGCCGTGCATGTGCTCCAGCTGGTCCTGCATCGTGGCGACCAGCAGGTGCACCTTGGACGGGAAGTAGCGGTACAGCGTGCCGAGCGCCACCTGGGAGGACTCGGCGACCTCCCGCATCTGCACCGCGTCGAAGCCGCCCCGGCTGGCCAGCTGTGCGCTGGCGTGCAGGATCCGGCGGCGCCGGGCCTGCTGCCGCTCCGTCAGAGGGGCGGAGGCGGGGTGCGCGGTACTGGATTCCACCTTGGCGTGCGCAGGCATCGGTCCCGTTCCGTGACAGTCGGTGAGGCGGCCGTTGAGGGCGAGTGATCACCCAGCATGGCAGGGGCCCGGCCGTGGCGCGAATCACCTGATCCACTGCTCCCTGCGCCCCTACCTGCCGGTAGATTCAGAGCCTCTTGAACGATCAAGTCTGAAACTTGTTCTAGATTAGCGTCCCGACGTAGTCTCGCGGACAGAGCAGGGAGAAGGGGGCTCAGAGTGACCGCTGAGGCCAGGGAGGCGGGCGTCGAAGAAGCCCCCGCCGCCGACGGCGAGCGACCGCTCCACATAGCGCTCCTCACTTATAAAGGGAACCCGTTCTGCGGCGGCCAGGGCGTCTACGTCCGGCACCTCTCCCGCGAGCTGGCCCGCCTCGGCCACCGGGTGGAGGTCATCGGCTCCCAGCCCTACCCCGTCCTGGACGAGGACGAGGGCCACGACGGCCGGCTGAGCCTGACCGAGCTGCCCAGCCTCGACCTGTACCGCCAGCCCGATCCCTTCCGCACCCCGGGCCGCGACGAGTACCGCGACTGGATCGACGCCCTCGAGGTCGCCACCATGTGGACCGGCGGGTTCCCGGAACCCCTCACCTTCTCCCTGCGCGCCCGCCGCCATCTGCGCGCCCGGCGCGGCCGGTTCGACGTCGTGCACGACAACCAGACCCTCGGCTACGGCCTGCTGGGCGACATAGGCGCCCCGTTGGTCACCACCATCCACCATCCCATCACGGTGGACCGGCAGTTGGAGCTGGACGCCGCCGACGGCTGGCAGCGCCGCTACTCGGTCCGCCGCTGGTACGCCTTCACCCGTATGCAGAAGCGCGTCGCCCGCCGGCTGCCCTCCGTGCTCACCGTCTCCGGCACCTCCCGCCAGGAGATCGTCGACCACCTCGGCGTCCGCGACGACCGCATCCACGTCGTCCACATCGGCGCCGACACCGACCTCTTCTCGCCGAATCCGGCGGTGCCCGTCGTCCCCGGCCGGATCGTCACCACCTCCAGCGCCGACGTGCCGCTCAAGGGTCTGGTCTTCCTCGTCGAGGCGCTCGCCAAGGTGCGCACCGAGCACCCGGACGCCCACCTCGTCGTCGTCGGCAAGCGCGCCGAGGACGGACCCGTCGCCCAGGCCATCGAGCGGTACGGCCTGGAGGGCGCCGTCGAGTTCGTGAAGGGCATCTCCGACGCCGAACTGGTCGACCTGGTCCGCTCGGCCGAGGTCGCCTGCGTGCCGTCGCTGTACGAGGGCTTCTCCCTGCCGGCCGCCGAGGCCATGGCCACCGGCACCCCGCTTCTCGCCACGACCGGCGGCGCGATCCCCGAGGTCGCCGGGCCCGACGGGGAGACCTGCCTGGCGGTGCCGCCCGGCGACGCGGGTGCGCTGGCCGCCGGGCTCGGCCGGCTGCTCGGTGACCCCGGACTGCGTGCGCGACTCGGCGCGGCCGGGCGCGAGCGGGTGCTCCAGCGGTTCACCTGGGCGCGGGCCGCCGAGGGCACGGTGGCCCGGTACCGCGAGGCCATCGGCCGTTCCGGGGCCGGGAACCCAGGCCGCCCCACGGCCGCAACAGGCGTCTACTCCGAAAGCAGGGCCACGTGCTGACCGTCGACTTCTCCCGGTTCCCGCTCGCCCCGGGCGACCGCGTCCTGGACCTCGGCTGCGGGGCCGGCCGGCACGCCTTCGAGTGCTACCGGCGCGGCGCGCAGGTCGTGGCCCTCGACCAGAACGCCGAGGAGATCCGCGAGGTCGCCAAGTGGTTCGCGGCGATGGAGGAGGCGGGCGAGGCCCCCGCGGGCGCGACCGCCACCGCCATGGAGGGGGACGCCCTCGCGCTGCCCTTCCCCGACGAGTCCTTCGACGTCGTCATCATCTCCGAGGTGATGGAGCACATCCCCGACGACAAGGGCGTACTGGCGGAGATGGTCCGGGTGTTGAAGCCCGGCGGCCGGATCGCCATCACCGTCCCGCGCTACGGCCCGGAGAAGGTCTGCTGGACGCTGTCCGACGCCTACCACGAGGTGGAGGGCGGCCACATCCGCATCTACAAGGCGGACGAGCTGCTGGCCAAGATCCGCGAGGCCGGCCTCAAGCCGTACGGCACCCACCACGCCCACGCCCTGCACTCGCCGTACTGGTGGCTGAAGTGCGCGTTCGGCGTCGACAACGACAAGGCGCTGCCCGTGCGGGCGTACCACCAGCTGCTGGTCTGGGACATCATGAAGAAGCCCCTCGCGACCCGGGTCGCCGAGCAGGCGCTGAACCCGCTCATCGGCAAGAGCTTCGTGGCGTACGCGACCAAGCCGCACCTGCCCCAGGTGGACGCCAAGTGACGACCCCCCGGACAGAACACCTCGTCCTGCCCGGGGTCCTCACCGCCGAGCAGGCCGCCGAGACCGTACGCGGCATCCTCGCGGTGCAGCGGGAGGACGGCGCGATCCCGTGGTTCAGGGGACACCACCTCGACCCGTGGGACCACACCGAGGCGGCCATGGCCCTGGACGCGGCCGGCGAACACGAGGCCGCCGAGCGGGCGTACACCTGGCTCGCCCGGCACCAGAACGAGGACGGCTCCTGGTACGCGGCGTACGCGGACGGGGCGCACGACGACGTCACCGACCGCGGCCGCGAGACCAACTTCGTCGCCTACATAGCCGTCGGCGTCTGGCACCACTACCTCGCCACCGGCGACGACACGTTCCTGGACCGCATGTGGCCCTGTGTGTACGCGGCGTTGGAGTGGGTGCTGCGCTCGCAGCAGCCCGGCGGACAGATCGGCTGGCGGCGCGACGAGGACGGCAGTGGCACGGCGGACGCGCTGCTGACCGGCAGCTCCTCCGTCCACCACGCGTTGCGGTGCGGCCTCGCCATCGCCGAGCAGCGCGAAGAGCCCCAGCCGGACTGGGAGTTGGCGGTCGGCGCGCTGCGCCACGCGATCCGCCGGCACCCGGAGCGCTTCCTGAACAAGGACCGCTACTCGATGGACTGGTACTACCCGGTCCTGGGCGGGGCCCTGACCGGCGCGGAGGCGAAGGAACGCATCGAGGCCGACTGGGACCGCTTCGTCGTGCCCGGCCTCGGCGTCCGCTGCGTCGTCCCCAACCCCTGGGTGACGGGCGGCGAGTCCGCCGAACTCGCCCTGGCCCTCTGGGCGATGGGCGAGTCCGACCGCGCGCTGGACATCCTTCAGTCCATCCAGCACCTGCGCGACCCCGGCACCGGCCTCTACTGGACCGGCTACGTCTTCGAGGACGACGCCGTCTGGCCCCGCGAACTCACCAGCTGGACGGCAGGCTCCCTGCTTCTCGCGGTCGCCGCCCTCGGCGGCCACGAGGCCACCTGCGCGGTCTTCGGCGGCGAACACCTGCCACCGGGGCTGGACCCGGACTGCTGCGCCTAGCCGTCCGGCGGTTCAGCGGGGACACGGGCCCGAGCCACCGGGGTGTGTGGCCGGAGCGCCCGCGTACCCCCGGAGGGGTGTGCCGGTGCGCCGGCCTCGCCGATGGTGCTGTGTCTCCCGGGGTCCCCCCGAGCCCCGGGTCGCGAGACCAGGGATCTGGGGGTGGGCGGCCGGGCCGGAGCCCCGTGCGACGGCGGTCCAGGATCGGCCCGACCGGCCCTGGTACGACGGCCGTCGCGGGGATGCCCTTCCGGCCGGCCCGGGATCGTGTCATCCGCGTATCCCCCGGAGGGGTCAGTGCCGGTGCATCCGGTTGGCGACGGCGTGGCCGACGAAGAGGTAGACCACGGCGGCCAGGCCGTAGCCGAAGACGACCCGGGCCCAGGCCCTGTCGAAGGTGAACAGGTCGCGGGACCAGCCGGCCAGCCAGTTGGCGGCGTCGTGGATGAACTGGACCAGTTCATTGGCCCGGTTCGCGTCCAGCAGGTACATCAGGATCCACAGTCCGAGGATCACGGCCATGATGTCCGCGACCACCGCGACGACCGTCCCAGCGGAGTTGGAGCCACTGCGATATCGAGACATACTCTCCGTCTGGCCCCGCAAGCCCGATTGAAACCGCGAATGCGTTCGGCCGTCCGTTCCTCCGTCATTCAGCTGGAATTGTCCCTTCCAGCAGCGTGTGTTCGACGTGGTCCCTGATGATCCTGGCCCCTTGAGTGGCAGGAGGGCCGTTGTCCGACGCCGGAACAACCACGATCGAGGAACCGCGACTCACCACCCGTCGCTTACGCCGCCGCCGAACCCCGCGGTACGTCGTCGTCGTGCTGCCGCTCGCCCTGGCCGGGCTGATCTCCCTGCTCGTCTCGGGCAACGCGCTCAGACCCTTCGACCGCATCACCACGCTGGACGCCAAGATGGCCTCCAAGTCCGACTACTTCAAAGACCCCGAAGTGCAGCGGCTGCTGCTGAAGCACGGCATCCGGGTGAACATCCACCGGCTCGGCTCCCGGGGTATCGCCACCACGTCGCTCAAGGGCATGGACGTGGTCTTCCCGTCCGGCCAGCCCGCCGCGAAGCTGATCCTGAACCGGGCGGACGGCTCGGTCAGATCCACGCGCCCCTTCGTCACCCCGCTGGTGCTCGGCACGTTCCGCGACTACGCCGAGACCCTGGTCAAGGCGGGCGTGGCCACACCGCAGCGGGCACCGGGCGGCGACACGCTCTACTACGACCTCGACATGGCGAAGTTCATGGGCCTCCTCGACGGCGTGGACGGCCCGACGACCTACGCGGACGGCAGAAAGCGACCGGACACCTGGAACGGCATCGACTACGACAAGGTCACCGGTGGCCGCCGCAGCAACAACGGCCGCGTCCTGGTCCGCACTTCCAGCGTCTGCGAGTCCAACTCCGCGGGCACCTACCTGAGCATCCTCGCCTTCGTCGCCAACGGCGGCCGCACACCGGGCACGCAGAAGGCCAAGGGCGAGTCCCCGGCGAAGGTCGAAGCCGACGTACGGACACTGGAGAAGGCGATCAACCCGCTCATCGACCTCCAGGGCATGTGGGCGGACGAACAGGCCGACAGCTACTTCTCCGACCTCGGCGAGAGCATCGCACCGGTCTCCGTGATCTACGAACACCAGTACCTGGCCCACCAGATCGCGTTCCGCGCCAAGTACGGCAAGCAGGACACCGACCGCGTCCTGCTCTACCCCACCCCGTTCGCCCTCACCGAGCCCCAGCTCATCTCCCTCACCGACGACGGCGACAAGCTGGTCCAACTCATCGACGACGACGAGGAACTGCGTGAGCGCGCGATCGAACTGGGCTTCCGTGTCCGGTTCTCGGGCGACGCGGGCACCAGCGAGCGCCTCAACGGGTATCTGCGTGCCCACCACATCCAGGTGCCGGTCGACAACCCCAAACGGGACCAGGTCTACGAACCCGACCTGGACGTCCTGGAGAACATCATCAACTACGTGGGCCACTGCCCGCCGCCCGTGGAGGACAGCCCGTGACCCGACTCGTCCGCGCCACGACGGCCGCGCTGGCGCTGGTCCTCCTCGGCACCTTCCTCTCCTCCTGCACCGAGGAGCACAAGAGCATCACCCTGCGGGTGCTGGCCAGCCCCGAACTCGCCGATGTGGAACCGCTGCTGGGCCAGTTGAAGGAGGACACCGGGGTCGAGCTGGAGATGGACTACACGGCGACGGCGGACCTCGCCGGGCAGTACCCCGCCGCCGGGCACGCGGCCCATCAGCTCGCCTGGCTCGCCTCGGACCGCTCGTTCCTGCTGCGCGTACAGGACGCCCACCTCAACCGGCCCGAATCCACCGCGATCATGCGCTCGCCCGTCGTGGCCGGCCTCGCCCCCGCGGTGGCGGCCACCCTGCGCGAGCGGGCCCCCGACGGCCGGATCACCTGGGCGGACATCGCGGACGCGGCCGCCGACGGCACCGTACGGTTCGGGATGGCGGACCCCCGGCGCAGCGACACCGGGCGCGCCGCCCTCGTCGGGGTCGCCACCGCCGCCGCCGGAACCGGCCGGGCGCTGCGCGAACAGGACGTCTCCTGCGACCGGTTGCGGGGCTTCCGCTCCGGCCAGACGCTCACCGACCCCAGCTCACGGGAGCTGATCGACGGCTACCCGAGCCACCAGGACGACACCAACGCGCTGATCGCCCACGAGTCGGAACTGCTGTCCCTGAACGCGAGCGGGAAGCTGCGCCGGCCCCTGACGATCGTCCACCCCGACGACGGCATGGTGCTGTCCGACTTCCCGCTGCTGCTGCTCGACCCCCGCGAGCGCCCCGCCTACCAGAAGGTGGTGGACTGGCTGCTGAGCGCGGACGTGCAGCAGAAGCTGATGGACCGCACCCACCGGCGGCCGGTCAACCCCGACGTCGAACCCGCGCCGCAGTTGCGTACCGCCGTCGGCAACGCCCTGTCCTTCCCCGACCGTCTCTCCATCATCGAGCGACTCGTCGACGACTACGGGGACCCGGAGCACCCGACCGCGGACCAGGTCGTGTTCCTGCTGGACTTCTCGACCTCGATGCGCGGCAAACGGATGGCGGACCTGCGCGCCGCGTTCGCCGGACTCAGCGGCGCCGACCGGACCGCCGCGGGCAAGTTCGCCCGCTTCTACCGGGGCGAGCGCCTCACGGTCGTCCGGTTCGCCGGCCGGGTGCTCCAGGAGCGCACCGTGACCGTGAGCGGCGACGAGGACCTCAAGACACTGGAACGCACCGTCACCGGGGGCGGTTTCGGCGCCGACACCGCCGTCTGGTCGGCCCTCGACCGCGGCTACCGCATCTCCGCCGCCGCCCTCCGGCAGGACCCCGGGCGACCCGTGTCGATCGTCCTGATGACGGACGGCGAGAACAACGCGGGCCTCGCCTATGGGGAGTTCCTGCGCCACTACCGGCGGCTCGGCACCGGGGCGGCCTCGGTGCCCACCTTCCCCGTCCAGTTCGGAGAGGCCGACGCGGCCGAGCTGAAGCGGGTCGCCGCGGCGACCGGCGGCCGCATGGTCGACGCCAACCTCTCCTCCCTCGCCGACGCCTTCAAGGAGATCCGTGGCTGTCATTGACCGTCAGTGGCTGGCGATGTGGTGGTGGCCGTGGCTGGCCGTGTGGCTGGCCACGGCGGTCGGCCTCGCCGTGCCGGTCTGCTACGCGCTGCTGCGCCTGCGCCGGAGGGGCCGGCGCCGCCGCCGCGGGCGTCTCCTCGACATGTGCTTCTACCTGCACGAGCAGCGCGTGATGGACATCTACGAGGTCGGCGGCTTCTCGGAGGCCCTGGAAGCCGAGGTCGCCGACACCATCAACGTCAACCGCGAGTACGGGCTGTGGGCGAAACTCGGCTGGGGCAGCGGGAAGGCGGGCGGCGGCGTCAGCAAGGAGCGCGTCACCACGTACCTCCGCGAGAGCACGCCCATCAAGGTGATCCGGGTGCTCATGGACACGATGCGCAAGGAGGACATCGTGGTGGACGCCGACCTCACCACCGGGCACCTCGTCCTGAACGGGGCACTGGCCGAGACCCTGCGGGACCGGGGCGACACGGGTCAGGTGCCGTTGAGCGCGGTCATGTCGGAGTACGTCTCCGTGACCGGCCGCTTCACCGCCCGCCGTACGGACAACGGAGACGTGGAACTGCGCGCCCCGTACGGGAACGGAACGCCGTCCGCACACGTGAGGATCACCTGCGAGGAGTCCGCGGGCCGCGGCGAGTTCCGCAAGGAGGACTACTACACCGGTGAGTTCCAGGCCCGCTGCCTGGGCAAGGTGCGCACCTGGAACGGGGCCAAGGGGGAGCTGACGCTGGACCCGATCGCCATCTTCCGCTGAACACCTACGAGTTGAGCTCGGCCAGCACCCGCAGCGAATGCGCGTCCGGCGACAGCGCCAGCAGGTCCGTCACCGGACCCTTGCGCCATGACTCCAGCCGCTCGGCGATGCGTTCGCGCGGGCCGACCAGGGAGATCTCGTCGGCGAAGGCGTCCGGGACGGCCTGGACGGCCTCCTCGCGGCGGCCGGAGAGGAACAGGTCCTGGATGCGGCGGGCCTCCTCCTCGTACCCCATGCGCGCCATCAGGTCGGCGTGGAAGTTGCGGGACCCGTGGCCCATGCCGCCGATGTAGAAGCCGAGCATGATCTTCACCGGGAGCAGGCCCTCGGCCACGTCGTCGCAGACCCGCACCTGGGCCATGGGGGCGACGACGAAGCCCTCCCGGAGGTCGGTCAGCGCGGGCCCGTAGACCTCGGGTCGGGTCGGCGCCCAGTACAGCGGCAGCCAGCCGTCCGCGATACGGGTCGTCTGGGCGACGTTCTTCGGGCCCTCCGCGCCCAGCAGGACGGGCAGATCGGGGCGCAGCGGGTGGGTGATGGGCTTGAGGGCCTTGCCGAGGCCCGTGCCGTCCGGGCCCCGGTAGGGGTGGGAGTGGAACCGCCCGGCCACCTCCACCGGCGCCTCCCGCCGCAGCACCTGCCGTACGACGTCCACGTACTCCCGGGTCGCGGTCAGCGGCGAGGCCGGGAACGGACGGCCGTACCAGCCCTCCACCACCTGCGGCCCCGACAGCCCGAGCCCCAGCATCACGCGCCCGCCGGAGAGGTGGTCGAGCGTCAGCGCGTGCATCGCGGTCGTGGTCGGCGAGCGGGCCGCCATCTGAGCAACCGCCGTCCCCAGCATGATCCTTGTGGTCCGCGCGGCGATCCAGGTCAGCGGCGTGAAGGCGTCCGAGCCCCAGGACTCCGCCGTCCACACGGAGTGATAGCCGAGCCGCTCGGCCTCCTGCGCCAGCGCCACATGGTCGGGGGAGGGGCCGCGGCCCCAGTAACCGAGCGCGAGACCGAGCCGCATGTCACCCTCCATCTGACGGTTCGTCAGTAGCGGTACGGGTCGCGACTGTACGGCAACGGCCCCCCGCCCGGAAGGGCGAGGGGCCGTACGCGACAGTGGCGGCGGACTCAGCCGCGCTGGATCCCGGAGGTGTCCTGAAGCACGCCACGGCGGCCGTCCTGGGTCTGCGCGACCAGGTGGGCGCCACGCTGCTCGACCGCCAGGTACCAGGTGCCCGGCGCCAGTTCGGCGATCGGCGCCTGCGAGCCGTCCTCCGCGAACAGCGGGCGCGGCACCGGCACGGCGAACCAGAACGGCGAGAAGTCCCCGGCCGGCTGCGGCTGGGCCGGCGGCTGCGCACCCGGCTGCGGGCCCGGCTGGGGGCCCGGCTGGGGCTGCGCACCCGGCTGCTGCCCGAAGGGCTGACCCGGCTGCGGCTGGGCACCGTACGGCTGCTGCGGAGCACCCGGGTAGCCGTAACCACCGGGCGGCTGGGCGCCGTAGGGCTGCGGGGCGGCGGGCTTGGGGGCCGGGATCAGAGCGGCCTGGAGGGCGGGGACGAGGGGGGTGGCGATGGCGGCGCCGGCCAGGACGAGGGCCGCGATGAAACCGAGGATGAGGCCGACACCGGCATCGACGCTGTCGGGAACGTCCACCAGCGACCAGAAGAGGGTCCAGGCGGACAGGATCGCGAAGCCCGTGCCGACCATGCCGAGGTCGAGACCGGCCACCTTGCGCTGCTGAGGCAGGCAGCGGTTGAGGACGATCAGGGCGGCACCGATGACGGCACCCATGTAGATGCCGAGGCCCGTTCCGAGGTCGACCCCCCACGCGCTCTTGCTGTCCGAGTAGCCCGCGATGGAGTAGGAGTAGTAGTGCAGGAACGACGCGATGAACAGCAACACCGCTGCTCCGATCACCACGCCGTCGCCTCGAGTGAGGGAGCGGATATTCACTTCAGGTCCTTCGTAGGTCGTCTCGTCGTCGGTAGAGGCGTCGCGGGGGGTGGCCCCTGATCGGACGAACACTATCGTTCGAACGATCAGCCTGTCCGTTCGGGACCGACCGCCGATCACTACCCGCGCAGGAAACTCACGATTCCCTCAGAGAGCCCCTGCGCCGCCTTCTGCCGCCAAGCGCCGCTGGTGAGCAGTGCCGCGTCCTTGCTATCGCGCATGTTGCCGCACTCGATGAACACCTTGGGAACCGTTGACAGATTGAGACCGCCCAGGTCCTTACGCGTGACGAGACCGGTGCCGTCGCCGATGTAGTTGGACGGCGGCTCGCCCGTGACCCGCAGGAAGTTGCCCGCGATCCGCTCGCCCAGGGACTTGGAGGAGCCGACGATCGGGCGGGTGTCGGCGGCGCCCGCGTGGACCGACGCCGGAAGGATGACGTGGAAGCCGCGGTTGCCCTCGGCCGAGCCGTCGGCGTGGATGGAAATCGCCGCGTCCGCGTGCGCGTTGTTGCCGATCCGGGCGCGTTCGTCCACGCACGGCCCCCAGGGCGGGGAGTCGCCGTCGTGGGTCAGTTTCACCGTGGCGCCCTGCTGCTCCAGGATCGCGCGCAGCCGGTGGGCGACGTCGAGCGTGAACCGGGCTTCCGTGTAACCGGAGTTGGTGGACGTGCCCGTGGTGTCGCACTCCTTGGAGTTCGTACCGATGTCCACCTGGCGGTTGATCTCGGCCGTGTGCCGGAAGTTGCCCGGGTTGTGGCCCGGGTCGATGACGACGACCTTGCCCTTGAGCGGGCCGGCGGCGGCGGGCGCGGAGGCCGAGGGCGTACCGGACGCCGTGGCCGACGCCGTCGGGTTCACCTTCCCGTCGTCCGTGGGGGAGCCCGGCGCCGAGGACGGCGAGGCGGAGAGCGGGCGCGAGACGGACGCCGAGCTCGAGGCGGGACCCGCCTGGCCGGAGCCGCCGGGGGCGCCCACCGCCTCGTACACCAGCCAGCCCAGCAGGGCGCCGGGCACCAGTGCGGCGAGCGCGACGGTCAGCGGGCCGCGCCGGGACCGGCGCGGCTGCGGGGGATCGAAGTCCGGGCCTACGTACGACACGTCTGCCACCCTAGCGGCCGTTCCCGGTGCCCACATGCCGCAAGTGGGCCGGGCGGGTGGCGCCGAGGGGCGCGCCGTGGCGGCCGGGAGCCGGTCAGAGGTCGCTGACGACGAGCCAGCCGGCGACCGCCAGTACCACCAGGTACACACCGATGCCGACGACCCTGCCGAGGCGCTTGCGTCCCGCGCCCTCGAGCACCCGGCCGATGATGCCGACGAGCGGCGCCCCGACGACGATCAGGCCGAGGCCTATGAGGTACCTCACCGTGCGGCCCGCGCCCGCGTCCGCCGCAGCACGCGCAGCGAACCCGTCACCGAGACCTCCGTGAACTCACCCGACTCCAGGGCACGGAGGTAGACGCGGTAGGGGGCCTGCCCGGTGAACTCGTCCGCCGGGTCCGGGAACACGTCGTGGATGACGAGGAGGCCGCCCTCGGCCACATGGGGGGCCCAGCCCTCGTAGTCGGCGCCCGCGTGCTCGTCGGTGTGGCCGCCGTCGACGAAGACCAGGCCGAGCGGGGAGTTCCAGAACGCGGCGATCTGCGGGGAGCGGCCGACCAACGCCACCACGTGCTCCTCCAGGCCCGCCTTGTGCAGCGTCCTGCGGAACGTGGGCAGCGTGTCCATCAGACCGACCTCGGGGTCGACCGTCTCCGGGTCGTGGTACTCCCAGCCCGGCTGCTGCTCCTCGCTGCCCCGGTGGTGGTCGACGGTGAGCGCGGTGACCCCGGCCTGCCGGGCCGCGTCCGCGAGCAGGAGCGTCGAGCGTCCGCAGTACGTCCCGACCTCCAGGAGCGGCAGCCCCAGCCGGCCCGCCTCGACGGCCGCCGCGTACAGCGCCAGCCCCTCGTCCGCGGGCATGAACCCCTTCGCCGCCTCGAACGCGGCCAGGATCTCGGGCTTGGGTGCCGCGGGCATGGGGTCCCTCTCGGTCGTACGTGCGTTTGGGCGCCCCATGTTGCCGCACCCCCTGCCGGCGGAGCGACAGGGGGTGCGGAACGGCGGGCTCGGGGGAAGGGCCCGGGGAATCGCTCAGGCGTTGACCGTCTCGCCGGGCAGCGCCAGATCCAGTTCGACCGGCCGCTCGTCGCCCGCGTGGGTCGCGGACGAGGCGTGCGGGCCGTGGCCGGTGGCCTTCGCGGCCAGGACGTAGGCGCCCTGGGCGGGGACCGGGAGGGCGTAGCGGCCGTCCTCCAGGGAGAGGGTGGCGCCCGCCTGGCGGCCGCGCTGGTCGATCAGGGTGACCTTGGCGCGGGCGACCGGGGTGCCGCCGGCGTCCAGGACCCGGCCGCGGAAGCCCCGCAGGACCTCCTCGGCGCGCTCCAGGTTGGCCTCCTCCTCGCTGCTGGCGCGCAGCTGGGGCGCGCGGTCCGGCTTGGGCAGGAACAGGGCCATCAGCAGGCCGATCGCCACCGCGCCGGTCGCGATCAGGAAGGAGACCCGGAAGCCGTGCATGGTCGGGACGGCGACGCCGCCGACGTTGTTCGCGGTGTTGGCCAGCACCATGCCGATGACGGCGCTGGAGACGGATGTGCCGATGGAGCGCATCAGCGTGTTCAGGCCGTTGGCCGCGCCGGTCTCGGAGGCGGGGACCGCGCCGATGATGAGTGCGGGCAGGGAGGAGTAGGCCAGGCCGATGCCCGCGCCCAGGATCACCGCGATGACCAGGCTCTGCCAGGGGGCGCTCATCAGGCCGAGGCCGGCGCCGTAGCCGATCGCGATGATCAGCATGCCGAGGATCAGGGTGACCTTGGGGCCGTACTTCGCGGACAGCCGGGCGTAGACGGGCGCGGTGAACATCATCGTCAGGCCGAGGGGCGCGACGAGCAGACCCGCGACGACCATCGACTGGCCGAGGCCGTAGCCGGTGGCCTTGGGCAGCTGGAGCAGCTGGGGCAGGACCAGGGAGACGACGTAGAACGAGACGCCGACCATGATCGAGGCGAGGTTGGTGAAGAGCACGGCGGGCCGGGCCGTGGTGCGCAGGTCCACCAGCGCGGCCTTGAGCCGCAGCTCCATCACGCCCCACAGGACCAGCACGACCGCGGCGGCGGCGAACAGGCCGAGCGTGGTGCCCGAGGTCCAGCCCCAGTCGCTGCCCTTGGTGATCGGCAGCAGGAAGAGGACGAGACCGGTGGACAGGCCGAGCGCGCCCAGCAGATCGAAGGAGCCCTCGGCGCGCATCGGGGACTCCGGTACGACGAGGAGGGTGAGGGCGATGGAGAGCGCGCCGAGGCCGGCGGCTCCGTAGAACAGGGCGTGCCAGTTCGTGTGCTGGGCGACGAGGGCCGCGGCGGGCAGCGCGAGGCCGCCGCCGACGCCGATCGAGGAGCTCATCAGCGCCATCGCCGAGCCGAGCTTCTCGCGGGGCAGCATGTCCCGCATCAGGCCGATGCCGAGCGGGATCGCGCCCATCGCGAAGCCCTGGAGCGCACGGCCGACGATCATCGTGAGCAGCTGGCTGGTGAGCGCGCTGATCAGGGCCCCGACCACCATGACGGCGAGGCTGAGGATCAGCATGCGCCGCTTGCCGTACAGGTCGCCGAGCCGGCCCATGATCGGGGTGGCCACGGCGCCCGACAGAAGAGTCGAGGTCAGGACCCAGGTGGCGTTGCTGGGCGCGGTGTCCAGCAGCTGCGGCAGGTCCTTGATGACCGGGACGAGCAGGGTCTGCATCACCGCGACCACGATGCCCGCGAAGGCGAGCACCGGGACCACTGCGCCACTCGCTTTCCGGGTGGGCCGGTCGGTCGTCGTGTGCGTCATTGAGTGAGGCCTCCAGTGAGATAAGTACTGGGTCAACCTCGTATGCACAGGCAACTATTCCGTTGCTTCGGGTCTCTAACGATTTCTTGACCTTGTCATGGGTTTCTGACGCACTGTCGGGTCACTCCGGTGGGGCCCGGGAGAAGGCCGGCGCCCGCCGTCACAGCCACCCCTGCTGCCGGGCCTCCCGTACCGCCTCCGTCCGGTTGCGGGTACCCGTCTTGCCGATCGCGGAGGACAGGTAGTTGCGCACCGTGGACTCGGACAGGTGCAGCTTCGTGGCGATGTCGGCGACGGTCGCCCCGTCCACCGCCGCCTTCAGCACGTCGCACTCGCGGCCCGTCAGCGGATTCGGGCCGGCGCTGAGTGCCGCCGCGGCCAGCGCCGGGTCGACCACGGTCTCCCCGGTGAGGACGCGACGGATCGCCGCGGCCAGTTCCTCCACCGGTCCGTCCTTGACCAGGAAACCGGACGCCCCCGCCTCCATGGCCCGGCGCAGATAGCCGGGCCGGCCGAAGGTCGTCAGGATCAGCACCCGGCAGTCGGGCACCTGCTCGCGCAGTTCCGCCGCCGCGTCCAGGCCGCTGCGCACCGGCAGCTCGATGTCCAGCAGGGCCACGTCCGGACGGTGCCGCAGCGCCGCGTCCAGGATCGCGTCGCCCGTCGCTACCTGCGCGACGACCTCCATGTCCGGCTCCATGCCGAGCAGTAAGGCGAGGGCTCCGCGCATCATGCCCTGGTCCTCGGCGAGCAGGACCCTGATGTTCTTCACGGCCCAAGCGTAGCCAACGGGTGGCCAATTAAAGACTCTTCCTTCTTCGGTCGGCAGGGTTGACGGCCCACGGTCACGCGCAAACAATCGCCTCTGCATTTCCGGTAATTGTTCGGCATTACGGCGCTGAATAGGTTCGGTATTTCGATCGAACAGCGTCCGATATTTCGACCAATCCCCCCGCACTGCCCTACGAGGAACCGAAGAGGTGCACCGTGGATCCAAGACTCCCGCGCCGCAGTACCCGGCGGCTCAGCAGAGCCGTCCTCTCCCTGCTCGCGTCGTTCGCCGCCGTCGCCGCGCTGCTGCTCGGCGTCGGCGCCCCGCAGGCCGCCGCCGCGGGCTCGCTGCCCTGTGACGTCTACGCCGCCGCGGGCACCCCCTGCGTCGCCGCGCACAGCCTCGCCCGGGCGCTGTACTCGTCGTACAGCGGCTCGCTCTACCAGGTGCAGCGCGCCTCGGACGGAGCGACGTCGAACATCGGCCTGCTGACGGCCGGCGGGTACGCCAACGCGGCCGCGCAGGACAGCTTCTGCTCCGGCACGACCTGCATCATCACCAAGATCTACGACCAGTCCTCGCGCCACAACGACCTCACCGTCGAGGGCGCCGGCGGAGCGGGCGCGGCCGATGTCGGGGCGCCCGCGGACGCGCTGCCGGTGACCGTCGGCGGCCACCAGGTCTACGGCCTGGAGATATCGGCCGGCATGGGCTACCGGGACAACTCCACCTCGGGCGTCGCCGTGAACGGGCAGGCCGAGGGGATGTACATGGTGACCTCCGGCACTCACGTCAACGGGTCCTGCTGCTTCGACTACGGCAACGCCGAGACGAACAACAAGGACACCGGAAACGGCCACATGGACGCGATCAACTTCGGCACCGAATGCTGGTTCTCGCCGTGCTACGGCCAGGGCCCCTGGGTGCAGGCCGACCTGGAGAACGGGCTGTTCCAGTCGGACGCCGGGTACAGCAAGAACACCTCCAACACCGGCACCGGACCGCTGCCGTTCGTGACCGCGCTGCTGAAGAACAACGGGCAGAACCATTTCGCGCTGAAATACGGCAATGCGCAATCAGGCGGACTCACCACCACGTATTCCGGGGGTGAGCCGACCACGAGCGGCTACTCGCCCATGCACCAGGAGGGCGCGATCGTCCTGGGCACCGGCGGTGACAACAGCAACGGATCCATCGGCTCCTTCTTCGAGGGCGTCATGACCTCCGGCATCCCGACGGACGCCGCCGACGACGCCGTGCAGGCCAACATCGTCTCCGTCGGCTACGGCGGCGCGACCGGCAGCACCGGCTCCCTGACGCCCGGCTCGGAGATATCGCTGCGCGCGACGACCTCCTGCTGCACCACCGACTACATCCGCCACCAGAACAACGCGGCGGTCGTCTCCCCGGTGACTTCGGGCAGTTCCTCCCTCGACAAGAGCGACGCCACCTGGATCGTGCGCCGCGGACTCGCCGGCAGCTCCTGTGTGTCCTTCGAGTCGCGCAACTACCCGGGCGACTTCCTGAGGCACTACAACTACAAGCTGTCCCGGCAGCCCATGGACGGCACCGCCCAGTTCAGATCCGACGCGACGTTCTGTCCGCAGACGGGCAAGAGCGGCACGGGCACCTCGTTCGCCTCGTACAACTACCCGACCAAGTATCTGCGGCACTACAACCTCAACGTCTACATAGCGAGCAACGGCGGCTCCAACGCCTGGGACAGCCGCACGTCCTGGACCGACGACGTGAGCTGGGCGGTCAGCTCACCCTGGGCGCCGTAGCCGCCCCGACGGCAGCCAGTTCCGCCGGCTCCATCGGGAGTTCGGCGGTGACCGTGAAGCCGCCTCGTGGCGACGGACCGGCCCTGAGGGAGCCGCCCGCCGCCGCGAGGCGCTCGGTCAGGCCCTTCAGGCCGGTGCCGCCGATGCCCTCCGCGGGGCGCGTGACGGCCTTGCCGGTGCCGTTGTCGGTGACGGTGAGCCTGGCTTGCTCGGTGCCGCTCTCGATAGTGATCTCGCATCGGGCGGCGTCGCTGTGCCGGACGACGTTGGTGACCGCCTCACGCACCACCCAGCCGAGCAGCGCCTCGGTCTGCGGGGCGAGCGGGGTGCCGGACTGGCGGACGACCGGCTCGATGCTCGCGGCGGACAGCGCCGAGCGGGCCCGCGTCAGCTCGGTGGCGAGACTGCCCTCGCGGTAGCCGGTCACCGCCTCGCGTATCTCGGTCAGCGCCTGCCGGCCCACGGACTCGATGTCGCCGATCTGCGCCAGCGCGGCGGTCATGTCGCGCGGGGCCAGCCGGCGGGCCGCCTCCGACTTCACCACGATCACCGACAGGGTGTGGCCGAGCAGGTCGTGCAGGTCCCGGGAGAAGCGCAGCCGCTCCTTCTCCACCGCCTGCCGGGCCAGCTCCTCGCGGGCGGCGCGCAGATCCCGTACGGCCTCGGAGAGGGAGAGGATCGCGGCGGTCACCATCGTGGACAGGAACGTGCCGTAGGCGATGGTCACCGCGTCCTCCCCGTCGCGGAACCCGGAGACGGTACCCGCGAAGGTGGAGAGCAGGATCCCCGCCCTGCCCAGCCACGGGCCGCGCACGGTCGCGCCCGTCGCCAGGCCCAGCAGCGGGAAGAACATCAGCCAGTTGCCGCCGTAGCCGATGGCCAGACCGGTGGTCACCAGTGCCATCAGCAGCAGCGCCACCCGGGTGGAGGTCTCCTCACGCTTCTCCTTGTGGAAGGCGCGGAAGGCCACGTAGACGTACAGCGAGTTGAAGGCCAGCAGGCCCAGGCCGCCGATCCACGGGTTGGGGGTCTTGCCCTGGAGGAGGTTGGAGAAGGAACCCATGCCCATCAGCAGCCAGGGCATCAGGGCGAATCCGGTGGGCGGCGGGCCCGGGTGCTCGGGGACCTGCCCCTTCTTACGGGCGGTCCGCTGCTGGGCCTTGAAGCGCTCCATGTCCTTCTTCCACTGCGCCCGCGCCACCTGCCAGCCCTCCGCCTGGCCGAGAGCCTGCCGCCACCACGCGCCGATCCTGCTGCTCATCTGAGATCCCCCGATCAGATGTTCCTTGCGGTCCGTACGACAGCACAGACTACGAGCAGGTCCGGGTGTGTCGGCAGATGCACATGTACGCACCCGGGCAGTACAAATGTCACCGCACGCCCTCAGCTGACGACACGTCAGGAGCCTTCACAACTCCGGAGCCCTGGGCTATACAGAGGGCGCCGGACTGGAACGCGTTCTAGATCGGCCCGTGACGACCTCGGTGCGGCCGACGGTGCGGACGGCCGTGCCGGGGTCTTGAAGCCGCCAGTTGAAGCCGCCAGTTGAAGCCGCCAGTGTCAGGAGCCGTATGCCCATCGACGCAGCCAAGGCCCTCGCCGCCGAACCCCGGTCCGGTGAGATCACGTGGGACCGCAGGGACGTCCAGCTCTACCACCTGGGCATCGGCGCCGGAGTCCCCGCCACCGACCCCGACGAACTGCGCTACACCCTGGAGTCCCGGCTGCACGTCCTGCCGAGCTTCGCCACCGTCGCGGGCAACGGCTCACCCGGAGTGATCAGCGGCCTGTCCATGCCCGGCGTCGACGTCGACCTCGCCCGTGTCCTGCACGGCGGCCAGTCGCTCACCCTGCACCGCCCCATCCCGGTCGAGGGCAGCGCCACGGCCACCAGCCGCATCGCCGCCATCCACGACAAGGGCAAGGCCGCCGTCCTCGTCATGCGCACCGAGGTCGCGGACGCCGACGGCCCGCTGTGGACCAACGACGCCCAGATCTTCGTACGGGGAGAGGGTGGCTGGGGCGGCGACCGAGGGCCCTCCGCCCGTCTCGAACCGCCCGCCGGCGAGCCCGCGAGGACCGTCGAGAAGCCTGTCCGCGAGGACCAGGCCCTGCTCTACCGCCTGTCCGGCGACTGGAACCCGCTGCACGCCGACCCCGAGTTCGCCAAACTCGCCGGGTTCGACCGGCCGATCCTGCACGGGCTGTGCACGTACGGCATGACACTCAAGGCCGTCGTCGACACCCTGCTCGGCGGTGACGTCACCCGCGTCCGCTCCTACACCACGCGCTTCGCCGGGGTCGTGTACCCGGGGGAGACCCTGCGCATCCGGATGTGGCGGGGGGACGGCTCGGTTCGGGTCGCCGTGGGTGCGCTGGAGCGGGACGACGCGCCCGTCCTCGCCGACACAGTCGTCCAACACTCCTGAGCCACCCAGCTTTCACGAGGGGAGCCGCACCCATGCGCGCAGCCGTACTGCACGAGATCGGCCAGGACAAGCTCGAGGTCCTCGACAACGTCGAGGCGGTGGGCTTTGGCCCCGGACGGGTGAGGATACGGGTGCGCGCCACCGGGCTGTGCCACTCGGACCTGTCCGCGATGAGCGGGGTGCTGCCGCAGCCGGCGCCCTTCGTGCCCGGCCACGAGGGCGCGGGCGAGATCCTCGAAGTCGGGGAGGGCGTGCGCGGTCTGAAGCCCGGGGACCGGGTCGTGGTCTGCTGGCTGCCCGCCTGCGGCGCGTGTCCCGCCTGCAAGCGCGGACAGACCGAGCTGTGCCTGGCCGGGTTCATGAACGCGGGCACCCCCAACTTCAAGCGGCCCGGCGGGGACGTCTTCGGCTTCGCGGGCACCGGCACCTTCGCCGAGGAGGTCGTCGTCGACGCGGGCTGCGCCGTGCCCGTCCCGGACGACGTGCCCTTCGACATCGCCGCCCTCATCGGCTGCGGGGTGACGACCGGACTGGGCGCCGCGCTCAACACCGCCGACGTGGAGGCCGGTTCGTCGGTCGCCGTCATCGGCTGCGGAGGCGTCGGCATCTCCGCGATCCAGGGGGCCCGGCTGAAGGGCGCCGCCGAGATCGTCGCCGTCGACCCGGTGGCCTCGCGCCGCGAGTCGGCACTGAAGTTCGGCGCGACGCGGGCCGTCTCCCCGGAGGAACTGCCCGACGCCAAGCAGCAGGTGACCGGCGGCGAGGGCTTCGACTACGTCTTCGAGGTCGTCGGCAGGTCCGCCACCGCCCGCACCGCCTACGAGAACACCCGGCGCGGCGGCACTCTCGTCATCGTCGGCGCGGGCGCCATGGACGACTTCCTCCAGCTCAACATGTTCGAGCTGTTCTTCGACGAGAAGCGGATCCTGCCGTCGATGTACGGCGGCGGGGACGTGGTGAGCTCCTACGAGCGGACCATCGCCCTGTGGCGGGCGGGCCGTATCGACCTGGCGGGTCTGATCACCCATCGGGTGCCGCTCCTCGACATCAACGAGGCGCTGGACCAGATGCGCACCGGGACCGCCCTGCGTACGTGCATCGAGATCTGAGGACTCCACAGATGTCACTGCCACTTGAGGGGCTGTCCGCCGTCGTCACGGGCGCCGGCCGCGGACTCGGCCGGACCGAGGCGCTGGAACTCGCCCGGCTCGGCGCTGCCGTCGTCGTCAACGACTACGGCCGGCCCGGCCGGGACGGTTCCGGCGAGGCGTCGGCCGGCCCCGCCGAGGAGGTCGCCGCCGAGATCCGCGCGGCGGGGGGCCGGGCCCTGGCCCACACCGGTGACGTCGCCGACCTCCAGCAGGCCCGGGCCCTGGTCCGGCTGGCCGTCGAGGAGTTCGGCAAGCTCGACATCCTGGTCAACAACGCGGGCATCCTGCGCGACCGCATGGTCTTCTCCATGACGGAGGACGAGTGGGACTCGGTCATCCGGGTCCACCTCAAAGGCCACTTCAACACCACCCACCTCGCCGCCGCGCACTGGCGGGAGCGGTCCAAGGCGGCCGGGGGACCGGTGTACGGGCGGATCGTGAACACCTCCTCGGAGGCGTTCCTGGCCGGTTCGGCGGGGCAGCCCAACTACGCGGCGGCGAAGGGCGGCATCGTGGGCCTCACCACGTCCACCGCCCTCGCCCTCGCCAAGTACGGCGTGACGGCCAACGCCATCTGCCCGCGCGCCCGGACCCGGATGACCGAGGACGTCTTCGCCGGGCTCGCCGCCCCCGGGGAGGGCCTCGACCCGCTCGCCCCCGAGCATGTCGCACCGCTCGTCGGCTACCTGGCCTCGCCCGCCGCCGCCCGGGTCAACGGGCAGTTGCTCGTGGTGCACGGCGGCATGGTGGCGATCGTCGAACGGCCGCGCGTGCAGGCACAGTTCGACAGCAAGCAGGAGACCTTCACCTACGACGAACTCGACGCGCTGCTCAGCCCGCACTACGCGCGGCGCCCGGCGGAGGAGACGTTCGCGGCGGCGGAGGTGCTGGCACTCAAGCGGGGCTGAGCAGGCCGAGCATGCCGAAGGGGGCCGCCCGTCGATGACGGACGACCCCCTTCCGGCGTACTGTCAGGCAGCCGCCTCGGTCTCCTCGACCGGCTTGCGGTGACGGCCGCGTGGGGCCGTCTCACTGTCCTGGCCCGAAACCGGGCCCCGGTGCTTGCCGTGACCCGTGGTCTCTTGGGAGTCGGCGGACAGCGTCTGAGTGGTGCTGGCGTCGCTCATCGGAAGAATTCACCCCGTCAACATGATCTTTCGTACAGCCGGGCGAGTCTAACCGGCACACCTCGGGCCGAATCCAGGCGGGCACGCCAACCGGCACTAGTTCGTTACAACACGTCCCAACGGCGCCTGCTGGAGCGGCACCGGACGGGTCACAACCGGCCTCGCGGGCTCCGCTTCCACCTGCTCCGACGCCGTTCCCGACACCAGTCCCGACACCGGTCCTGACGCCGCGCCCGGTCCCCACGCCGGTCCAGGAACCGGCGCCGGTTCCGGAACCGTGACCGCCGCGGCTCTCGGCGGTGCCGCCAGCCCCGCCACCCCGCACGGCACGTCCCGGGTGACGTACGGCAGCCGCAGCACCCCGTCCGCCGTCCACAGCCCGGCCCCCGCCAACCAGCCCTCGGGCGCCGGGAGATGGTGCACCTGCCGGTCCGCGGGCCGCCACACGCCGACCCAGCTGCCCAGCGGCCCGTCGATCCGCAGCGCCACCGCGCAGGTCTCCGGCGTCAGCACCTGCCCCGGCTGGATCGAGAACGGCGTCACCGTGCGGCCGGGCACCCGCAGGCACTCCGGGAAGCGCACAGGCATCGAACTGCCCAGGACGCCCCAGCCCAACCGTTCCTGCCCGGGCGACGGCGCGTCCGAGGAGATCAGCAGCAGCCCGCTGTCGGGATCGGCGAGCCGCAGCCGGTCGTCGCTGTCGGCGGCGATCTGGAGCAGCGGCGACACCTCACCGCCCCGCTCCAGATCGACCACGACCGCCTTGGTCCGGCCGGCGATCTCGCGGTCCACGGCGAGCAGCCGCCCCGTGCGGTCCAGCCAGACACCGCCCGAGCAGCGCCCCGGGACCTCGGCGACCTGCTCGGGCCCGAAGGCGCCGCCCGCCACCAGCCACACCGCCGTCGTGTACCGGCCCACCGCGAGGGCGTAGGCCCGCTCGCCGCACGGCGCCGGGGGCAGCAGCCGCAGCCGGGTGTCCTCCTCGTGGCACTGCACCGCGCCGAGCGGCAGCTCGCCGGTGCCCGGACCGGTCGGGTACAGCAGCGAGAAGGCGTGCCGTCGCTCCACCAGCCGGTGGATGAGGACCCGCCCGTCGCCCATCGGCTGCACCTCCGTACCGGGCTCCTCCGGCTGGTTGCCGGGCAGCGGCACGGCATACGGCTCGGGCCCGCCCAGCGTCCAGCGCTCCGGGAACCAGCAGCCCCCGGCCGACGCGAGGCGGGCGGCGTAGACGCCGTCCACGGTGATGGCGCAGTCCGCCCGGAGCGCCCCGTCGTCCTCTCCGGTCGCCGACGATTCGATCGCACAGGCTGTCATCGTTCGGTCACCTCCAGTGATGAAGCTAGGTTTCGTACGCACAGACGGGGGAGCGCCGGGCGGCTGCTTCACACGTACGGGTGGCCGTGCGGTGGTTCCTCCGAGGAAACGGAGACGGCTGTGCTGGACGGGACCGGTGGGGCGGAGCCGGTACACCCGTGTGGAACAGGCAGGTAGCCTTTTCCCCGTGCCCCGTCTGTCTGAAGTCATCGCCACGCTGGAGAACCTGTGGCCCGCCGAGCGGGCCGAGTCCTGGGACGCGGTCGGCACGGTCGCGGGCGACCCCGACCAGGAGGTCACCCGGGTCCTGTTCGCCGTCGACCCGGTCCAGGAGATCGTCGACGAGGCGGTGAAGCTCGGCGCCGGCCTGCTGGTCACCCACCACCCGCTCTATCTGCGCGGTACGACCACGGTCGCGGCCTCCACCGTCAAGGGGCGGGTCGTGCACACCCTCATCAAGAACGACATCGCGCTGCACGTCGCCCACACCAACGCCGACACGGCCGACCCGGGCGTCAGCGACGCGCTGGCCGGAGCGCTGGACCTGCGGGTCGTACGCCCCCTCGTGCCGGACCCCAGCGACCCGGAGGGCCGCCGGGGGCTGGGGCGGGTCTGCGAGCTGGACCACCCGGTGACCGTGCGCGAGTTCGCCGCCCGCGCCGCCGAACGGCTGCCCGCCACCGCGCAGGGCATCCGGGTGGCCGGCGACCCCGAGGCGGTCCTGCGCACGATCGCCGTCAGCGGCGGCTCCGGCGACAGCCTCTTCGACCAGGTCCGGGCGGCCGGCGTGGACGCCTTCCTCACCGCGGACCTGCGCCACCACCCCGCCTCCGAGGCGATCGCGCACGGTTCGCTCGCCCTCTTCGACGCGGCCCACTGGGCCACCGAATGGCCCTGGTGCGAGCTGGCCGCCGCCCAGCTCGACGAAATCTCCGACCGTCACGGCTGGGACCTGCGCGTCCACGTCTCGAAGACGGTCACCGACCCCTGGACCGCCCACGCGGCGTCCATCACGACCTCTAGCACCATGGGAGCCCCCAACTGAACGCCGCGCCCGCCGACCAGATCCGTCTCCTCGACGTCCAGGACCTCGACGTCCGCCTGCAGCAGCTGGCGCACAAGCGGAAGTCCCTGCCCGAGCACGCCGAGATCGAGTCGCTGACCAAGGACCTCACGCAGCTGCGCGACCTGCTCGTGGCCGCGCAGACCGAGGAGAGCGACACCGCCCGCGAGCAGACCAAGGCCGAGCAGGACGTGGACCAGGTGCGCCAGCGTGCCGCCCGGGACCAGCAGCGCCTGGACTCCGGCGCGGTCACCAGCCCCAAGGACCTGGAGAACCTCCAGCGGGAGATCGTCTCCCTCGCCAAGCGGCAGGGCGACCTCGAGGACGTCGTCCTGGAGGTCATGGAGCGCCGCGAGTCCGTGCAGGAGCGCGTGGCCGAGCTGACCGAGCGGGTGGGCTCCGTCCAGACGAAGATCGACGACGCGACCGGGCGCCGGGCCACCGCCTTCGAGGGCATCGACGGCGAGGCGGCCACGGTCACCAAGGAGCGCGAGGTCATCGCGGGCACGGTCCCCGCGGACCTGCTCAAGCTGTACGACAAGCTGCGCGAGCAGCAGGGCGGGATCGGCGCGGCCAAGCTGTACCAGCGCACCTGCCAGGGCTGCCGCCAGGAGCTGGCGATCACCGAGCTGAGCGAGATCCGCTCGGCGGCGCCCGACACGGTGGTCCGCTGTGAGAACTGCCGTCGCATCCTGGTGCGCACGGCCGAGTCCGGCCTCTAGGAGCCTGTGCGGTGCGGGAGTTCATCGTCGAGGCCGACGGCGGGTCGCGGGGCAACCCCGGCCCGGCCGGTTACGGCGCCGTGGTCCGCGACGCGGCGACGGGGGAGACCCTGGGCGAGGCGGCGGAGTACCTCGGCGTCGTCACCAACAACGTGGCCGAGTACCGGGGCCTCCTGGCCGGCCTGCGCGCCGCCCACGCCCTCGACCCGGCCGCCCGGGTCCACGCCCGTATGGACTCCAAGCTCGTCGTCGAGCAGATGTCGGGCCGCTGGAAGATCAAGCACCCCGACATGAAGCCCCTGGCGGCGGAGGCGGCCCGCGTCTTCCCGGCCGGCCAGGTCACCTACGAGTGGATCCCGCGCGAGCGGAACAAGCACGCGGACCGTCTGGCCAACGAGGCGATGGACGCGGGCGCCAAGGGTGAGCAGTGGTCCCCGTCCGCCTCCCGCGCGGCCCTGGACGCCCCTTCCGCGCTCCCGGAACCGTCGGGCCCGCCCGGGGACGCGGCGGCGGGGGCGGCGAAGGCGCGGGCGGCTCTGGCGACGGGCCGGGCCACCGGCTCCACCTCGGCGGAGAGCGGTGCCGAAGCCGACGCCGCCGACGCCGCCGACGCCGCCGACGCCGCCGACGCCGCCGAGGCCGCCGGGGCCGCCGACGCCGCCGAGGCCGCCGACGCCGCCGGGGCCGCCGACGTCCGGGCGGCCCGTACCGTGGCCACCCCCGCCCCCTCCACCCCCGGCTGGAGCGCGGGCCCCGATCTCGGTGCCCCCGCCACCTTCGTGCTCCTGCGCCACGGAGAGACCCCGCTCACCCCGCAGAAGCGTTTCTCGGGCAGCGGCGGTACCGACCCCTCCCTGTCGGACGTCGGCCGGGAGCAGGCGCAGCGGGTCGCCGCCGCGCTGGCCAGGCGCGGCACGATCCAGGCCGTCGTGGCCTCCCCGCTCGCCCGTACCCGCGAGACCGCGGGCATCGTCGCCGCCCGGCTCGGGCTCGAGGTGACGATCGACGACGGGCTGCGGGAGACGGACTTCGGCGCCTGGGAGGGCCTCACCTTCGGCGAGGTGCGGGAGCGCTACCCGGACGACCTGAACACCTGGCTCGCCGACCCGGCCGCCGAACCCACCGGCGGCGGCGAGAGCTTCGCGGCCACCGCCACCCGGATGGCGGCCACCCGCGACAAACTGGTCGCGGCGTACGCGGGCCGCACGGTCCTGCTGGTCACGCACGTCACCCCGATCAAGACGTTCGTGCGCCTCGCCCTCGGCGCCCCGCCCGAGTCCCTGTTCCGCATGGAACTGTCGGCGGCCTCGCTGTCGGCGGTGGCGTACTACGCGGACGGCAACGCGAGCGTACGGCTGTTCAACGACACGTCCCACCTGCGTTCCTGAGCCCGGCGGCGGCCCGCGCCAGCGCCTCGACCCGGGCCCAGTCCCGGGCGGCGACGGCGTCCGCCGGGACCATCCAGCTTCCGCCGACGCAGGCGACGTTGGGCAGGGACAGATACGCGTGGGCGTTGTCCGGCCCGATGCCGCCCGTCGGGCAGAAGCGGGCCTGCGGCAACGGACCGGCCAGCGACCGCAGATACGCCGTACCGCCCGCCGCCTGCGCCGGGAAGAACTTCATCTCCCGCACCCCGCGCTCGAGCAGTGCCACCACCTCCGAGGCGGTGGACACCCCCGGCAGGAACGGCACCCCGGACTCCCGCATCGCCCCGAGCAGCACGTCCGTCCAGCCGGGGCTGACCAGGAACCGCGCCCCCGCGGCCGCGCACTCCGCCACCTGACCGGGCGTCAGCACCGTGCCCGCGCCGACCACCGCCTCCGGCACCGCCCCGGAGATCGCCCGGATCGCCTCCGGCGCGGCAGGCGTCCGCAGCGTCACCTCGATCGCCGACAGCCCGCCGGCCACCAGCGCCCGCGCCAGCGGTACGGCGTCGGCGGCGTCGGAGAGGACCACCACGGGCACTACGGGCGCGGGCGCGAGATCCAGCACGGAGGCAGCCGGAGAGGAGGGCAGCGGCGAGGTCATGCGCTCATCGTGCCCATGGCATGCAGCATGCGCAAAGGGCATTGCACATGCTGCAACAGATGGTCGGGGTGCTGTCAGTGAACCTCCGTCACCAGCACATCCAGCGCCCACGGCCGCCCCGCCTTCCCGGGCGCTTCCACCTCCACCTCGTACCCCAGGTCCCGCAAGGCCTCCACCAGCTCGGCGGGGCCCGCGGGCGCCGCCCCGGCCGACAGCAGGCTGCGCACGATCCGCCCCTTCGTCGCCTTGTTGAAGTGGCTGACCACCTTCCGGGTCGGCGCGTGCAGCACCCGTACGGTCGCGGTCCGCCCGGCGACCTCGCCCTTCGGCTTCCAGGCGGCGGCGTAGGCGGCGGACCGCAGGTCCAGCACCAGTCCGTTCCCGGCCGCCTCGGGCAGCACCGCCGCCATCGGTGTACGCCAGTGCGCGCCGAGCGCGCCCAGACCGGGCAGCTTCACGCCCATCGAGCAGCGGTAGGAGGGGATCCGGTCCGTGACCCGGACCGCGCCCCACAGCCCGGAGAACACCAGCAGCGACCGGGCGGCACGCCGCTTGGCGGCGGCGTCGAGGGAGGCCAGGCCGAGGGCGTCGTACAGCACCCCCGTGTAGATCTCGCCCGCCGGCCGGGCCCCGGCAGTGCGCAGCCCGGTGTTCTTGGCCACCTCGCCCCGCAGCCCCTCGCTCAGCCCGAGCACCTCGCGTGCCTTCTCCTCGTCGGCCGAGCACAGCTCGACCAGTTCCCCGAGCACGGCCTCGCGGGCGGCGTTCAGCCCCGCCAGGGACAAGGACTCCGGCTTCAGCGGGGCACCACGCCCGGAGGCGGCCTTGCCTTCGGAGGGCGGAAGCAGGACAAGCACGGGGACTCCTTCTGTTGAGCTCCGGGCCAGCGTACGGGGTCAGGCGTCCGGTGCCGCCGCGCCGAACCAGCGCTCCAGGGCCTCGGACAGGCCTGCCCCCGCGGAGTCCTCGGCGGAGTCCTTCCGGTCCGCCGCCCACGCCACGAACCCGTCCGGCCGCACCGGCAGGACGACGACTTCCCGGCCTTCTGGCGGGTCGTCATCGGCTCGCCCGGCCTGCGGGCCCGCGCCCGGGAGGGGGTCGAGGAGCTGGAGGCGGCGCTCGCCGGTGCCTTCGCGGGAGCGGGCGTCGCCGGCCCGGAGCTGGTCGCGGCGCTGACCGTCGCCGCGTACCGGTCGGTGTACGTCGCCTCGGCGCGCCGCCTGCTCGGGGGCGACCCGGCGGACGAGGTGGCCGAGGGCCACCGGGTGCGGCTGGAGGCCGCGTTCGACGCGCTGGAGCGGATGACGGCGTAGTGCGGCGCCTGTGCGGCGTCCGTGCGGTGCCTGCCTGGGCGCTTGACGGCTAACGCTGTTAGCCATACCGTGTTGGCTAACGTCGTTAGCCCAGCGTCGTCCGCTCGTCCGCTCGTCCGCTGGAGGCAGCCATGACCAGTACGACCACGTCCGTACCGTCGCGCACCGCCCTCACCGTCCTGCGCCGCACCGCCTGGCTCGCCGGCGCCCTCTTCTGGTCCGCCTTCGCCGTCCTGGAGGCGATGAACCACGGCTGGCTCGCGGGCACCCTCGCGCTGCTCTTCCTCGTCCTGCCCGACCTCACCTTCCTGGTCGCCCTCGACGAGGCACCCCGGATGGCCAAGGGACAGCTGCCGCCGCGCGCGGTGCCGTACTACAACGCGATGCACCGCGCGCCAGTCCCGCTGGCCCTCGTGGCGCTGTACACGGTGGCCGCCCCCGTCACCTGGGCCCCCGCGTTCGCCGCGCTGTGCGGCTGGCTCGCGCACATCTCGTACGATCGCGCCTTCGGATACGGACTGCGGACGAAGGAGGGCTTCCAGCGTGGCTGAGCGTCTGACCCCCAGGGCACGGGAGATCGTCGCGGCCGCCCGCGAGCTCCTGGAGGAGTCCGGGCCCGCCCTGCTCACCATGCGTACCCTCGCCGACCGGCTCGGCATCAAGGCCCCCTCCCTCTACAAGCACTTCCCCGACAAGCACGCCGTGGAGGTCGAGCTGGTCGCGCAGTTGCTCAGCGAGTCGGCCGAGGCCCTGGAGGCCGCCGAGTCCCGCGCCCCCGCCTCGCTGGAGACACTGGCCGAGGCCTACCGGACCTACGCCCTCGCCCACCCCCACCTCTACTGCCTGGCCACCGAACGCCCCCTCCCGCGCACCGAACTCCCCGCCGGCCTGGAGGACCGCGCCGCGCTGCCGCTGCTGCGGGCCTGCGGCGGCGACCTGGACCTGGCGCGCGCCGTCTGGGCCTTCGCGCACGGCATGGTGATCCTGGAGATCCACGGCCGGTTTCCCGACGACGCGGACCTGGCGGCGGCATGGAAACGGGGCCTGAAGGCGTTGCACCCTTAGGGCATGGGCAGGGGGTCCATGAACAGGGGGCGCAGTGAGTGAACGTGAGCAGGCCACGTGGACCAGAGCACACCTCGGCCGCTGCGGCCCGCCCCTCGATCTGCTGACCGCCTGCTTCGACACCCATGTCTACGCCCCGCACGCGCACGACGAGTACACCATCGGCGTCACCACCGGCGGCTGCGAGGCCATCGACTACCGGGGCGGCCTCATCCGCTCGGGACCGGGCTCCATCGTCGTCCTCGCCCCCGGCGAGATGCACACCGGCCGCCCGGCCGACACCTCCGACGGCTACTCCTACCGGGCCCTGTACGCCGAGAGCTCCCTTCTCACCGACGGCACCCTCGGTGGCCTCCCGCACTTCCGCGACGCCCTGCTCGACGACCCGGAACTGTCCGCCGCCCTGCACGTCACGCACACGGAACTCAGTGCCTGCCCCGACCCCCTGGAGACCGAGTCCCGTCTCCCCTGGCTGCTCACCGCGCTGGCCCGCCGCCACTCCACGGCCCGCGCGGTGGACGACATCGTGCCGGGCGCCGACCACATCGCACACGTCGTACGCGACCGCCTCGCCGACGAACTCCTCGCCCCACCGTCCCTGGCCGACCTCGCCACCGAACTGAACCTGTCGCGCTACCAACTCCTGCGCGCCTTCCGCACCGCGATGGGCATACCCCCGTACGCCTGGCTCGCCCAGCACCGGGTCGCCCGGGCCCGCCGTCTGCTGGAGACGGGCCTGCGCCCCGCCGAGGTGGCATCGCTCGTGGGCTTCGCCGACCAGGCGCACCTCACCCGCTGGTTCCGGCGGGTACTGGGGGTGACCCCGGCGGCGTATCGCACCAGCGTTCGCAACAACGTTCAAGACCGCGCCGGGTGAGGCGGCCGACACTCGTCGCATGACTGCACGCGGCTGGTTCCTGTTCTCCCTCATGGGAGTGATCTGGGGCATCCCCTACCTGATGATCAAAGTGGCGGTGGACGCGGTGTCCCCGCCCGTGGTGGTGTTCGCCCGCTGCGCCGTGGGCGCCGCGCTCCTGCTCCCCTTCGCCCTGCGCCAGAAGGGCCTGACCCGGAACGTACGGGACCACTGGCGCCCCATGCTGGCCTTCGCGTGCCTGGAGATCGTCGGCCCCTGGCTCACCCTCAGCGATGCCGAACGGCACCTGTCCAGCTCCACGGCCGGCCTGCTGATCGCGGGCGTCCCGATCGCCGGGGTGGTCGCGGCCCGCCTCTTCGGCGACACGGAATGGCTGAGCATGCGGCGCGTGACCGGACTGGGCGTCGGTCTCGCCGGGGTCGCCGTGCTCACGGTCCCCCATCTGACCGGCGGCGACGCCCGCTCCCTGGCCGAGGTGCTGGTCACGGTCCTCGGCTACGCGACGGCCCCTCTGATAGCGGCGCGCCGCATGAAGGACGTCCCCACCCTCCACCTGATCACCCCCTGCCTGGCCCTCACGGCCCTCCTCTACGCCCCTGCCGCCGCGGCCACCTGGCCCTCGGCCCTCCCCTCCGGCCACGTCCTGGCCGCCCTCGTCGGCCTCGGCGTCCTCTGCACGGCGGTCGCCTTCGTCGGCTTCCTCGAACTGATCAAGGAGATCGGCCCGACCCGCGCCTCGGTCATCACCTACGTGAACCCGGCGGTGGCGGTGGCGGCCGGAGCGGCGTTCCTCGGCGAGTCCCTCACCCCCGCCATCGGGTTGGCCTTCGCGCTGATCCTGGCGGGCTCGGTACTGGCGACGGCCGCCGGTACGCGCCCGCGCAAGGCCCCGGTGACAGGGGCGGCACCGCAGCCCAGCCAGGCGGACGGGTGGGTGGAGTCAGCCTGACGAGGGCCGCGAGTGGTTTCTCGCCCTGGACGCCCCGGAAGGCTTTCGGGCGGAACTGATCGAGGGAGAGATCGTTGTGACGCCGCCGCCGGCTTCGAACTGCACACCACGGACTTCCTCTGACCCGCAGGGACGGAACCGCCCGTCCCGCCCGGTAACATGGTCGACACGGCAGACGAGCCGGGCGGGCGGCCGCGTGGAGTCCCTAGGGGCTTCCCGAGGAACGTCCGGGCTCCACAGGGCAGGGTGGTGGCTAACGGCCACCCGGGGTGACCCGCGGGACAGTGCCACAGAAAACAAACCGCCGGGGACCTCGGTCCTCGGTAAGGGTGAAACGGTGGTGTAAGAGACCACCAGTGCCCAGGGTGACCTGGGCAGCTAGGTAAACCCCACCCGGAGCAAGGTCAAAAGGAGCCGCTGTAGAAGGCGCGCTCTGCGCGGACGTTCGAGGGCTGCCCGCCCGAGTCCGCGGGTAGACCGCACGAGACCGGTGGCAACACCGGCCCTAGATGGATGGCCGTCGCCCCAGGGTCCGCGAGGACCCCGGGGAACAGAACCCGGCGTACAGCCCGACTCGTCTGCCGCTCCTTAAATCCAGTCGCCGGGTGCGGCCCCGCGGCGCCTTCATCGCTGCCGGGTCCGCGGCGGCGTGTCGTCTGCGGACGGAATGCCGAGGGCGCGTGCCACCAATTGCCCTCGGCTGCGCACGCCGAACTTGGCGAAAATCGATTTCAGATGGTCCTGCACGGTGTACTGGGACATGGTCAGTACGGAGGCGATTCCCGTCGAGGACCGACCGGAGATCACCTGTTCCAGGATCTCCCGCTCCCGCGCCGTCAGCTCGTACGCACGGGCCAGTGTTCGGGTGATGTCGGAGACCGGTGTCGGCTGGATGACGACCGAGGCACCACTGTCCGGCTCCCCGTGCAGCGTCGAACCCCACAACGACAGCCAACGTCCGGTGCGGGCCCGCACCCGCACATACGCCTCTTCGCCCCGCCCGGCTCGGGCCGCCGCCGCCACCTCGTGGAGGGGCAGCGTGCCGAGCTCGTGCAGCCAGTACCGCGCCGCCTCATTGGCGACCAGGGTGCGGCCGGCCTTGTCGAGCACAAGTACGCCTGGGCCGGGCACGCCCTGTGCCGCGGGCGGCGACGTGTTGACGCAGGCGCGGCGCAGGGCCACCGCGACCGGCCGTGACAGCGCGCGTACCAGCGCCGCCTCCCGCGGGGTGAAGTCCGTCCGCGCACCGCGCCGGAACAAGGACACCGCGCCCCAGCACTCACCGTCCGCCAGGAAGACGGCACGCAGTTCGTGTTCGGCATCGATGATCGGCAAGACCGTGTGGAAGCGGAGGCTCCTGCGCGGGTCACCGCCCGTGCTGTGGCTGAGAATTCCGACCGTGCGGCCAGTCCGTGCCAGATCGGCGAACTTGTCCACGTCGGCGTCGAGGTACTCGTTGTACGACGCGAGCGCCGCGTTGCCGGGCGGGATTCCTTCGGAGACGTCGTCGGTGATGAGCAGCGTCCACGGGTCGATGGTGCCGAAACAGAACGCGTCGTAGCGGACGTCCTGGCGCAGCCGGGCCATCACCTGGGAACGCAGCGTCCGCGAGTCCAGGCCGAGCCGGCATATTCCCTCGATGTCGCTCTGCAGCCTGCGCACCGGGAGAGTGTAGGGGCTGCTCCTCGCATGATTTTCGTGGAGCCCTGCCTGAGGTGTCCCAGATTTCTGGGATTCCAGGAACCGCGGTGCCCGCATAGCGTCGATCGAACGATCAACCGGAGCGCGAAAGGATCGCAGTGAGTTCTCCCTATGTGGCCCAGGCCGGCGAGCACGAGCAACTGGAGTGGCTCGGCGGTGGGATCATGGAGGTGCTGCTGGACGCCAAGCACACGGGTGGCCGTCTGAGCGTGTTCCGGTCGACCGTGCCGACCGCCACGGCTTCCCCCGTGCATCTGCACCCCGACGAGGACGAGATTTTCGTGATGCTGCGCGGCAGCGGCCTGATCTGGGCGGGTGACCGCCGCTTCGAGCTGCACGCGGGAGGCGTCGCCTTCTTGCCCCGCGCCGTCCCGCACGCGTACCGGTTCACCTCGGATGACGTCGATCTGCTCGCGATCGCCACTCCCTCGGGCATGGAGGGCTTCTTCCGCGATGCGGGCTGGGACCGGTCCCGGCCCAAACCGCCCGGCTGGGCCGTGACCCCCGAGGCCCTGCGCCGGTCAGCCGCCGCCAATGGACAGGTCGTACTCGGGCCTCCACCGGCCACCGACGAGATGATTCCGGCCGCTCTTCTCAGCGGAATGTGATGGGCGACATCAGCCTGCACGCGAGGTGAAGCACGCCTGCGACCTTCCCCGGCTCCGCTTCGGCAACGGAATGGCCCGGGGTGCCGCTGACGTCGACGGCCGGATGTGATGGGGCCCGCTTGTGGTGGTCGAGCGAGCGAGCGTAGCTTCGGGCGCCATGACCTTGACGCCAGGAGCGGTCGCCACGATCAACGCTGGCCAGTTCTCCCTCGCCAGTAGGTCGTCCAACGGCCACGGCGAATTCGCCGAACTGATCGCCGGCCTGGCGACCAGGCTGACCAAGGTGAACGCCGCCACCGTAATAGGCGACACCGACCGCAAGGCCACCCACCTCACCACGGCCCCCAGCAAGGTGAAGGCCTTCGCGACCGGGTTCACCTGGGACACAGGCGCCACAGGCAAGGCAGGAGACCAGGCCGTCGACTACTGGATTCCACAGGGCATCACCACCAGTGCCGACGCCTACGGCAGCGGGCTCTACCCCGCGGGCGGCAGCAACAAGGTCGTCCTCGTCGCCTGGCGCTTCGAGACCGACCCCGAGAAGGGCGAGCACTACGACCCCAACAAGGGCATGCGGCTCACCTTCGTCGACCTCAACACCGCGTCGGCACCGAAGTACCGGCATGTGCTGCTGGTCGAACCCGTCCTGAGCGGCGGCCAGTACTCCTTCGATCCCATCCGCGTACACGCCGGCGGCATCATGTGGTACGGCGACCTCCTCTACGTCGTCGACACCTACAACGGGCTCCGCGTCTTCGACCTGAACACGCTCTTCGAGGTCGCCACCACCGACAAGAACCAGTGCGGTCTGCAAGCGGACGGGGCGTACCAGGGCTATGCGTACAAGTACGTCCTGCCGCAGAGCCACGCCTACGACAACGCGGGGACGTATCTGCGCTACTCGACGATCGGGCTCGACCGCGCCAGCACCCCGGACACCCTGGTGGTGAGCGAGTACTCCAGCTCCGGCACCGTCGACTACAAGGACGGCCCTTTCAAAGGCTCGGGCGACGGCACCATCCCCACGCCCAAGGTCGTCCGCTGGCCCCTCGACTACACCGACCGGCAGCCGGCCTCACTCATCGCGACCGAAGCCGTCACCGTCCACCAGTCGAAGATCCAGGGCGTCGTGTCCCGGAAGACCAAGCACTTCCTCTCCGTCAGCGCCGGTGCGACCACCAACGGCACGCTCCGCGGCTTCACCTCCGGCGACTCGTCCGCGAGCACCGTCTGCGACCTGGCCATCGGCTGCGAGGACCTCAGCTACCACAGCAGCGGGGCGTCCGGCTGGGCCTACAGCGAATCCGTGATCTGGAACCTCAGCGAATACGCCGACAAGCGCTACGTCTACGCGGTCCACGCGGACGGCTCGTAGCAGCACCTCTGATCGTCAGCGGTCGCAGTCGTCGGGCCAGAGGCGGAACGCGGTATGCCCGGTGAGGGGGCGCAGTGTCCGGAAGTGGCGGCGGTCCAGCGTCAGAACGGCGTCGGTGTGGTACTGCGCCGCCATGACGACGTTCATGGTGTCCGTGAGCCCGACCTGCGGATACCGCTTCATCGTCACCAGCGCGGTCGACAAGTGGGGCTCGATCTCCGGAACGGCATACCGACGCACCGCCACGCGGTCGCGGATGTGCGCCAGTGCTCCCTGCGCGGCCTCCGGGCCGATCCGGGTGCTCAGCAAATAGTCGAGTTCGGCCAGTACCAGGGGCGTTACGACCAGATGGGCAGCCGCGGCCACGGCCGACCGGCATTCCTTGTGTGCCCGATCGCTGCCGTCGTAGTAGGCGTGGAGCCCTGAGGTGTCGGCAATGAGAACGGTCACGAGCCGAACCCCTCCAGGTAGTCACCGCGGCCCGCGGACCAGTCCACGGCGGATCCGCTGTGGAACACCGGTGCTTCGTCGTCCTCTCCCATGGGGTCACCGGGGTACGCGAGCACGGCGGATTGCCGGTCACCGACCGGGGACAGTATGGCGACCGGCCGCCCGTTCTTGGTCACGGTGATGCTCTCGCCGCGTTCGGCGGCGGCGAGGATGCGGGAGGCGTTCTGATTGAACTCGCGGGCCGTGGTCTCCATGTAGTACACGGTACTACGTGACGCGCAACCCGAAGTGTCCGTTGCTCACGACCGCTCCGTGCCCAGCGACCGCTCCGCCACCCTCGCCAGATGCCCCGCGAACACCTCCCGCGCGTCCGGTGTGAGCGTCCGCAGGGCCACCAGGGCCGTGATGACGACGTCGCAGAGTTCGGCCTCGACGTCCTGCCAGGTGTGGGTGACGCCCTTGCGGGGGTTGCGGCCGGTGGTGCCGATCACCGCTTGGGCGACCTCGCCGACCTCCTCGGAGAGTTTCAGGATGCGCAGGAGGAGGGAGTCCGCCGCGTCGGGCGGGCGGTTGGCGTCCAGCCAGGTCTGGAGGGCGTCGATGGTGGGCCAGAGGTCCGGGGCCTGATCGGTCATGGGACGCAGACTGCCATGTCCCTCTCGGTCCGCGAACGGTTCGTCAGTCTTCGAACAGGGGGTCCTGCTCGCCCTCCTTGGACCGCTGAAGCCGCTTGTTCCGCGCGCCGATCACCACCGCCGTCGCCGCCGCGGTCACGCCCAGGGCCGCCGGGACCATCCAGCCGCGGTCGAAGAGGTGGCCGAGGGCGTGGTCGAGGGAGAGGCGGCCGGGGCCGGTGACGGCGAGGCCGGTGGCGGCCAGGCCCAGGGTGGCCGCGTACTCGTAGCCGCCCTCCTGGGCGAAGAAGCCGTTCGGCATGTGGACCGCCGCCGCACCGGCCATCGCGCCGGCCGCCGCCGCGCCCGCCGCCGGGGTCGCGAGGCCCAGCGCCAGCAGTGTGCCGCCGCCCGTCTCCGCCAGGCCCGCGGCCGTCGCGCTCGCCTTGCCGGGGGCGTAGCCGACGGACTCCATGAACTTGCCGGTCCCTTCCAGGCCATGCCCGCCGAACCAGCCGAACAGCTTCTGTGCGCCGTGGGCCACCAGCACTCCGCCGGTCCCCAGGCGGAGTAGCAGCAGGCCCAGATCGCGTCGGTCGTAGCAGTTCACCGTCACGGTTGCTCCCCAGTCGTGCAGCTGGCAGAAACGGTCACCCCTCGCGTTTCCACCGTCGCATCGTCCACACCTCACCGGCCTGCCCGGTGTGCCGTTCGGGTGGCGGGGGCGAGGGAGCGGTGTGAGTCTGACTGCCATGACGATTCAGACAGCCAAGCTCAGCGATCCGGCCGTCCGGGCCTTCGTCAACGCCGTCAACGCCCATGACCGCGAGGGCTTCATGTCGCTCCTCGCGCCCGGCGCCACCATGTCCGACGACGGCTCCGACCGGGACCTCGCCGAGTGGACCGACCGGGAGATCTTCTCCTCCCACGGGCACATGGAGGTCGACAACGAGTCCCGCGGCGGCCGTGCGCTCGTCGCCCGGTACCGCAACGACACCTGGGGTGAGATGCGTACCCGGTGGAGCTTCGTCGTGGAGGACGACGGGCGGATCTCGCGGTTCGAGACCGGGCAGGCGTGATCGCTCGGCGGTAAGGGCTTGCCTTCGTGTGCGCTTCAACTCCTAGCGTCCTTGCTATGGAGAGCATGGAGAGCACGGAGAGCTTCGACGGCACCAGGACACTGGGACGCAGCGGCATACAGGTCAGCGCGCTCGGCTTCGGCTGCTGGGCCATCGGCGGTGAGTGGCAGGACGCCGACGGGCAGCCCCTCGGGTGGGGCAAGGTCGACGACGAGGAGTCCGTACGGGCCGTCCGGCGCGCCCTCGACCTCGGCGTCACCTTCTTCGACACCGCCGACACCTACGGCGCCGGGCACAGCGAGCGCGTCCTCGGCCGGGCGCTCGGCAAGCGGCGCGACGAGGTCGTCGTCGCCACCAAGTGGGGCACCGTGTTCGACGAGGACACCCGGACCCGCACGGGCAGCGACGACTCCCCGGAGCACGCCCGTCGTGCGCTCACCGCCTCCCTGCGCCGCCTCGGCACGGACCACGTCGATCTCTATCAGCTGCATCTGTCCGATCTCGACACCGGCCGCGCGGCCGAACTGCGGGATCTGTGCGAGGAGTTCGTCGCGGAGGGGCTCGTGCGTGCCTACGCGTGGAGCACCGACGATCCGGCCCGCGCCGCCGTCTTCGCCGAGGGGGAGCACTGCACGGCCGTACAGCACGCGCTCAACGTCCTCCAGGACGCACCCGAGATGCTGGCGCTGTGCGAGCGGTCGGGGCTCGCGAGCATCAACCGCAGCCCGCTCGCCATGGGCCTGCTGAGCGGAAGGCGCAGGGCCGGGGACGCGCTGGAGGCCGGGGACATCCGCAGCCGGCCGCCGGTCTGGCTGGGGGGTTACGTCGACGGGTCGGGGGCCGACCCCGAGTGGCTGGCTCGGGTCGACGCCCTGAAGGACGTCCTCACCAGCGGCGGCCGCACCCCCGCTCAGGGTGCCCTCGCCTGGCTGTGGGCGCGCAGCCCGCACACCGTCCCGATCCCCGGCTTCCGTTCCGTCGCCCAGGCCGAGCAGAACGCGGGCGCCATGGAGAAGGGGCCGCTCACCCCGGAGCAGCTGGCCGACATCGACCGGATACTCGGGAGGTGAGCGGCCCCGACAGAGGGCTCAGTGGCCCTGGGCGCCGTGCTGAACATAGGGCTGCTGCTCGGTCAGCGTGATCTGGCCGGCCTTGATGGTGGCCAGGCGCGGTGCGCGGCGGGCGATCGACGAGTCGTGGGTGACCATGATGAAGGTGAGGCCGTACTCGTGCCACAGGCCCTCCAGCAGGGCCATGATGTCGTCGCGGGTGCCCTCGTCGAGGTTGCCGGTGGGCTCGTCGGCGAGGAGTACCTTCGGCTTCTTGACCAGCGCGCGGGCGATGGCGACGCGCTGCTGCTGGCCGCCGGACAGCTCGGTCGGGACATGACCGAGGCGTTCGCCGAGGCCGACCGAGCGCAGGGCCTCCGCCGCGCGCTCGCGGCGCTCGGCGGGCCTGACGCCGAGGGGGACCAGGGCGGTCTCCACGTTCTCCTGCGCGGTGAGCGTCGGGATGAGGTTGAACGCCTGGAAGATGATGCCGATCTTCTCGGCGCGCAGCCGGGTCAGCTTGGTCTCGCTGATGCGCGCGAGGTCCACGCCGTCCAGTTCGACGCTGCCCTCGGTCGGGCGGTCGAGGCCGCCGATCATCTGGAGGAGGGTGGACTTGCCGCCACCCGTGGGGCCCTGGATGACGAGCTGGTCGCCGTCGGCGATGGTGAGGTCGACGCCGCGCAGCGCCTCCACCGTCTCCTTGCCGCGCGTGTAGCGCTTGGTGACGTCGGTGAGTCTGTACATGGGAACTCCGTAACGGAAGCAGCGGGAAGCAATGAGAAGCAGCGGGAAGCAGGTGGGTTACGAGACGCTGCGCAGGGCGTCGGCCGGGCGCATCCGGGAGGCGCGCCAGCCGCCCATGGCGCCGGCGATCAGGCCGCCGGTGACCGCCAGGCCCACCGCGAGCGCGATGGTGGTCGGGGAGACGGGGGCCGACAGGGCGATCTCCAGGGTGTTGGAGGCGGACTGCCCGCCGGGGCCGCCGCCTCCCGGGCCGCCGCCGGGGCCGCCACCCATGCCGCCGCCGCTGCTGCCGAGCTGCGCGGTCAGCTTCGGGCTGATCGCGGTGACCGTGTAGGCGGCCGCGAGGCCCAGGGCGATACCGAGACCGCCGCCGATCAGGCCGTTGACCATGGACTCGCCGATCACCTGGCGGGTGACCTTGCGGCTCGGCCAGCCGAGCGCCTTGAGGGTGCCGAACTCACGCACGCGCCGGGACACGGCGGAGGAGGTGAGCAGCGCGGCCACCAGGAAGGCCGCGGCCAGCACGGCGATGGACAGCCACTTGCCGACGCTGGAGGCGAGGCTGGAGGCGGTGGACAGGGAGCCGGAGACCGTGGAGGCCAGGTCGGAGGAGGTGGTGACCGTCGTGCCGGAGATGTTGGACTGGATCTCCTTCTTCACGGCGGAGATCCGCTGGGAGTCGGTCGCCTTGACGTAGATCGTGGTGACCTCGTTCTTCGCGTCGCCCAGCGTCTGCGCCTGCTTCAGCGGCAGGTAGACGTCGGTGGTGGACTCGCTGCTGTCGGGGGTGGCGATGCCGATGACCGTGAACTTGGTGCCGGAGACCTTGAAGGTCGAGCCGACCTTGTACTTCTTCTCCTTGGCGTAGGACTTGCTGACCACCGCGACCTTGGCGCTGGTCTGCGCCGAGGTGAAGGTCTTGCCGGAGGTGATCTTCATCGCGGCCAGCGGGCCGAGCTCCTGGTCGGTGACGTCGACGCCGGCCACGGAGTAGCTGTTCACGTTGAAGTTGGCGCCGCCGCCCTGCACCTGCGGCTGGCCGCCGCCTCCGCCGCTGCTGCCGCCGCCCGGGGCGCCCTGCTGCTGGGAGCCGGAGGAGCCCGAGGAGCCCGAGGAGCCCGAGGAGCTCGACGTGGAGGACTTCGCCTTGCCCTGGGTGAAGGAGCCGTCGACCTTGGTGACGTTCAGGGACAGGGCGCCGACCGCGCTGTCCACGCCCTTCTGCGCGGAGACCTTCTCCACCAGGGAGGACTTCAAGGCCTGGCCGCCCTGCGTCATCACCCGGTCGGAGCTCTGCGAGGACTTGCTGCTCGACTTGGCGTCGAACTTGAAGTTCGGGCCCTGCGAGCTGCCGGCCTTGGGAGCCGTCCGGGCCTTGGTGACGGTCATGTCCGTCCCCAGGCCGTACAGCGATTTCAGGACTTTGTCCTGCGCCTGCTGCATGCCGGCCGACACCGAGTTGACGGTGATGACCAGCGCGATTCCGAGCGCCAGACCCATCGCGATGACCAGAGCGGCCTTCTTGCGCCGGCTCAGCTCGCGCTTGAGATAGATGCCAAACATCCCGTTCCTCGAGGTTCTTGGCGCCCGCTGTGGGCGCGGCGCCAAATTAGGGAGGAACCTTTGAGCGCGCCTGGGTAAAACATGTGTCAGGGCTGAGAAAGCGGGTACCGGGGTGAGATTTTCGTATGACGGGCTCGGTGTACGGTCCCGGGATGCGCGATTGTTCTCGGCTCAGTCGGCGTGCCGCCCTAGGTCTGACGGCCGCCGCCCTTCCCCTGTCGGCTGCCACGCCCGCGTCCGCCGCGACGGCGATCGGCGGAGCGCGGCTGGCCCGCACCGGAATCCAGGTACGCGGCGCCACCGGGCTGCCCAGGAAGCTCACCGCCCTTTCATGGCTCGTCGCCGACCACGACACGGGTGAGGTGCTCGCCTCGTTCGACGCGCACCGGCGGCTGGCGCCGGCGTCCACGCTGAAGATGCTGTTCGCGGACACCGTGCTGCGGAAGCTGGACCGCGAGATGAAGTACAAGGTCACCGATGCCGACCTGGCCGACGTCCCGGCCGGTTCCAGCCTGGTCGGCGTCAAGCCCGGCATCACGTACAGCATCCACCAGCTGTGGCAGGGGGTGTTCCTGCGCTCGGGCAACGACGCGGTGCACGTCCTCGCCCACCTCAACGGCGGGCTGGCGAAGACGGTCGCCGAGATGCAGGCCAGGGCGGACGATCTCCAGGCCCTGGACACCCATGTGGTCAGCCCGGACGGCTTCGACCACAAGGGGCAGCTGTCCTCGGCGTACGACCTGACCCTCTTCGCCCGGCAGGGGCTGAAGGACGGTGACTTCCGGGGCTACTGCGGCACGCGGACCGCCGACTTCCCGGCGGGCGGCAAGAAGACCTTCCAGATCCAGAACACCGACCGGCTGCTCACGGGGGCGTGGGGCCTGGGCACGTACAAGGGCCTGATCGGGGTGAAGAACGGCTACACCAGCCATGCCGGCAACACCTTCACCGGCGCGGCCGTGCGCGGCGGGCGCACCCTGCTCGTCACGGTGATGCACCCCAAGAGCGGCGGCAACGCCGTCTACGAGGAGACCGCCGCGCTGCTCGACTGGGGCTTCGGCAAGGGCGGCGCCGCGCAGGCGGTCGGCGCGCTGGTCGAGCCGCTCAGCGAGGGCGGCGCGAAGGCCGGCGCCACCCCGGCGCCCGCGCGCAAGACCGCCGAGGCCGCCGCCGGAGCACCGGGCTCGGCAGGCCGCCCGTCGAGCTGGCGCCTGCTGGAAGGGGCCGCGGGAACGGTCGCCCTGCTGGGCGCGGGCGCGTGGGCCCTGCGGCGACGCAAGACGGGAGCGACCGCGAAGGGCAAGCCGGACGGGGAGCAGCCGGGCTAGGACTTGTCGCGAAGGCCCCGTCGTCCGTCCGAGGCCGGGCAGGCGGGGCCTTTGCCACAGGCCGCGGGGCCGGTCGTCGGGCTCCGTCGCCGCGCGGTGGCCCTGTCGCGCGGCGGCGACGGGAGTGCCCCCGGGCGAGCGTGTGATCGCAAGGCGCCGGAGCGCCCTCGACAGGTCCCGCGCGAGCGAATCCGCCGAGCACGGGGAGCAGCCCCGTCGACGGTTCGGTGACGCCGGGATCCCGCGGGCCGGCCGTCGCAGACAAGCGGAACATGGCGGCCGGCCCCCGGTCTGCTCAAGCGGCAGCCGTTCCACTCACCGGTGCGTACCCCGCGCTCTGGCGCGAAAGGTCCACCCCCACTCCGGTGCCGTGGAACGGCTGCCGCTTCCCCCCTCGGTGTGGCCGCGGAACACCAGTGCTCCAACTGTGAAGCTCTGGTGAAGAAATTTGAGCATAGGTCCGCTATCGGCCGCAATACCGCGGACGTTGGAATTCCACTTGTGTAAATCGGGGAGTTGACGGAGCGTGGGGAACTCAGCCCCGCCCCACGTACGGCATCGTCGTCGCCAGGACCGTCGCGAACTGCACGTTCGCCTCCAGCGGCAGCTCGGCCATGTGCCGCACGGTGCGCGCCACGTCGGCGACGTCCATCACCGGTTCCGGGGCTACCTCTCCGTTGGCCTGGAGCGCGCCCGTCGACATCCGGGCCGTCATGTCGGTGGCCGCGTTGCCGATGTCGATCTGCCCGACCGCGATCCGGTACGGCCGGCCGTCCAGAGCCAGCGACTTCGTCAGGCCGGTCAGCGCGTGCTTGGTCGCGGTGTAGGCGGCCGAGTGCGGGCGGGGCGTGTGCGCCGAGATCGAGCCGTTGTTGATGATCCGCCCGCCCTGCGGGTCCTGCTCCTTCATCCGGCGGTACGCGGCCTGCGCGCACAGGAACGCCCCGTTGAGGTTGGTGTCCACCACGTGCCGCCAGGCGTCGTACGGCAGTTCCTCGACGGGCACCCCGCCGGGGCCGAAGGTGCCCGCGTTGTTGAACAGCAGGTCGACGCGCCCGAACCGGTCCACCGTGGCGGCGAAGAGCGCGGCCACCTCCTCGGGCCGCGCCACATCGGTCCGCACGGTCAGCGCGGCACCCTCGGGCACCAGCGCCGCCGTCCCCGCCAGGGTCTCCGTACGCCGCCCCGCCAGCGCCACCGACCATCCGGCCCGCAACAGCTCCACGGAGACCGCCCGTCCGATACCGGAACCGGCGCCGGTCACCACCGCGATCCTCGTCCGCTCGTCAGTCATGACACGGGAGCGTACGAGGCTCCCTTCCCGAGGTCCCCGAGGTCCCCGAGATCCCCGGGCTCCCCGGGATAGCGCACACCGATCCGCTCCCGCAGGGCGTCCAGGGTCCGCATCACCGCGAGCGTGCCCTCCAGCGGCACCAGCGGGGACTCCGTCTCGCCCGCCCGCAGCGCCCGCATGACCTCCCGCGCCTCGTGCCGCAGGCTGCTGCGCGGCCCGTCGGCCGGGTCGGCGGCGAACTCCTCGGGGTCGCGGCCGTCGCGGTGCAGCACGAAGCGGTCGGGGTGGAAGAAGCCGGACGGGATGTCGATCCGGCCCCGCGAGCCGGTCACCGACGCCGTGACGGACGTACCGCCGACGATCGAGCAGTGCACCGAGGCGAGCGCGCCGCCGTCGAAGGACAGCAGGGCGCCCGTCTGGAGGTCGACGCCCTCCGGGGACAGCGTCGCGCGGGCGGTCACGTCGGACGGCTCGCCGAGCAGCAACTGCGCGAACGACACCGGGTACACGCCCAGGTCGAGCAGCGCGCCGCCGCCGAGCGCCGGGTTCCGCAGCCGGTGCGCGGGCGGGAAGGGCCCGGCGAGGCCGAAGTCGGCCTGCACGGTGCGCACTTCACCGATCGCGCCGTCGTCGACCAGCGCCTTCAGCCGCCGGATGAGCGGGTTGCAGTACATCCACATCGCCTCCATCAGGAAGCGCCCGCGCCCGCGCGCCAGCTCGACCAGCTCCTCGGCCTCGCGCAGGTTCAGCGTGAACGGCTTCTCGCAGAGCACGTTCCGCCCGGCCTCCAGGCACAGCCCGGCCGCCGCCCGGTGCGCCGAGTGCGGGGTGGCGACGTACACGACATCGATGTCCTCGTCGTTCGCCAGTGCCTCCCAGTCGCCGTACGCCCGCGGGATCCCGAACCGCTCCGCGAACGCCCGCGCCGACTCACCGCTGCGCGAGGCCACCGCCACCAGCTCCGCGTCCGGCAGGTCCACCAGGTCCGCCGTGAACGCGGCGGCGATCCCGCCCGTCGCCAGGATCCCCCACCGCACGCTCTGCTCCGCCATCCCCACCCTCGCTCATGTGATCCCCGGCACTGTGTACGACCGGCGTGTACGAGCTGAGAGCATAGGTGCCGATCGGCACGGAGAGGGAGGGGCACATGGGCGAGCACGCGGCGGCGTCGGCACCGGAGCTGAAGCAGGGGTCCGCACCGCGGGAGCCGTCCGTACCGGCCGTGCGCCGCACCGGCCTCCTGCTGATCCTCGTCCTCGGCGGCCTCACCGCGACACCCCCGCTGGCGATGGACATGTACCTCCCGTCCCTGCCCGCGGTCACCCGCTCCCTGCACGCGCCCGCGGCGACCGTCCAGCTCACCCTCACCGCCTGCCTGGCCGGGATGGCGCTCGGGCAGCTGGTGGTCGGCCCGATGAGCGACCGGTGGGGCCGCAGACGCCCGCTGCTCGTCGGCCTCACCGTGTACGTCGTGGCGACCGCCCTGTGCGCGTTCGCGCCCACCGTGGAGACCCTGGTCGCCTTCCGGCTGGCGCAGGGCCTCGCGGGCGCGGCCGGGATCGTCATCGCCCGTGCGGTCGTCCGCGACCTGTACGACGGCGTGGCCATGGCCCGTTTCTTCTCCACCCTCATGCTGGTCTCGGGGGCCGCGCCCATCGTCGCGCCGCTGATCGGCGGTCAGATCCTGCGGGTGACGGACTGGCGGGGCGTGTTCGTGGTCCTGACGGTGGTCGGGGCCCTGCTGGCCGGCCTCGTCTGGCTCCGGCTGCCCGAGACCCTGCCGCCCGCCGAACGCCACGGCGGCGGCGTCGGCGAGGCGCTGCGCGCGATGCGCGGGCTGCTCGCCGACCTGCCCTTCACCGGCTACATGCTCGCGGGCGGTTTCGCCTTCGCCGCGCTGTTCGCCTACATATCGGCCTCGCCCTTCGTCATCCAGGAGATCTACGGCGCCTCCCCGCAGACCTTCAGCCTGCTGTTCGGGCTGAACTCCGTCGGCCTGGTCGTCGCCGGGCAGGTCAACGGCAAGGTGCTGGTCGGCCGGGTCCGCCTGGACCGGGTGCTGGCCGTGGGCCTGACCGTCGTCGTGCTCGCTGCCGGCGCGCTGCTGCTGATGTCCGCCGGTGCCTTCGGGGACGTCGGCCTCGCCCCCGTCGCCGCCGCCCTCTTCGTGCTGATGTCCGCGATGGGCATCACCCTGCCCAACGCCCAGTCCCTCGCCCTGCTGCGCACCCGGCACGCGGCCGGCTCCGCCTCCGCGCTGCTCGGCACCTCCTCCTTCCTCGTCGGAGCGGTCGCCTCGCCGCTCGTCGGCGTCGCAGGTGAGCACAGCGCCGTGCCCATGGCCGTCGTCCAGTTGGCGGGATCACTGGTCGCGCTGGCCTGCTTCGTGGGACTGTGCCGTCCCTGGAACACGCGTACGGGGACAGGGACGGAGGATGGGGGTCCCCCCGCGCGAGCGAAGTCGAGAGTGGGGGAGGAGAGCTGAGCGCACCAAGACTGCGCGTCGACACCCCGGAACGGGCCGGGCTCGACCGCACGGAACTCGGCCACCTGGTCCGCGAGGTCCGCGACCTCACCGCCGGGGAACACCCCTGGGCCGCGGGCGTCGTCGTGGTGGCCGGACGCGGGCCGGTGATCGCCGTGCGGGAGGCGGCGGGCTGGGCGGTGCGGTACGCCTCCTACGACCCCGAGACCGACGCCGGCGTCGAACCGCCGCCGGCCGCCCGGGTGCCGATGACCGTCGACACACCCTTCGACCTGGCCTCGCTCACCAAGCTGTTCACCTCGGTCGCCGCCGTCCAGCAGATCGAGCGGGGCACCCTCGGCATGGACGCCCGGGTGGGCGCGTACCTCCCGGAGTTCCGGGCCGCCGCCGAGCACGGCGTCACCGTACGGCAGCTGCTCACCCACACCTCCGGGCTGCGCCCCGAGCTGCCGCTGTACGACTGCGCCGACGACACCGCGCGGTCGGCGCTGCTGCGGGCCGAGGCGCCGAGCGGTGAGCCGGGCGCGTACGTCTACTCGGACCTGAACATGCTGCTGCTCCAGTCCGTGCTGGAGCGCGTCACCGGCCGCCGCCTCGACGTCCTGGTGCACGAGGGGATCACCCGGCCGCTGGGGATGACCGCGACCGGCTTCGGGCCGTGCCCGGACGCCGCGGCCACCGAGGACCAGCGGCGGCCGTGGGCCAAGGCGGACCGGGGGATGCTGCGGGGCGTGGTCCACGACGAGAACGCCTGGGCGCTGGGCGGGGTGGCCGGCCACGCGGGCCTGTTCGGCACGGCCCGGGACCTCGCGGTCTTCTGCCGCACCCTCCTCGCGGGCGGCGCGTACGGTCCCGCGCGCATCCTCGGCCCCGACTTCGTGGAACTGCTGCTGACCCCGCCCGGCCTGGGCTTCGCCGTGGACCAGCCGTGGTTCATGGGGGAGCTGGCGGGCGGGGGAGCGGCGGGCCACACGGGCTTCACGGGGACCTCGCTGGTGCTGGACCCGGCCACGGACACGTTCCTGGTGCTGCTGGCCAACACCGTGCACCCCCGTCGGCGGCCACCGGACAGCGGGCCCCGGGCGGCGGCGGCGACGAGGATGGCCCGCGCGGTCCAGGGGGCCTGAGAGAATTCGGGGCGTGAACACCCCCGCCTCCCCAGCCGACACCCTCCGCGCGACCCTCACCGGACTGCTCGACGGGCTGCCGCCCTCGCAGGCCGCCAGGGCCGTGGAACGGCTGATCGCCGCCTACCGGGGGGACACCCCGACCCACGCGCCGATCCTCCGGGACCGCGCGGACGTCGCCGCGTACGCCGCCTACCGGATGCCGGCCACCTTCGAGGCGGTCCGTTCGGCGCTGGCGGCGTTCGCGGACGCCGTGCCCGGGTGGGTGCCGGGCAGCCATGCCGACGTCGGCGGCGGGACCGGCGCGGCGACCTGGGCGGTCAGCGCCACCTGGGACGGGACACGGCCGGTGACCGTGCTGGACTGGGCCGAGCCCGCGCTCGCGCTCGGGAAGGAGATCGCCGCCGCCCACCCGGCGCTCAGGGACGCCCGCTGGCAGCGGGCCCGGATCGGCACGGCCCTCACCCTCGACCCGGTCGACCTCGTCACCGTCTCCTACGTCCTCAACGAACTGACCGAGGCCGACCGCACGGCGCTCGTCGACGCCGCCGCGCGGGCCGCCCGGGCCGTCGTGATCGTCGAGGCCGGCACCCCCGCCGGCTACGCCCGCGTCATCGAGGCCCGCGACCGCCTCGTCGCGGCCGGCTTCCACGTCGCCGCGCCCTGCCCGCACAGCGCCGCCTGCCCCATCGCCCCCGGCACCGACTGGTGCCACTTCTCGGCGCGGGTCAGCCGCTCCTCCCTGCACCGCCAGGTCAAGGGCGGCTCCCTGGCGTACGAGGACGAGAAGTTCAGCTACGTCGCCGCCACCCGCCTCCCCGTGACCCCCGCGCCCGCCCGGGTGGTCCGGCGCCCGCAGATCCGCAAGGGCCAGGTCCTCCTCGACCTGTGCGAGACGGACGAGCGGCTGCGCCGGACGACGGTCACCAAACGCCACGGCGACCTGTACAAGGCGGCCCGGGACGCGAACTGGGGTGACCCCTGGCCGCCCGCGGAGGACTGACCCCCGCGCCCGGCGTCACCGCCGGGTGTCCCGTCCTTCCTGGAGCTTGCGCAACAGCTCCCGTTTCTGGGCCTGGGGGTCGGAGCCGCCGCCCACGCGGCCGTCCTGGCCGCCGCCCCGCAGGGCCTTGCGGCCGAGGTTCCGGCGGGTGCCGCCGACGCCCAGCATGTTTCCGCTTCCACCTCGCGACATCAGGATCTCCCTCCGTATGCGGTCGATTCGATCGAGAAATCAAGACGGTACGTCTCGTCTTGAACATGCATCACTGTCGGCGAGACGATCCGTCTTGTCAACCTGATAGGTTCGAACCCATGGCCGCCCAGAAGCCCGCCCCGCCCGCCCCCGGCACCACCCGCCGCAGCGAGAAGTCCCGCCGCGCCATCTACGCCGCCGCCCTCGAACTCGTCGGAGAGGCCGGCTACCCGAAGACCACGATCGAGGGGATCGCCGCCCGCGCCGGCGTCGGCAAGCAGACGATCTACCGGTGGTGGTCGTCGAAGGCGGACGTCCTCATGGAGGCGTTCCTCGACCTCGCCGAGCAGACGGCGCGCACCGCGGGCCAGGAGCCGTACGCCATTCCCGACACCGGCGACCTCGCCGCCGACCTCAAGGCCGTCCTGCGCGCCACCGTCGACGAACTGCTCGACCCCCGCTTCGAGGTGCCCTCCCGCGCCCTGGCCGCCGAGGGCGTCGTCAACGAACAGGCCGGTCGGGCCTTCGTCGCCAAGTTGCTCGAACCGTCGCTCCAGTTGTACGTGGACCGGCTGCGCGCGGCCCAGGACGCCGGGCACGTCCGCCCCGGCGTCGACCCGCGCATCGCGCTCGAACTCTTCGTCTCCCCGCTCGCCCAGCGCTGGTTGCAGCGCACGGGCCCCATCTCCCACGAGTACACCGACACCCTTGTCGACTACGCGCTGCACGGGATCGGCACGCGCTGACCCGGCGTCGGATTCCGCCGGTGCTGCGGGAAATCGCCTGAAGCGCCCCGATTCAGGCGCGCGGTATGGCTTGTCTCACTCACCCCGGATGTCGGCTCCGGCCCCCCGGAGCGTGGGACGGTGGGACCATAGGGCATGCTGACCGCACGAGAGGCGAGGCGAGGCGATAGATGAGCGCGGAGTTCGACGGCCGGTCCGGCCGGCAGGGCAAGATCTCCCAGTGGCTGCGCGGACGCCGACCGAAGCAGGCCGCCGACGACGGTGGCCGTGAGGCCCTGCTGCTGGCCGCCGCCGGAGCGGGGCTGCCGCTCGCGCCCGCCGCCCACCCCGCGCCCGGCTACCGCTGCTCCTGCGACCGCGTCGGCTGCCCCACCCCCGCCCGGCACCCGGTGTCGTTCGCCTGGCAGACGCAGTCCACCACCGACCGCGCCCAGATCGAGCGCTGGGCCCGCCACCAGCCGCAGGCCAACTTCGTCACCGCCACCGGCATGGTGCACGACGTCCTCGACGTCCCCCTGGAGGCCGGCCGGGAGGCGCTGGAGAGGCTGCTCGGCTCCGGCGTCGAGGTCGGCCCGGTCGCCGAGAGCGACGACGGCCGCATGCTGTTCTTCACTCTCACCCGGGGCACGCCCGAGGACGAGGACGAGTGGTGGCCCTGCGAGCTGGACTGCCACCCCGAGACCATGGACGAGCACCCGGGCCTGCGCTGGCACTGCCGGGGCTCGTACGTGCTGGTCCCGCCGGCCCGGCTGCCGGGCGACGGTCAGGCCGTGCGCTGGGTACGCGGCCCGGAGCACCCGCTGCCGGACCCGCTGAGCCTGCTGGAGATCCTCACCGACGCCAGCGCCCGCCATGTCGGCGCGGAAACCGGCCACGCGGCGGCGGCCTGGCCCCTGCGGCGCTGACCCCCGGCCGGGCAGGCCCGGGTGAGGACTCCCAGGGCCTGTCCTAGCTGCCCTCGGCCCCCGTCAGCCCCTGGATCCGGCCCAGTACCGACACCTTGCCGCCCGCCTTCGGGTCCAGGGCGACCTCGTTGGACATGAGCTCCAGCGTCAGCGACTGCTTGACCTCGCCCTTCGTCAGGGCTTTCACGTCGTCGCCCGGGGTGGGCACGGAGGTGCCCGCGGCGGCGGTCTGCTTCTCGTAGTGGTGCGTGGTGAAGAACACCAGCGCCCCGCCGTCCGCGGTGCGCAGCGCCAGCGGCGCGTAGTCGCCGCTCGTCAGCGGTTCGTCGATGAACTGCCTGACCAGACCCGGCTTCTTGGCCTCCTTCGCGCGGTCCTTGCGCCACCCGCTGGTGTGCGCGCCGTCCGCGAAGACGCTCCCGCCGCTCTGTAGATACGTCGCGTACTGCCGGCTGAGCTGCTGCGGCTCGACGGCCAGTGAGGCGGAGGCCGCGGGGACGGCCTCGCCCCAGCCGTCCTTGTCCTTCTTGAACTCGGGCACGTTGCCGGGGGCCACCAGCGTCACGTACGCCGCCTGCCACGGCTCGGCGAGATCGTGCCGGGTGAAGACGAACAGCCAGCGCGCCGCACCGCCCTTGTTGGCGGCGGCGTCCACCACGAACCAGCGCGGCCAGCCCGCCTTCTTGACGATGGTGTACTTCGCGTCCGACAACTTCAGCGGGGTGTGCCCCGTGTTGCCGCTCGGGCTGTTCACATGCCCGGCCTTCAGCCGGGCCCCGTCGATGTCGCCGAAGGCGCCGGTGACGTGATCCGCGTCGAGGGAACGGTCGTACGCCCGGTCGGCGTTGTTGTACGCGTCCGTGAACTGCTGCAACGCCTTCGCGGCCTCGGCACGGGTGGCGGCCGGGAGTACCTCGCGCTCCCCGTGCACCACCACGCATCCGCTCGCCGTCAGCGACAAAGCGGTCAGCGAGGTGGCTATGAGTGCGTTCCGGTCACGCCTGCGGAGCCTGCGAGGGCTGCGATCCCTGGTCATCCGGTACGTTCACCTTCCCCTTCCCGGAGGCGAACCCTACCGGGGAGAGGAACAGCGCGAGCGTCGGGATGAGGTACAGCAGCCACACCGTGACCTGGATCACGGTCGGGTCGGGCTGGAAGTTCAACACGCCCTTCAGCAGCGTGCCGTACCAGCTGTCCGGCGGGATCGTGCCGCTGATGTCGAAGGCCAGGTTCGTCAGTCCCGGGATGATGTCGGCCTCCTGGAGATCGTGGAAGCCGTACGCCAGCACGCCGGCCGCGACCACGACCAGCATCCCGCCGGTCCAGGTGAAGAACTTGGCGAGGTTGATCCGCAGCGCGCCCCGGTAGAACAGCCAGCCGAGCAGGATCGCCGTCGCCAGGCCCAGCGCCACGCCGACCAGCGGGCGCGGGGTGCCGTCGGACGCCGCGTGCACCGACGCCCACACGAACAGGGCGGTCTCCAGGCCCTCCCGGCCCACGGCCAGGAACGCCGTCGCGACCAGCGCGCCCGTGCCCATGGCCAGGGCCGCGTCCAGCTTGCCGTGCAGCTCCGACTTCAGATGGCGGGCGGTGCGCCGCATCCAGAACACCATCCAGGTCACCAGGCCCACCGCGAGGACCGACAGCGAACCGCCGAGCGCCTCCTGTGCCTTGAACGTCAGCTCCTGGGAGCCGAATTCGAGGACGCAGCCGAAGCCCATGGCGATGGCGACGGCGATGCCGATGCCGATCCAGATCGGCTTCAGGGCGTCCTTGCGGCCGGTCTTGACCAGGTAGGCGATCAGGATGCAGACGACGAGGCTGGCTTCCAGGCCCTCGCGCAGACCGATCAGGTAGTTGGAGAACACGGCTACGCCTCCTCGGAGAACAGTGTCTTGCCCCACCAGTCGCCGGAGTCCCGGACGCCGGGCGGGACGGCGAAGACCGCCGAACCCACGTGCTGGATGTACTCGTTGAGCGCGTCCTTCGACGACAGTCGCCGCTGGAGCGGGATGAACCCCTTGCGCACGTCACGCTGGTAGGCCAGGAAGAACAGGCCCGCGTCCAGGCGGCCGAGGCCGTCGGTGCCGTCGGTGAAGGAGTAGCCCCGGCGCAGGATCGTGATCCCGTCGTTGGAGTCGGGGTGCGCCAGGCGCACGTGCGCGTCCGGCTTCATCGCCTTCAGGAACGGCTTGTCGTGCTCCTTGGCCTTGCCGACCGGGGCGCCCTCGCCCTTGTCGCGGCCGAAGACGTCCTCCTGCTCCTGGAGCGAGGTGCGGTCCCAGGTCTCGATGTTCATCCGGATCCGCCGTGCGACGAGATACGACCCCCCGCTCATCCAGGCCGAGCCGGCGTCGCCGTCCCCGCCCTCTCCGACCCAGACGAACCTCTTCAGCCGGTCCGTCTCCGTGCCGGCGATGTTGCGGGTGCCGTCCTTGAACCCCATGAGGTTGCGGGGCGTCTGGGCGTCCGGTGTGGTCGAGGAGGTCTTGCCGAAGCCGAGCTGCGACCAGCGGATGGCGACCTTCCCGAAGCCGATCCGGGCCAGTTGGCGGATCGCGTGCACCGCGACCTGCGGATCGTCCGCGCAGGCCTGGACGCACAGGTCGCCGCCGGTGCGAGGCTTGTCGAGGTTGTCGCCCGGGAAGGCGGGCAGGTCGACCAGCGCGGCCGGCCGCTTGTCCGTCAGCCCGAACTTCTCGAAGAACGACGGCCCGAACCCGATCGTCAGCGTCAGCCGCGAGGGCTTCAGCCCCAGCGCCTCACCGGTGTCGTCCGGAGGAGCCTCGGCGAGCCCGCCGTACGCGCCCTCGCCGACCGCCTTCCCGGCCGTCATCCGGCGCGCGGCGGCCGTCCAGTCCTTGAGCATCTGCACGAACTCGGCGCGGTCGTCGGTCTTCACGTCGAACGCGGCGAAGTGCAGCCGGTCCTGCACCGGTGTGGCGATGCCCGCCTGGTGGGCGCCGTGGAACTCCACCGCCGCGCCCGTCCCGGCCGCGGCCGGGTCCACGTCGTCGCCGGTCTTCGCCATCGCCACCGCACCGCCGGCCGCGGCGGCCCCGAGCGCGAGGCCGGCACCGCCCCAGCCGATCAGGGCGCGGCGGGACGGGCTGGTTGCCTGGTTGTCCGTCATCGTCCTCTTCCCCCCTACTTCACAACGGCCGCGGCGAGCTTGGACAGCGGCTCCGCGAGGGCGTTGACCGCGTCCGACAGTTCCTTCTGCTGGTCGTCGGTGACCTTGTCGTAGGAGACGAAGTCGTACGAGTTCTTGTCCGACCGGTACTTGTCGAGCAGCGTGTTCAGCGCGGTGAACTGCTTGTCCAGCTCCTTGGCGAGCGCCGGGGCGTTCTTCTGCGCGACCGGCTTGAGCAGCTCGTACGACTTCTGCGCGCCCTCGACGTTGCCCTTGAAGTCGACCAGGTCGGTGTGCGAGTAGCGCTCCTCCTCGCCGGTGACCTTGCCGGTGGCGACCTCGTCGAGCAGCTCCTTGGCGCCGTTGGCCATGGAGGTCGGGGTGATCTCGGCCTTGCCGACCCGCTTCTGCCAGTCCTTCAGGTCGGTCACCAGCTGGTCGGCGAGGGTCTTCTCCTCGGCGCCGATCTTCTTGTCCTGCCAGAGGGCCTTCTCCAGGCGGTGCCAGCCGGTCCACTTCTGGCCGTCCTCCAGGCCGTCCGCCCGGACGTCGACCTTGGGGTCGATGTCGCCGAAGGACTCGGCGACCGGCTCGGTGCGCTCCCAGCCGAGGCGGGAGGGGGCGTAGGCCTTCTTGGCGGCGTCGAGGTCGCCGGCCTTGACCGCCTTCACGAAGGTCTCGGTGAGCGGCAGCGTCTGGTCGGCCTGCTCCTGGGCGTAGTCGCGGTAGTCGGCGACCGCCTTGTCCAGCTGCGGGTTCCGCTTGGCGGTGGAGCCGCCGGTGACGGTGAGCTTCTGCCGGACGCCGTGGCCCTTCATGCCCGGGCGGCAGGCGATCTCGTACGAACCGGCCTTCACCTCGGCGGTGAGGGTGTACTTGGTGCCGGGGCCGACGTTCTCCTTCTCGGAGATGATCCGGCCGTCCGGGAGGACGATCTCGACCTCGGTGGCCTTGCTGCCCTTGTTCTCGATCCGCAGCGTGACCTGGCCGGCCGGGACGGACTTGGCGGAGGTGTCGCACTTGGAGTCGGCGGCGGTCACCTGGATGGCGTCGGCACCCTTGGCGTCGCTCTTCGCCGTGCAGGCCGAGAGGGCGGTCAGAGCGGCCGCGGTCGCGGCGGCGGTGACGGTGAGTCGGACGGCTCGCATGCAGGCTCCAAGCGGAATGGTGTGGTGAGGCTGGCCTAACTTACCTGAGGCTTACCTCACTCATACCCACCCGGTCCCGGATTCAGCTCCCACAGAAAGATCACAGACACGGCTTGATATCGACGGCGAAAAATAGACCCCAAGAGATAGTAAATGACGGGTCAAGTGGTCACGCGCCCTCGACGCTGTCGCTGTCCACATGAAGAGGACGCGCAGGGAGGACTGGGGCGGGTCGACGGCCCGAACGAGGGCGTCTTCCTCCGTCACCTCGACGGTTACCGCTCCCCTCTTCCGCCCGTCCGCTCGGCCCTGATGCGGTCGGACGTCAACTGGGTCCACCAGTACGCCCGGTGGCTGGAGGAATCGCCGGACGGTCCGCTGCACGACGCGCGCCGGCAGCTGGCCGGACGGCAGGCCTTCCCGCCATATGTGTGGACCGGCGACTTCATGCGCGCGTGGCCGGACTGCTACCTCGACTGGTGCGCGGGCGGCTGGGAGGGCGTCGTACCGCTGCGGCCACTCTCGCCGCCGGACGCGCCCCGGGTGAAGGCCCATCGGAAGCACGCGCGCGAGGGAAACCTGGCGCCCGTCCTCCTGTGGAGGAGTGGCGGGGGGAGTCGGAGGGGCCGGCGGCCCGGCTGCTGGAGTGGTCGGCCACAGAGCAGCACCGGCGGCGCGTGGTCCAGGGGCTCAATGACACTCTCGCCGGACTGCCGTACGAGGGGGCCCGCACGCGCTCCTGGCCGCTCCCCGGCGGCGCCCCCGCCTGGGACGCTCTGGCCGCCACTGTGATGTTTCAATGCCCTGGTGACTGACTACGACGTGCTGCGCGTCTTCTGCGCGGCCAACGGCGGATACGGCACCGAGCTCGGCGTCGTCCGCAACGGCTCACGGGTCCCCGGCCCGGACGACCGGCAGGCGTTCGCCGCGAAGCTCGGCTTCAGCGAGACGGTGTTCGTGGACGACCCCGAGCGCGGGATCATCGACATCTACACGCCCACCCTGCGCCTGCCCTTCGCCGGTCACCCCTGCGTCGGCGTGGGCTGGCTGCTGGACGTGCCCGAACTGGTCACCCCGGCCGGAGTCGTCGGCGTCCGCCTGGACGGCGAGTTCAGCTGGATCGAGGCCCGTCCCGAGTGGGCACCGCCGCACACCCTGCGACACTACGCAACCGCCGCCGAGGTCGACGCGCTGCCCGTGCCGTCGCCTGGCATGGGGGCACCTCCCACGCCTTTCGGGCAGTGGGGGAGGATCTACGCCTGGGCGTGGGAGGACGAGGCCGCCGGCCGGATCCGCGCCCGCGCCTTCCCCGGCCGGGACGACGGCATCGAGGAGGACGAGGCGACGGGCGCGGCGGCACTGCTGCTCACGGACCGGCTGGGCCGCGCCCTCAACATCACCCAGGGCTCCGGCTCCCAGATCCTCACGGCCCCGCAGCCCGGCGGCTGGGTGGAGATCGGTGGCCGCGTGTTCCTGGAACGCCAGCCGGAGCGGCCCTAGCGGGCAAGCGGCCCTAGGGCAGGGTGAGGATCTCCGTCCCCGTCTCGGTCACCACCAGCGTGTGCTCGAACTGTGCCGTCCGCTTGCGGTCCTTGGTGACCACGGTCCAGCCGTCGTCCCACATGTCGTACTCGTGCGTGCCCAGCGTCAGCATCGGCTCGATCGTGAAGGTCATCCCCGGCTGCATGACCGTCGTGGCCTGCGGGCTGTCATAGTGCGGGATGATCAGCCCGGAGTGGAACGACGAGTTGATGCCGTGCCCGGTGAAGTCCCGGACCACCCCGTACCCGAAGCGCTTGGCGTAGGACTCGATGACCCGGCCGATGATGTTGATCTGCCGGCCGGGCTTCACGGCCTTGATCGCCCGGTTGAGGGACTCCCGGGTCCGCTCGACCAGCAGCCGTGACTCCTCGTCGACGTCACCCACCAGGTAGGTGGCGTTGTTGTCGCCGTGCACCCCGCCGATGTACGCCGTGACGTCCAGGTTGACGATGTCGCCGTCCCTGAGCACCGTCGAGTCCGGGATGCCGTGGCAGATGACCTCGTTGACGCTGGTGCACAGCGACTTGGGGAAGCCGCGGTAGCCGAGCGTGGACGGGTAGGCGCCGTAGTCGCACATGTACTCGTGGGCGACCTTGTCCAGCTGGTCCGTGGTCACGCCCGGCGCGATCAGCTTGGCGGCCTCCTCCATGGCCCGCGCGGCGATGCGCCCCGCACGCCGCATCGCCTCGATGGTCTCGGGCGTCTGCACCTCCGGCCCGGTGTACGGCGTCGGCGCGGGCTTGCCGACGTACTCGGGGCGCCGGATGTTGCCGGGGACCGAACGGGTGGGAGACAGCTCCCCTGGAACGAGCAGCGACTGGCCAGACATGCCAGCGAGTCTAACCAGCGGGTGTGGGGGAACATGTCGGTGGCGAGAGGAGCTGGTCATGGCCCTGTTCAAGAAGCGGACGGCCGGGAAGCCCGGCGAGTGGTACTACTGCCTGCACCACAAGAAGGTCGAGGAGGGCCCGGAGTGCCCGGCCAAGGACCGCTTCGGCCCGTACTCCACCCGCGCGGAGGCCGAACACGCGATGCAGACCGCCCGTGAGCGCAACCTCGAATGGGAGAACGACCCGCGCTGGCACGACGCGGCGGCGGGCGGCAGCGCTGACGAGGACTGATCACGCCTGGGCAGGTGTGGCGGCCCGCCGCTCGCGCATCCGCACCGCGTGCTTGTTCGTCCGGGCGTCGTACGTCATCAGCCCCGGCAGGCACAGCGCGAGCAGCCCGACCGCGCCCGCGCACGCCAGCCCGCCGGACCAGACGGAGGTACGCACCCCCGCCCATGCGGCGAGGCCGCCGGCCCGGACCTGACCGAGCTGCGGCCCCACCGAGTACGACAGCAGTTCGATCCCGGCGAGCCGCCCGCGCAGCTCGTCCGGGATCGTCTGGTTCCACATGGCGGCCCGGAAGATCCCGCTGACCATGTCGAAGCCGCCGCCGAGGGTGAGGAACAGCAGCACCGTCCAGACGTTCCCCGAGGCGCCCGCGGCGGCCACGGCAAGGCCCCACAGCGCCGCCGACGGCACCACCATCAGCCCGTGCCGGTGGATCCGCGAGGTCCAGCCGCTGGTCAGACTCACCAGCAGGGCCCCGGCCGGGACGGTGGCGTACTCCCCCATTGCCTTAAGGGCATGGGGGGACCCCCATCGCCGTACAGCCCGAACACCACCAGCGGCACCAGTTGGACCGCGCCGATCGCACCGACCGCCGCCGCCGACCCGGTGAGGTCCTTCAGCTGCACGGGCAGCGCCACGAAGGTGAGGAAGCTGCCGAAGTTGCTGACCAGCCCCGATATTCAGAGCTTGCGGAAGTCGGCGGAGGCCCGCCAGGGGGCGAGGTCCGGGAGCAGGGCGCGGATGCCCGCGGGGCGCTTGCCGGTGGGGGGTGTTTCGACGGGGGATGTGTCGGAGGCGTCGGTCACGAGGGCGCGGCAACCGCTTTTCGCCGGGAAGCTCACCAGGGCGCGGGCGGGGGTGCGGTCAGGGCCTCCGCCAGTCTCGACAGGCGGTCGCGGAAGCGGCGGCGGGATCTCGGGGGACCGGCGTTCTCACCGGCGGCCGCGCTGACCAGGTGCTGGACGCTGTCCAGGTCCAGCTCGGCGCCCTGCGGTACGGCCAGGGTCTCGTGGGCCATGGATTCCAGCTCGCCCCCGCCGGCGCCCAGGGCCAGGACCGTCACCCCGGCCCGCCGGGCGTCGTGGACCCGCTGGAGCAGGGGGGCGGGCTCGGCCGGGGCCACGACGAGCAGGGTCTCGCCGCGCCGGGCCGCCTCGAGCCGGCCGGGGCCGACGGCGAGGTGCGCCGGGTCCGAGGGGCGCGCGTCGTGGCGCACGAGGGTCGGGGCCAGCTCGGGCGTGCCGGACCAGGCGGCCTCGTCCACCAGGTGGGCCGCCAGGTGCCAGGGCTCGTACTGAGGGGTGCCCACCAGCAGCAGCCCGCCGCCGTGCGTCACCACGGACCCGCGCAGTACGCCCGCGAACCGCCGGGTGGCGCCCAGCCACTCGGTCCCGGCGAGCACTTCGCGCAGCAGCGCGACCCGTACGGCGTCCATACGACCGCATGGTGCCGCAACCGGTCACTCGTGACGCGGAGTTCACTCCGAATTCGCTCGATTCGGGGACAGTGTCCGGTCAGCACAGGTCCGCACAGGTCCGCGCCCGCCCGAGGAGCCGCCCGATGACCGACGCCACCGTCCCCTTCCGCGCGGGCCGCGAGGGTCACGCCAGTTACCGGATCCCGGCGGTGGTGGCCACCAGGTCGGGAAGGCTGCTCGCCTTCTGCGAGGGGCGGGTCGACTCCGCGCGGGACCACGGCCACATCCGGATCGTGCTGAAGCGGTCCGCCGACGGCGGCCGCACCTGGGGCCCGCTCCAGGTCGTCGCCGACAACGGCGGCGACCTGGCCGGCAACCCCGCCCCCGTCGTCCTCGACACCGGCCGGGTCCTGCTCGTCCACGTCCGCTCCGCCGCCACCGCCTCCGAGGACGCCCTGCTGCGCGGCAAGGTCAAGGACGCCGCCGGCCGCCGGGTGTGGGTGCAGCACAGCGACGACGAGGGCGCCACCTGGTCCGCGCCCCGGGAGATCACCCGGCAGGTGAAGAAGACGGGCTGGCGCTGGTACGCCACCACCCCCGGCCACGCGATCCAGCTGAGCTCCGGCCGGGTCGTCGTCCCCGGCAACCACACGCTGCCGCCCACCGGCTCCGACAACGGCACGGAGGCCAAGTACAACAGCGGCCACTGCCTGCTCAGCGACGACCGGGGCGAGAACTGGTACCTCGGGTACGTCGACGAGAACACCAACGGCTACGTCAATGTGAACGAGACCACCGCCGCCGAACTCCCCGACGGGCGCGTCTACTTCAACACCCGCAACGACTCGCCCTCCCCGGGCAACCGGGCCGACGCCCACTCCGGGGACGGCGGGAGGACCCTGCACACCCCCTTCCGTCCGCAGGCCGGACTGGACGGGCCCGTCTGCCAGGGCAGCGTGCTCCAGCTCCGCGACCCCGACGTGCTGCTCTTCTCCGGCCCCGCCTTCCCCGGCGGCCGGGCCCTGATGACCGTCCGCGCCTCCGCGGACGCCGGCAGGACCTGGCGGCCCGTGCACACGGTCGACGGCCTGCCCGCCGCCTACTCCGACCTGGTGCGGATCGACGCCCGCACGATCGGACTCCTGTACGAAACCGGTGACTTCGGCGCCTATGAACGGATCGTGTTCCGGCGGGTGCCCGTGCCGGGGACCACCTGAGCCGGTGGGGTCCGGGCGGCGGACGTAGAGTCGGCGCATGACCTCTAGCGACAGCGCACAGAAGGCCCCCGCCAAGGACCCCTGGGACCTGCCCGACGTCTCCGGACTGGTCGTCGGCGTGCTCGGCGGCACCGGTCCGCAGGGCAAGGGCCTCGCCTACCGGCTCGCCAGGGCCGGACAGAAGGTGATCATCGGCTCGCGGGCCGCCGAGCGCGCGCAGGCCGCCGCCGACGAGCTCGGGCACGGCGTCGAGGGCGCCGACAACGCCGAGACCGCGCGGCGCAGCGACATCGTGATCGTCGCGGTGCCCTGGGAGGGGCACGGGAAGACCCTGGAGTCCCTGCGCGAGGAACTGGCCGGGAAGCTGGTCGTGGACTGCGTCAACCCGCTCGGCTTCGACAAGCAGGGCGCCTACGCGCTGAAGCCGGAGGAGGGCAGCGCCGCCGAGCAGGCCGCCGCGCTCCTGCCGGACTCCCGGGTGGCCGCCGCCTTCCACCACCTCTCGGCGGTCCTCCTCCAGGACCCGGAGATCGAGGAGATCGACACCGATGTGATGGTGCTGGGCGAGGAGCGGGCCGACGTGGAGACCGTCCAGGCGCTGGCCGGGCGCATCCCCGGCATGCGCGGGATCTTCGCCGGGCGGCTGCGCAACGCCCACCAGGTGGAGTCCCTGGTCGCGAACCTGATCTCCGTCAACCGCCGGTACAAGGCGCACGCGGGGCTCCGCATCACGGACGTCTGACCGGATGGGGGACACTGGTCGCCGAAGCAGTGTCCCCCGACAGGAGCCTCCCGAAATGCCCCCCTTGTCCCCGCCCGGCCCGACCCCGCGACTTGCCCTCTACGCCCTGGTCGTGTGCCTCCTCGCCGTGGCCGCGGCCGTCGTCTCCTTCGTTCAGGGCAGCTGGCTGGTGGGGGTCGTCTGGGTGCTGCTCGCCGGTCTGTCGTCCAACATGACCTGGTACTACCTGCGGCGGGGCCGGGCCGGCTACTCCCAGAAGCGGTAGAGGCTCCAGCCGTACGAGGTGTCGAACTCGCTCACCCCGAGCCCCCGCAGGATCGCGTCGATCACGTCGAAGAACACGTGGTTGACCGACGGCAGCCACAGCAGCGCGAACACGAACAGCAGCCCGAACGGGGCGAACGGCTCCACCTGCCGCTTGACGCCGTCCGACAGCCAGGGCTCGATCACGCCGTAGCCGTCCAGGCCGGGGACCGGCAGGAAGTTCAGGACCGCGGCCGTCACCTGGAGCAGCCCGAGGAAGGCGAGGGCGAAGCGGAACTCCAGGGGCACCCCGTCCAGCGCGTGCAGCCAGAACGGGGCCGTGCACACCGCCGCGAACAGCACGTTCGTCAGCGGGCCGGCCGCCGATATCAGGCTGTGCCGCCAGCGGCCCCGGATCCGGCCGCGCTCGATGAACACCGCGCCGCCCGGGAGCCCGATCCCGCCCATCATCACGAACACCACCGGCAGCACGATGCTGAGCAGGGCGTGCGTGTACTTCAGCGGGTTCAGCGTCAGATAGCCCTTCGCGCCGACCGAGACGTCACCGCTGTGCAGGGCCGTGCGCGCGTGCGCGTACTCGTGCAGGCACAGGGAGACGATCCAGGCGGCCGTCACGAACAGGAACACGGCGACGCCCGGCTGGTCGGCGAACCCCGTCCAGGTGGCCCATCCCGTGACCGCGGTGACGGCCAGGATCCCGAGGAACACGGGACTGATCCGCCGCTCGCTGTGGCGGGTGGTGGCGGTGGTCATGCGGCGGACTCCTGTGGTTCGGGGCTGGGTCTGGGACCGTGGACGGGTCGATCGGCGAGCCCGACCGTACCGGGCGTACGGGGAAAACGTCTCGCGGACGGGTGCCGGTTCCTAGGAAGGTGGGGGAATGGTTCTGAGGCGAGCGCTGTACGAGAGCTGGCAGATGGAGTGCTGCGGCAGGACGTTCTCGGTCGGGGACGAGGTGACCTGGCAAGTGATGCCCATGGAATCCGACGACATGCGGACCTGGGGCTGGGACGAGGAGGAGTACGCGGGACTGCTGCGGGTCGAGCACCACAGCGACGGCTGGCCCACGGCCACGGGCCGGGTCCGCGCCATCCACCTCGTCCACCAGGAGTACGCGGAGACCGCCCCCGGCTCGCGCTCCTTCACACCTGTGCCCGGCCGGCGGACCCTCGAACCGGTCGACAGCTGCCCGAAGTGGTTCGGCTGCGGCGAACCCGCCGACGGGCCGGGCCCCCGGCGCCGGCGGAACACGGACGGCGTCCTCGTCACCCTCGACGTCACCGACCTCCCGGAAGCCGTCCCCGGGAGGGGCCACCGCCGACAGCCGTCCGTCACGAGCGCCATGCCCGCCGCCCCGCCGCGTGAACCCCGTGACCGGCGGCGAGGCCGGCGGGGACAATAGAGCCCGTGCGCCATCGCATTCCCAGTGCCAACCCGGGCCTGGAGGCCGCGGGCGCCCCGCCGCGTGAACCCCGTGACCGGCGGTGAGTGCAGCGGGGAGAATAGGGCCCGTGCGCTATCGCATTCTCGGTACCACCCAGGTTCTCCGTCCCGACGGTACGTCCGTCCCCGTGGGCGGGGCGCGGTTGCGCGCGCTGCTGACCGTGCTCGCGCTCAGACCCGGCCGGACGGTGCCGGTCGGGGTGCTGGTCGACGAGGTGTGGGACGGGGATTCGCCCGCCGACGCCACCGCCGCCGTGCAGGCGCTGGTCGGGCGGCTCCGGCGGGCCCTGGGGGCCGACGCGGTCGCCTCGGCGGAGGGCGGGTACCGGCTCGCCGCCGCGCCCGACGACATCGACCTGCACCGCTTCGAACGCCTGACCGGGGAAGGGCTGCGCGCCCTGGCCGACGGCGACGCGGCGAAGGCGGCCACCGTCCTCGACGACGCCCTCGCGCTGTGGCACGGCCCCGCCCTCGCCGACCTGCCCGACCGCACCGCCGAGGCCGCCCGCTGCGACACCCGCCGCCTGGACGCCCTGCGGGCCCGGCACACCGCCGCCCTCGCCCTCGGCCACGCCGAAGGGGCGCTGCCCGAGCTGATCGCTCTGTGCGACACCCACCCCCTGGACGAGCCCCTCCAGACCCTGCGGCTGCGCGCCCTGCGCGACGCGGGCCGCACGGCGGAGGCACTGGCCGCCTACGAGGACGTACGACAGCTCCTCGCCGAGCGGCTCGGCTCCGACCCCGGGCCCGAACTACGGGCGCTGCACGTCGAGTTGCTGACCCCACGGACGGCGCCGCCGGCGGCGCGCCCGGCCGGGCCGGCCCTGGGCAACCTCCCCGCCCGCCTCACCTCCTTCGTCGGCCGGGAGGCCGACATCGAGGCACTCAGGTCGGACCTCGCGACGGCCCGGCTGGTCACCCTGCTCGGGCCCGGCGGAGCGGGGAAGACCCGGCTGTCGCAGGAGGCCGCCGAAGCCGTGCGGGGCGCGACCCGGGACGGGGTGTGGCTGGCCGAGCTGGCGCCCGTCGACGACCCGGAAGCCGTACCGGAGGCCGTGCTCACCGCGATCGGCGCCCGCGAGACCGTGCTGCACGGCGCCGGCGCCGAGGGCATGCGGGCCGTCGCCGACCGGTACGACGACCCCGTCGAGCGGCTCGTCGAGCACTGCGGCCGGCGCCGCATGCTGCTCGTCCTGGACAACTGCGAGCACGTGGTGGAGGGGGCGGCCCGTCTCGCGGAGCGGCTGCTGGCCCGCTGCCCGGAGGTCACCGTGCTCGCCACCAGCCGGGAACCCCTCGGCGTCCCCGGCGAGCTGCTGCGCCCCGTGGAACCGCTGCCCGAGCCGGTCGCGCTGCGGCTGCTCGCCGACCGGGGCGCGGCCGCCCGGCCCGGCTTCCGCACCGAGGACGACCCGGAGGCGTGCGCCGAGATCTGCCGGCGCCTCGACGGCCTGCCCCTGGCCATCGAACTCGCCGCCGCCCGGCTCCGGATGCTCACGCCCCGCCAGATCGTCGCCCGGCTCGACGACCGCTTCCGGCTGCTCACCTCCGGCAGCCGCACCGTGCTGCCCCGCCAGCAGACCCTGCGGGCCGTCGTCGACTGGTCCTGGGACCTGCTCGACGAGGGCGAACGCGAGGTGCTGCGCGGCCTGTCGGTCTTCGCGGGCGGCTGCGACCTCGCCGCCGCCGAGGCCGTGTGCGGACCGTACGCCTTCGACGCGCTGGGCTCCCTGGTCGACAAGTCGCTCGTCGTCGCCGCTCCCGCTCCCGACGGCGGGATGCGCTACCGGCTCCTGGAGACCGTCGCCGAGTACGCGGGCGAACGGCTCGACGAGTCCGGCCGGCGCAAGGAGGCCGAGCGCGCCCATCTGACGTACTTCCGCGAACTCGCCCGCACCACCGATGCGTTGCTGCGCGGCACCGGCCAGCGCACCGCCATCGAGCGGTTCCAGCAGGAGTACGAGAACCTGCGCACCGCCCTGCGCCGCGCCATCGCCGAGCAGGACGAGCAGGAGGCGCTGTGCCTGCTGCTCTCGCTGGTCTGGTACTGGCAGATGCGCGACCTGCGCATCGAGGCCCGCAATCTGTGCACCGAGGTCATGGCGCTCGGCCCCGACCCGTTCGCCGAGCCCGTCCGCCGCGCCGCACCGGTGTGGCAGCGCTGCACGGACGTACCGCCCCCGTACACCGGCGAACTGCTCGACGAGGCCCGGCGCGGTCTGCACCTGGCCCATCTCGCCTGCATAGACACCGAGCTGGACGCCTGGCAGACCCCCGAGGCCCAGGCGAAGCTCCGCGTCATCACCCAGGTGTACGAACCCGGCCTGCCGCAGACCTGCCGTCCCCCCGGCATGCTGTGGTTCTACGCCGTGCTGCTGACCGGGGGCATGGAGGAACTGCGCGACATCCTCGACGCCTGTGTGCGGACCTGCCGTCGGACACCGGGCTTCGAGTGGGAACTGGCCTCCACCCTCCAGATGCGGGCCAACATCCTCGCCAACCGCAGCGAGTGGGCGGGCGACGCCAAGCGCGACGCCGACGAGGCACTGGAGATGTTCGAGCGTCTCGGGGACGCCTGGGGCGCGGCCGAGGCGCTCGCCGCGCGCGGAGAGTCCCACGAGCGCAAGGGCGAGTACGAGTCGGCCGCCGCCGACTTCCGGGCGGCCATCGAGCAGGCCGACCGCCTCGGCGCCCGCGCCCAGACGGCGGTGCTCGGCGTCCGCCTGGCCGCCGTGGTCCTGGAGACCGGCGAGCCGGGGCTCGGCGAGCGCATGCTGCGCGAGATCATCGCCCGCCACGACGGCAGCAACAACGAGGCGAGGCCCATGGCCCGGCTCTTCCTCGCCGGCTGGCTCTCGCTCACCGACCGCGTCGCGGAGGCCCGCGAGGAACTCCGCCTGCTCCGCCAGGACTTCAGCATCGCGCACTTCGTCGTCTTCGACGCCTTCATCCTCGGCCAGGAGGCCTGGGTGGACGCCGTCGACGGCCGCCCGGACGAAGCCCTGGACAAGATCCGGAGCGCGCTGGAGCGCGCCGAGGACCCGCTGGCCCGGGCCATCGCCCCGCACCTGCGGCCCCTGTACCTGACCATCGCCGCGACGGCCCTCGCCGAGGTCGACGGCGGTGCCCGTGCCCGCGACGCCGCCCGCTGCCTGGGCGCCGCCGCCGCGCTGCTGCCGTCCGGCCATGTCGAGGTGACGCTCGAACGCGCGGTGCGCAAGCGCACCGAGGCGGCCGTCCGGGCCGTGCTCGACGAGGAGGCGTACGACTCCGCGTACGCGGAAGGCGGTGGCCTCTCCCTCGTGGAGGCCACCGCCCTGGTCTGACGTATCCAGCCGTGCCGCGTCAGCTCTTGGTACGGAACTTGTGGATCGCGACCGGGGCCATCACCGCGGTGATCGCCACCGACCAGCCCAGCGTCACCCACAGGTCGTGCGCGACCGGGCCGCCGATCATCAGTCCGCGCGCCGCGTCCGCGAGCGTGGACAGGGGGTTGTAGTCGGTGAAGGCCTGAAGCCAGCCCGGCATCGACTTCGTCGGGGCGAAGATCGACGAGCCGAACTGCAACGGGAACAGCACCAGGAAGCCCATCGCCTGCACCGACTGCGCGTTCTTCAGGATCACCCCCAGGGTGAGGAACACCCACATGATCGACGAGGCGAACACCGTGGCCAGGCCCACGGCCGCGAACAGCCCGCCCCAGTGGTGGATGTCGAAACCGACCAGCACGGCGACGACCATCAGCACGGCCGTCGCGAAAAGCATCCGCGCCAGCTCCACCGTGATCTTCGCGAAGAGCACCGAGCCGCGTCCGATCGGCAGGGAGCGGAAGCGGTCCATGACCCCGGAGTTGAAGTCCTGGCTGAAGCCGGTGCCGACGCCCTGGGACAGCGTCATGCTCATCATCGCGATCATGCCGGGGATCACGTACTGCACGTACCCGTCCTGCCCGCCGCCCAGTGCCTGCCCGATCGAGCCGCCGAAGACGTACACGAACAGCAGGGTGAAGATGACCGGCATCAGGACCGCGTCCATCATCGACTCGGGGTCCTGCTTGATCCACAGCAGGTTGCGGCGGATCAGGGCGCCGGTGTGGCGAAGGTGGCCGCGCAGCGGAATGCGTACGTCGTCGGTGCCGGCGGTGGCGGTTGCGGCGCTCATGCGGCGACCTCCTGGCGGGTGTCGGTGGGCGTGGTGTCCTGGGGGGCACTGGCGCGGTGGCCGGTGAGGGACAGGAACACCTCGTCCAGGCTGGGCAGTTCGGTGGTGATGGAGGTGATCGTGATGCCGCGCGCGGTGACCGCGCCGACCACGGCGGTCAGCTGCTCGTCGCTGAGGATCGGCACCAGCAGGGTGCCGCCGGCGCTGTCCACGGTGGTGGCGGCGAGCCCGGTGATGCCGAGCTCGTCGAGCATGCGGGCGAGCGGGCGCAGCTCCAGCGGATCGGCCGGCCGCACCCGCAGGGTGCGTCCGCCGACCTTGGCCTTCAGCTCCTCGATGCCGCCCTTGGCGATGACCTGGCCGCGGTCCACCACGGTCAGCTCCGAGGCCAGATGCTCGGCCTCCTCCATGTACTGGGTGGTCAGCAGGACGGTGACCCCGCCCCCGACCATGGCCTTGACCTCGTCCCACACCTCGTTGCGGGTACGGGGGTCGAGTCCCGTCGTCGGCTCGTCGAGGAACAGCACCTGGGGCCGGCCGATCATGGAAGCGGCGAGGTCGAGCCTGCGTCGCATACCGCCGGAGTAGGTGCTCGCCGGCCGCTTGGCGGCGTCCATGAGGGAGAACCGCTCCAGCAGTTCGTCGGCGCGGGCGCGGGCGACCTTGCGCGGCAGATCGAGCAGCCGTCCGATCATGTAGAGGTTCTCCCAGCCGGGGAGCTTCTCGTCCACCGAGGCGTACTGCCCGGTGAGCCCGATCACCCGGCGCAGCTGCCGGGGCTGCCGTACGACGTCGTAGCCGGCGACGGTCGCCGCTCCGGCGTCGGGGGCCAGCAGGGTGGACAGGATCCTTACGAGGGTGGTCTTCCCGGCTCCGTTCGGCCCGAGCACACCCATCACGGTGCCCTCGCGCACGTCCAGGTCCACCCCGTCCAGCGCCTTGGTCTCGCCGTAGTGCTTGACCAGCCCCCGCACGGTGACGGCGTGGCCCGCGCCGCTGGGGTCGTTGTCGATTCGCGTCATGCCCACGACCGTGCCACCCCCCACCGACAAACCACCGACAAGCCGCCGACAACCACCGACACCTCCCCGACACCACGCTGGGGGCTCCGCCCAGGGGGCGCGGCCTCCTGGCGACGGTGGGCAAACGCGGCGGCAGCCCGCCGACGGGGGAAGATCGGCGGGCTGCCAGTGGTGCGGGCGATGGTCCTAGTGGACGGAGTGCTCCTCCAGCGGGAACGTTCCGCCGACGACGTCCTCCGCGAACGCCTTCGCCGCGCCGCTCATGACCTCACGCAGATCGGCGTACTTCTTGACGAACTTCGGCACCCGCCCGGACGTCAGCCCGAGCATGTCGGTCCACACCAGGACCTGCGCGTCCGTCTCCGGCCCGGCCCCGATACCGACGGTGGGAATGTGCAGCACCCGCGTCACCTCGGCCGCCAGCTCCGCCGGCACCAGCTCCAGCACCACCGCGAAAGCGCCCGCGTCCTGCACGGCCTTCGCGTCCCGCAGCAGCTGCGCCGCCGCCTCCTCGCCACGCCCCTGCACGCGGTAGCCCATGGCGTTGACGGACTGCGGGGTCAGGCCGATGTGGGCCATGACCGGGATGCCGGACTCCACCAGCAGCCGGATCTGCTCGTGCGAGCGCTCGCCGCCCTCCAGCTTCACGGCGCCGACACCCGCCTCCTTGACCAGCCGGGTCGCCGAGCGCAGCGCCTGCACCGGACCCTCCTGGTAGGAGCCGAAGGGCAGGTCGCCGACGATCAGGGCACGGTTCGTCCCCCGTACGACGGCCGCCGACAGCATGGTCATCTCGTCGAGGGTGACGGGCACGGTCGACTCGTACCCGAGGTGGCAGTTGCCGGCGGAGTCGCCGACCAGCATGACCGGGATGCCCGCCTCGTCGAACACGGACGCGGTCATCGCGTCGTAGGCGGTGAGCATGGGCCACTTCTCGCCGCGTTCCTTGGCGAGGGCGATGTCGCGGACGGTGATACGGCGTGTGCCCTTGCCCCCGTACAGCGCCTTGCTGCCGTCGGAGGGCTTCGTCTGGGCAGCCGAAAGCTGCGTCATTGCAACGGCTCCTAACGTCATCTCGAGGCGCCCTTACGGCGTCCCCGGACCGCCTCCATGGTGGCACCTCGTGCCAGTCAGGGCCAGGGGGACCCCGCGTGATCCCTCGCGCACGGCTTGCGCCCCGCTTGTGGGGAGCGCCGCATTTGTATGGTGTCGGTAAAGGAATTCAGATACGAGACGGTGCCGTATTGGAATTGCCCTAGGCTCAGCCGCATGACTACTCCTGCCGTGCCTGCGCGCCGGATACCGGAAGAGGTCCACCGGCGCCGCTGGGCGATTCTCGGCGTGCTGATGCTGAGCCTGCTCATCGTGGTGCTGGACAACTCGATCCTGAACGTCGCCATCAAGACGATCTCCACCCCGGCGCCGACCGGTCTGGGCGCCACCCAGAGCGAGATCGAGTGGGCGATCAACTCCTACACCCTCGTCTTCGCGGGCCTCCTCTTCACCTCCGGTCTCATCGGCGACCGGCTCGGCCGCAAGAAGGTGCTGCTCGGCGGGCTCGTGGTGTTCGGCATCGGCTCGGCCCTGGCCGCCGAGTCCGGCTCACCGGACCAGCTCATCGCCTACCGCGCCCTGATGGCCCTCGGTGCCGCGTTCGTCATGCCCGCCACCCTCGCCGTCCTGATGAACGTCTTCGAACGCGAGGAGCAGCCCAAGGCCATCGGCATCTGGGCGGGCGGCGTCGGCCTCGCCATCGCCATCGGCCCGATCACCGGCGGCGTGCTGCTCGACCACTTCTGGTGGGGCTCGGTCTTCCTCATCAACGTGCCGATCGTGATCCTCGCGCTGGCGCTGATGGTGTGGCTGGTGCCCGACTCCCGTGACCCGAACCCCGGCCGCCTCGACCCCGTCGGCGTCGTGCTGTCCGTCGTCGGCCTGGTCCTGCTCGTCTACGGCATCATCAAGGGCGGCGAGCTGGCCGACTTCACGGACGCCAAGGTGCTGGCCACCATCGCGGCCGGCCTGGCCGTGCTCACCGGCTTCGTGATCTTCGAGAAGCGCAGCGACCACCCGTCCCTGGACGTCTCCTACTTCAAGAACAAGGTCTTCTCGGCCGCGATGAGCGCCATCGCGCTGGTCTTCTTCGCGCTGATGGGCGTGACCTTCTTCTCGGTCTTCTACACCCAGAGCGTGCGCGGCTACTCGCCGCTCCAGTCCGGTCTGCTGATGCTGCCGCTGGCCGCCGCCCAGATGATCTTCGCGCCGCGCGCCCGGCTGGTGGTCGACCGGTTCGGCAACAAGGCCACCACCACGGCGGGCCTGGTGGTGATCGCGGGTACGCTGGCCGCCTTCGCCACCTTCGAGGTCGACACGCCGATCTGGCTGCTGGAGGTCGTCTTCTTCCTCATGGGCACCGGCATGGCGCACATCATGACGCCGACCTCCGTCGTCATCATGCAGGCCCTGCCGCGGGAGAAGGCCGGTTCGGCCTCCGCCCTCAGCAACACCTTCCGCCAGGTCGGCGGCGCCCTCGGCATCGCCGTGCTCGGCTCGGTCCTGTCCACCGCCTACCGCACCGGCATCGAGGACAAGCTGAGCCTGCTGCCGGCCGGCCTCAGGGGAACGGCGGCCGAGTCCATCGAGGCCACCCTCGGTGTCGCCGAGAAGCTCGGCCCCCAGGGCAAGGCGCTCGTCGACCCGGCCAACGACGCCTTCCTGCACGCCATGCACATCACCGCGCTGTGCGGCACCGGCGTCGCGCTCATCGGCGCGGTCGTGGTGGCCCTCTTCCTGCCCGGCAGGCCGCCGGCGCGTCAGGAGGGCAAGGAGGAGCCGCAGTTGGTGGCGGCCGGAGAATAGCCCGGACACGGGGGAGACTCGATCAGCGGGGGAGGAGGCAGCTGCGTCACAATCGGCGCAGCAGGCGAAAGGACGGAACGACGTGAGCCTTGCCGACAGCCGGCCCCGGCCGTGCACCACCCCCACCCGGGGCCGCCCCCGCAGTGAGGCGGTGGAACAGGCCATCATCGAGGGGGTGATGCAGCTCCTGGAGGAGGGCGTGTCGCTGGCCGAACTCTCCATCGAGCGCATCGCCCGCACCGCCGGGGTGGGCAAGGCGACCATCTACCGCCGCTGGAGCGGCAAGGAAGAGCTGTTCGTCGACGTCATGCGCGCCGCCGAACCCGAGGACCCCGAGCTCCCCGGCACCTCGATGCGGGACGACCTGGTGGTGCTGCTGGAGGCGCTGCGTCGGCGCGGCCTGGTCAGCCGGTCCTCGGCGATCCTGCACAACGTGCACGCCCAGATGAAGAGCAGCCCCAAGATCTGGGCCGCGTACCACGCCAGTGTGATAACTCCCCGGCGCAACCTCGGACTCGAGGTCCTGCGCCGGGGGCAGCGCAACGGCGAGCTCCGCGCGGACGTCGACCTCGAACTGGTCAACGACATGTTCGTCGGCCCGATGCTCACCCGCTCCGTCCTGCGCCCCGACGCCGACCTCCCCGAGGGACTCGCGGAACAGATCGTCGACGCGGTCCTCGAAGGCCTACGGCCCGTCAGCTCGCCGGACCTCTGAAGCCGCGCCGGAATGTGCGCGTTTCGTCACAGTCCGGGTCCGTCACCCCCGTAACCGGAACTCCCCGCGCCGACTTGTTCGTCCTCGTGCCCGTACGGCCGTCATGGACGGCGGGACCGGAGCCGATCATCCCCTAGGGTCGGAAGAACACATGGGGACGACGGTGTGCACGGCAGGCAGTGAGGCAGACGGTATGGCGCAGCAGGCGTACGTGACGGAGACGGACAACGGCGGCTCGGGGCCCGAGCGTCGGGGATCTCGGCTTCGGCGCCTGGCGACCGGGTTCCTCGAAGGCTGGCGAGGTGACCCGCACGTCTGGCGCCGGGGCATCGTCCTCGCGGTGCTCGCGCTGCTGCTCGCCCTGGTGATGCTGCTGCACTCGCGCATCCCCAACCGGATCGGCAACCTCGGCAGCCTCACGGAGACCTTCCTGCCCTGGCTGGGGCTGGCCATCCCGGTACTGCTGGTCCTGGGGCTGGTGCGGAAGTCGGCGACGGCGCTGATCGCCGTGCTGCTGCCGACGATCGTATGGCTGAACCTCTTCGGGGGGCTGCTCACCGACAAGTCGGGCGGCGGCGGCGATCTGGTGGTGGCCACGCACAACGTCAACGCCGACAACCCGGACCCGTCCGGCACCGCTCGGGACGTGGCCTCCTCCGGCGCGGACGTGCTGGCGCTGGAGGAACTGAAGGCGTCCGCCGTGCCGGTGTACGAGAAGGCGCTGGCGTCGACGTACAAGTACCACTCGGTGCAGGGCACGGTCGGGCTGTGGAGCAAGTACCCGCTGAGCGACGCGCGGGCCGTGGACATCAAGCTGGGCTGGACCAGGGCCATGCGCGCCACGGTGGCGACCCCGGAGGGCCCGGTCGCGGTGTACGTCGCCCATATGCCGTCGGTACGGGTGAAGATGGAGGCCGGGTTCACCGCCCGGCAGCGCGACACGAGCGCCGACGCGCTGGGCGAGGCGATCGCCGACGAGACGGACAAGCAGATCGTGCTGCTCGGCGACCTGAACGGCACGATGAACGACCGCGCGCTCAACGCCGTCACCTCCCAGATGCGTTCGACGCAGGGCGCGGCGGGCAGCGGCTTCGGCTTCAGCTGGCCAGCGTCGTTCCCGATGGCCCGGATCGACCAGATCATGGTCAAGGGCATCGAGCCGGAGAGCTCCTGGACCCTCCCGCGAACGGGCAGCGACCATCTGCCGGTGGCGGCGCGTGTGAAGGTCACCACATCGGCAACCGGTTCTTAACCTGCTGGAATACTGGGCCTGAGCGCGTTTGTTCCGTACTTGAACATAGTGATACGACTGAGAGTACGACTGCGAAGTCGAGTCGCTGTACGGAACTGCACGGAACGCTCTGAAAGGTCCCCTCATGCCCCTGGCCCTGCTCGCCCTTGCCGTGGGCGCCTTCGGCATCGGTACGACCGAGTTCGTGATGATGGGCCTGCTGCCCGAGGTCGCGGACGACCTGAACATCTCGATCCCCACCGCCGGGCACCTGGTCTCGGCCTACGCGCTGGGCGTCGTCATCGGCGCCCCGCTGCTCGCCGCCGTCACCGCGCGGATGTCCCGCCGCACGGTGCTGATCGGCCTGATGGCCCTGTTCGTCGCGGGCAACGCGCTCTCCGCGTTCGCCCCCGGCAACGAGTCGCTGCTGGCCGCCCGCTTCCTCAGCGGTCTGCCGCACGGCGCCTTCTTCGGCGTGGGCGCGGTGGTCGCGACGACCATGGTGCCGCCGGAGCGCAAGGCCCGCTCCGTGTCCCTGATGTTCCTGGGGCTGACGGTGGCGAACATCGCCGGTGTCCCCGTCGCCACCCTCATGGGCCAGCACCTGGGCTGGCGGGCGACGTTCCTGGGCGTCAGCGTGATCGGCCTGGCGGCGATAGCCTCGCTCGCCGCGCTGATCCCCCACGACCACACCCACGCGACCGCGACGGGCGTGCGCGGCGAACTGGCCGCACTGCGCTCCCTGCCGGTCTGGCTGGCCCTCGGCACGACGGTGGCCGGCTTCGGCGCCCTGTTCTCCGCGTACAGCTACGTCACGCCGATGCTGACGGACGCCGCCGGGTTCGCCGAGTCCAACGTGACGCTCCTCCTCGCCCTGTTCGGCGTCGGCGCCACCGCCGGCAACCTGCTCGGCGGCCGTCTGGCCGACCACTCCCTGCGCGGCACCCTGTTCGGCGGCCTCACCTCCCTGGCCGCGGTGCTGCTGCTGTTCCCGGTCCTCATGCGGGCGCAGTGGAGCGCGGCCCTCGCGATCGCCCTCCTCGGCATGGCCGCGTTCATCACCGGCTCCCCGCTCCAGCTCATGGTCATGGAGAAGGCCTCCGCCGCTCCCTCTCTGGCCTCCTCCGCCAACCAGGCCGCCTTCAACCTGGCGAACGCCGGCGGCGCCTGGATCGGCGGCCTGGCCCTGGCGGCCGGTTTCGGCGCAACGTCCCCGGCGCTGGCCGGCGCGGCGCTGGCCGTACTCGGCCTGGGCGTGGCGAGCGTGGCGTACGCGGTGGACCGCCGCCGGGTCCCTGCCGGGGGGCGGAAGCGGCTGGTGGCCTCCCACGTCCCCCAGGAAGCGGAGGCGCTGCACCGCTGAGGGCGGCGACCGTCGGGCGGCGGGGGCGGGGGTGCCGCCCTTACCCTCTCCCATCCCCAGGGGCTCCGCCCCTTCGACCCTGGCAGGGGCTGCGCCCCCTGCACTCCCGGGGATCCCTGCGGCTCAGTCCCGCCCCGTCGGGCCGGCCCGCGACCGGGTGCCGCTTCGACGGAGGATGGGGGAAGAGGGCGGGTCTGCGTGGTGAAGTGTGGGCCTCTGGCAACTCCGACAGCAGGGAGCGTTTCTTCCGATGACCGCACAGCCCGCACGCCCTGAGCGCCGCGGTCCCGAGACCGCCTCGATCATGGATGTCCCGCCGTTCAAGCCTTCTCTCGTCAAAGCGGTGTTCAGGGACGTGACCCCGATGCACGTCTCTCGGTCGGCCGCATGGGCCGCCGCGGCGGTGACGCGGACAGTGCTGACGGAGATCATCGAAGGCGCGAGGAGAGCGGCGGCGGAGGAGGCCCGGAAGAAGCTGATTCCCGGGGACCTGCTCTCGGCGATCGACCGGAACGTCGAGCTCGAGGTGGGGCACAAGTGGTACGACCACAGCCCGACGTTTCGAGGTCTGACCGGTGTCCTGTACGACGCCGAGGGTGTCATTGTGCCTTCTCGTAAGCGCGGCAGGTCGCGCAGACCGAGTGCTGTGGTCGGCGCCCACAGGTTCGAGGCCGGGGTCAAGAAGCTGCTGCGGAGCCAGGGGGCGACGGCCGTCCCAGCGATGGTCCGCGACCTGGACGGAATCGCGAGCGTGTTCCTGACGGACCTCGCCCGGGACGCGGCCATGGTCGTCCGCGAGGGCGGGGTCAAACGTTTCGGTACGGTCACCCTGGTGATGTCGGACGAACCGGCCCCGCCCCCGTTCCCCGAGGATTCCCTCCGGGCCCCGTCCGCCCGCAGGGGGGACGGGCGGACCATCGGCAGGGATGACATCCTGGCCGCCACCACGATGCAGTTGTTCGGCGGCAACCTCAGGCAGCGAGCCCTCACCTCCGCCGTTGTCTCCGCGTCGGCGTCCAGCTCTTGAAGGCCTTGAACGCGTCGGTGACCGGTAGCCTTCGTCTTCGTGATGCGCGCTTGGATCCTGCCGATGCTGTTCGTGCTCTGCGGCTCAGTTGTCGCGATCGCGCTGGTTCTGAAGGGGGATCCTGGCGCTGCCGTCGTGTTCCTTCTGGTGTTCGTGCTGATCGCAGGCCTGAACTCGCCTCTCGTCTTCCCGAGGTCGATCGGAGCCGGGGAGGCGCGACGTCGCAGTGCGGCCGACGGTCGGCCGGTCGTCTTCTGGCGGCCGGGCTGTACGTACTGTCTGCGTCTGCGCGTTCGGCTGGGACGGCGGGGCCGTGAGGTGCACTGGGTCAACATCTGGCGTGATCCGGCCGGAGCCGCGGCGGTGAGGGCGGTCAACGACGGCAACGAGACCGTGCCGACCGTCCTCGTGGACGGCCGGCCTCACGTCAATCCCGACCCCGCGTGGGTGCGCGAGCAGCTCTCTCGCTCCGCGTGACCGATTGCTGCCCCGGTCGGGCCGGCTCGCACCAGACCGTCTTGCGGGCCCCGCCGTCATCCTCAGCGCCGCCGCCTGGGCCCACCGTCACCCTCACGCCTCCGGAAAGTCGAACCGGGCGAGGTCCTGGAGCCAAGCGCGGGCCGAGCTGTCGGACGGTGCCCGCCAGTCGCCGCGCGGTGAGAGCGAACCGCCCGCCGAGACCTTCGGCCCGTTCGGCATGGCCGAGCGTTTGAACTGGGCGAAGGCGAAGAAGCGGCGGCAGAAGACCTCCAGCCAGTGGTGGATCTCCCCGAGGTCGTACGTCGCTCGCTTGGCCTCCGGGAAGCCCGGCGGCCAGGCGCCGGCCTCCGGGTCGTGCCAGGCGTGCCAGGCCAGGAAGGCGATCTTGGAGGGGCGGAAGCCGTAGCGCAGCACGTGGAAGAGGGTGAAGTCGTGCAGCGCGTACGGGCCGATCTTCGACTCGGTGGACTGCATCTCCTCGCCCGGTACGAGCTCCGGGCTGATCTCGGTGTCGAGGATCGCCGCGAGGGTCTTGCCGGTCTCCTCGTCGAACTGGTCGCTGCTGATGACCCAGCGGATCAGGTGCTGGATCAGGGTCTTCGGCACCCCGCCGTTGACGTTGTAGTGGCTCATCTGGTCGCCCACGCCGTACGTGGACCAGCCGAGCGCCAGCTCCGACAGGTCACCGGTGCCGAGCACGATGCCGCCGCGCTGGTTGGCCAGCCGGAAGAGATAGTCCGTGCGCAGGCCCGCCTGCACGTTCTCGAAGGTGACGTCGTACACCGGCTCGCCGGACGCGAACGGGTGGCCCATCTCCGTCAGCATCAGCCGCGCGGTGGGCGTGATGTCCAGCTCGGCCGCGGTGACGCCGAGGGAGTTCATCAGCTTGTGGGCGTTGTCCTTGGTGTGGTCGCTGGTGGCGAAGCCGGGCAGTGTCCAGGCCAGGATGTCGCTGCGCGGGCGGCCCGCGCGGTCCATCGCGCGGGCGGCGACGATCAGCGCGTGCGTGGAGTCGAGGCCGCCGGACACCCCGATGACGACCTTGGGGCCGCCGATCGCCGCGAGCCGCTGCTGGAGGCCCTCCACCTGGATGTTGTACGCCTCGTAGCAGTCCAGGGCGAGCCGGTCGGCGTCGGCCGGCACGAACGGGAAGCGCTCCAGGCGGCGGCGCAGCCCCAGGTCGGTGAGCGGCGGATCGAGCTCGAAGGCGATCGTCCGGAAGTCGGCGGTCCGCGCGCGGTGCGTACGGCGGTTGTCGTCGAACGTGCCCATCCGCTGCCGCTCCTGCCGCAGCAGGTCGAGGTCCACGTCGGCCACCGCGTACTCGTCGCCGAGCGGGAACCGCTCGGTCTCGGCCAGCAGCGCGCCGTTCTCGTAGACCATGGCCTGGCCGTCCCAGGACAGGTCGGTGGTCGACTCGCCGAGGCCGGCCGCCGCGTAGACGTACGCGGCGAGGCAGCGGGCGGACGCCGAGCGGCACAGCAGCTTGCGGTCCTCGGCCCGTCCGACCGTGATCGGGCTGCCCGAGAGGTTGACCAGGACGGTCGCGCCGGCGAGGGCCGCCTCCGCGCTGGGCGGCACCGGCACCCACATGTCCTCGCAGATCTCCGCGTGCAGCACGAGACCCGGGACGTCGTCGGCGGCGAACAGCAGGTCCACGCCGAACGGCACGGTCTCAGCGCCGACGCGGATCGACCCGCCGCGCTCGTCGGCGCCGTCGGCGATCTGCCGGCGCTCGTAGAACTCCCGGTAGTTCGGGGGATACGACTTGGGCACGACACCGAGGACCCGGCCGCGGTGCACGATCACCGCGCAGTTGTAGATCCGGTTGCGGTGGCGCAGCGGGGCACCGACGACCAGGACCGGCAGCAGATCCGCCGATCCGGCCACCACCTCCTTCAGCGCCTCCTCGACCCGGTCGAGGAGCGCGTCCTGGAGCAGCAGGTCCTCGATCGAGTAGCCGCACAGCACCATCTCCGGGAAGACGGCGAGGGCGACCCCCTCCTCGGCGCACCGGCGCGCGTGGCGCAGGACCGCTTCGGCGTTGGCGTGCGGGTCGGCGATGACGGTGTGACCCGTGCACGCGGCGACGCGTGCGAAGCCGTGCTGATAGATCGACCAGAAGTTCAACGGAGGCACCCGCCCAGTGTAATCGTCAGAGCGACACGATGGGGTGGCGGGGCGCCCCGCCCACGCCGAAGGGGCGCGGGATGATCACATCCCGCGCCCCTCAGGTGCCGTTACCGGCGGTGCCTCAGTGCTTCATGTACCTCAGTGCTTCTTGTACGAGTCCACGTAGCCGTTCGCGGGCGTGCCCACGCCGGTCACGTCGTCGTAGCCCTTCACCGCGGACAGCGAGCTGTCCTTGCCGAGGCTGCGGACCGAGGTCAGCAGGCCGCCGGTGGCGTCGTAGCCGTTGGCGAAGTCCACGCGGGCCACGGCCAGGCCCTTGCCGGTCGGGTTGTCGGTGACGTCGTGGTACACCTTCGACCCGTACTTGGCGTAGATCGCCGGGTTGGCGAAGCCGAGCGCCTTGCCGCCGCCCGCCTCCTGGGCCAGGGCCTGGACGGCCGCGATCACCGGCGCGGCCAGCGAGGTGCCGCCGATGCGGTACTCGCTGTACTGCTCCGACCCGTCCGGGAAGGTCTGGGTCTGGCCGACCTTGAAGCCGGTGTTCGGGTCGGCGATCGCCGAGATGTCCGGGACGACACGGTTGCCGGCGGCGCCGTTGGCCTTGGCGAGCGAGTCCGGGACGACGCTCTTCTGGTAGAAGGGCTCGGCCACGGTCTTGCTGGTGCCGCCGCCCGCACCCGAGGTGAAGGCGCCGGGGAAGCCGGTCCAGCTCTTGCCGTCGGCCGACAGCGAGGCCTTCTCGGTGCCCCAGCCGGTCTCCCACTGGTACTTGTCGCCCTTGCCGACCGCCAGCGAGGTACCGCCGACCGCCGTCACCCAGGCCGAGTTGGCCGGGGTGTCGACCTGCTTCGTACCGGTGTTGGCGACCTCGTCGCCGTTGTCACCGGAGGAGAAGTAGAAGCCGATGCCCTCGACCGCGCCGAACTGGAAGACCTGGTCGTAGGCGGCGGCCAGGTCCGGCGTCTGGTTGGCCTCGATGTCGCCCCAGGAGTTGGAGACGATGTCGGCCAGGTGGTTGTCGACGACCTTGCTGAGCGAGTCGAGCAGGTCGTCGTCCATGCAGGACGCGGCGCCCACGTACGTGACGTTGGCGTCCGGCGCGACCGCGTGCACGGCCTCGACGTCGAGGGTCTCCTCGCCGTACCAGCCCGAGGCGTCGCACTCGTCGGCGCCGGTGTGCTGGTAGTTCTTGGGCAGCGACTGCTTCAGCTGGCCGGTCTTCCACGCGGCGTCGCCGTGCTTCTTCGCGTAGGTCTGCGCGTCGAAGGCGATGGTCGGCGAGGCGAACGCGTCCGTGATGGCGACGCGGACACCCTTGCCCGTGTAGCTGCCGGCACCGTAGGCGGCGCGCAGCTGCTTGCCGGTGTAGCCCTCGACGGCGTACGGGATCTTCGAGCCGTACGCGTCGGGCAGCGTGCTCGCGGTGTTCGAGCCGAAGTACGAGGAGAACGGCCCGGAGTTCTTGAACACCGTGCCCGGCCCGGGCAGTTGGTCGTCGTGGGACGCCTTGTGCGGCGCGTTGTCCAGGCCGGTGACGGTCAGGACGGCGCCGTTCAGGCTCTCCGGCGCGGAGGCCGTCTTCGACGGCGCGCGGTACGTCTTGGAGCCCTTGACGTAGTTGTGCAGCTGGGTGCCGAACGCCTTCTCGGCGGCGGCCACGTCACCGGAGACGGTGACGTAGTGCTGCGTGACCCCGGTGACCTTCAGCCCGGCCGACTTCAGCCAGGACTTGACGGCGGCCACCTGGGCCTTGGTGGCGCCGTAGCGGGCCTGGGCCTGCTTGGCGCTGAGGTACTTGCGGTACTGCGGCGAGCTCGGGTCGGACACCGCCTTGGCGTAGGCCGCGAGGCCGGACGCGTCGCGGCCGGCGAAGTAGACCCGGGCGTTGACCTGGGCGCTGTCGGAGGTGGCGCCCTTGTCCGCCTTGGCCGTGGCCCAGGCGGGCTTGGTGCCCGCGAGCGTGTCCCGGCCCGGGTTGTCCGCGGCGTGCGCCGCGGGTATGCCGAGCGCCAGCGCACCGGCGACCATGGGCAGTGTCGCTGCCAGGCTCACGGTGCGCAGGTTGGCGCGGTTGGATCTCATGTAACCCCCTGCGATGCTCCTCGCGATGTGAGGCGCATGTAGGCATGTGTGGTTGGTCATCGGCGATCCGCGCCGGGCCCGCGGCGGTTCGGCCCGATGGATCACACGATGGGGGCCACTCTTTCGATGAACCGTTCATGCCAGGGGAACGCGAAAGTCAAGAGAAACCCAAGTAACCGTAAGGTAGGGCGATTTGCGGCTTTCGTCCGTGCGGGAGCGTTAAGAACGCGCTTGCGCCCCACGCTCCTTGAGCATGTCCGCCATCAGCTGGATCTCCGACTGCTGCGCGTCCACCATGCCCTGCGCGAGCTTCTTCTCCACGCCGACGGTGCACTTCGTCACGCACCCCTCGGCCATGTGGATACCGCCCTTGTGATGGTCCGTCATCAGCTGGAGGTACAAGACCTCGGCCTGCTTGCCGCTGAGGCTCTGGAGCTTCTTCAGATCGGTGTTGGTGGCCATGCCCGGCATCAGCGCGCCGTCCTTGCCGGCGGGCATGTCGCCCATGCCCATCCAGGTCATCGGCGACTTGGCCGACACCTTGGGCAGCTCCCACAGGTCGAGCCAGCCCAGCAGCATGCCGCGCTGGTTGGCCTGTGTCTGCGCGATGTCGTAGGCGAGCCGCCGGACTTCCTCGTTCTTCGTGCGGTCGCGCACGATGTACGACATCTCGACGGCCTGCTGGTGATGGACCGCCATGTCCCGCGCGAACCCGGCGTCCGCCGACTCCGCGCCCGGGGTGCTCGTGGTGGAACCCCCGTCCTCGGCCACCGCGTACGTGATCGCCCCGGCCGCGACGAGCACCGCCGCCGCGGCGCCCGCGACCCAGCCGACGAGCCGCATCACTTCATCGTCCCGCCGGTGCACGAGGCGCCCGGCTCGGGCGTCTGCTTGCCCTGGACGTAGTTGGCGAAGAACTTGTTCACCGCCGGGTCGTCGGCGCTCTTCACGCTCAGCTGGTGGCCCCAGGCCGACAGCATCAGCGGCGCCGCCTGGTTCTCGTACGGGCTCATCAGCGTGTACGGGGTCTTCTTCACCTCCGCGGCGAGGGCGTCGACGTCCGCCTTCTTCGCCTTCGCGGTGTACGTCACCCAGACCGCGCCGTGCTCCAGCGCGTGCACGGCGTTCTCGTCCTTCACCGGCGAGGTGTAGACGTTGCCGTTGCAGTTCAGCCAGACCGGGTTGTGGTTGCCGCCCACGGGCGGGTGCATCGGGTACTTCACGGACGTGGTGACGTGGGTCCGGGACAGCTTGCCCGACCAGGTCCGCACGCCGTCCTTGCCGGTCGTGAAGTGGCCCGAGTCCCCGGAGCTCTTGGAGCCGCTCGCCGCGTCCTTGCCGTTGTCCGACTGCGAGCGCACCAGCACGACACCGCCGACGACGAGACCGGCGACCACCACCACGCTCGCGGCGATCGTGAGCACCCGGTTGCGCCGCTCGCGTGCCTGCTCGGCGCGCCGCATCTCTTCTATTCGCGCCTTGCGCGCGGCGTTGCTGGTGTTCTTCGCGGAACCCATGGCGGTGTCCTTCTGGGGAAAGGAATGGGGACGGGTGGGCTCGCTGATCGTAGTCGGGGCAGGCTCGCCCGCCGTAGGGAGGTCGGCGGAACCGGTAGGGAAACGATAATTTGAACCCTGGATGCGCATTATTTAGGCTGGCTGGTATGCGGCTGCTGCGCTCCACCGACCTCGCCCTGCGGATGCTCATGCGACTCGCCGTCGCCCAGGAGGCCACCCCCACGACCCGGGAGGTCGCGGGGGACATGGACGTGCCCTACACCCACGCGGCGAAGGTCGTCGCCGAGCTCCAGCACATGGGCCTGGTCGACGCCCGGCGCGGCCGGGGCGGCGGGCTCGCGCTGACCGAGAAGGGGCGCAGAGCCTCCGTCGGCGCCGTGGTGCGGGCCTTCGAGGGCCAGGGCGACGTGGTCGACTGCGAGGGCACGAGTGGCACCGCGCCCTGCCCCCTGAGCTCCGGGTGCCGCCTGCGCGGCGCACTGCGGCGGGCCCAGGAGGCGTTCTTCGCCACCCTGGACCCGCTCACCGTGTCGGACATGGTCACCAGCCCCACCGGGCCGCTCCTGCTGGAGATCACCCGGGCGCCGTAGACCCGAGGGGTCCTTCTCAGCCCTGCGCCGCCAGCCACAGGTCCGGGCCGAAGACCTCGTAGTGGATGTCGGCGGGGGCCACACCCTTGTCGATCAGCTGGGTGCGGATCGCGCGCATGAAGGGGAGCGGGCCGCACAGGTACGCGCGCGTGCCCTCCGGTACGGCGATGTCGCCCAGGTCCACCAGCCCGGACCGCCCGTTCGCCGGGGCCTGCTCCTCGTACCAGAAGTGCGCCGCCGCGTCCGGGAGCTTCGCCACGAACGCCTCGTGGTCGGCGCGCAGGGCGTGGTCGGCGGGGGAGCGGTCGCCGTGCACGACGGCGACCGGGGCGCGGTGGCCGGTCTCCGCCAGCCGCGCCAGCATCGCGACCATCGGGGTCACGCCGATGCCGGCGGAGGCGAGCAGCAGGGGCGTGTCCGTGGCGTCGTCCAGGACGAGATCGCCGTACGCCTCGGACAGCTCGAGGACGTCGCCCTCGCGCACGCGCGCGTGGAGGTGGTTGGAGACCTCGCCGTCGGGGGTGGCGCCGTCGCGCACCGCCTTCACGCTGATCTGCCGCACCGTCGAGCCCGGCGCGCCGGAGAGGCTGTACTGCCGGATCTGCCGGGCCCCGTCGGACAGCTCCGTGCGGACGGAGACGTACTGTCCCGCGCGGAAGTCCCGCACCGGTCCGCCGTCCACCGGGCGCAGCCGGAAGGTGACGACGTCGGCGGTCTCGGCGACCCGCTCGACGACCTCCCACTCCCGCCACCCGCGGCTGCCGCTCTCCTCGTACAGCCGCTTCTCGATGGCGATGAGGGCGTTCGCCATCAGCCAGTACACCTCGTCCCAGGCGGCGGCGACCTCCGGCGTGACGGCCTCGCCGAGGACCTCGACGATGGCGGCGAAGAGGTGCTCGTGGACGACCGCGTACTGCTCGGGCGCGATGCCGAGGGAGGCGTGCTTGTGGGCGATGCGGCCCAGCATCGCGTCCGGCCGCTGGTCCGGGTGGTCCACGAGGTACGTGGCGAAGGCGGCGATGGAACCGGCGAGGGCCTGGCGCTGGGTGCCGGCCGCCTGGTTGCCGCGGTTGAACAGGTCGCGCAGCAGTTCGGGGTGGGCGGCGAAGAGCCCGGCGTAGAAGCGCTCGGTGATCTCGCCGATGGCGGCGCCGACGACGGGGAGCGTGGCGCGGACGGTGACTGCGGACTGCTCGGAGAGCATGGCGGACTCCTCGTGGGTCGACGGGCCCGGCACGGGCCCGGCACTGATCAAAACGCTAATAAAACTTGCATCTGAGATGCAAATTTAAGGGACGTGGTGTCGCTCACGGTGGAAGCGGACGGCCCATTACGGATGTCGGTGCGAGCAGGCAAGATGGGCGAAGAGCAGTACATCCGCCGTACGCGAGGCGTTCAGGCCGTGGACGGTCGGACGATCAAGGTCGGCAACACGCGTGAAATGGTGTTGTGGTGGGATGCTCAGGTGCCCGACCGCCTCCCGTGGGACGGGGGACAGGCGGCCTGACCAGCAAGGATGGGGAAGCGGAAGATGGACAAGCAGCAGGAGTTCGTGCTCCGGACCTTGGAGGAGCGCGACATCCGGTTCGTACGCCTGTGGTTCACGGACGTGCTGGGCTTCCTCAAGTCCGTGGCCGTGGCCCCCGCCGAACTGGAGCAGGCCTTCGACGAGGGCATCGGCTTCGACGGCTCCGCCATCGAGGGCTTCGCCCGGGTCTACGAGTCCGACATGATCGCCAAGCCGGACCCCTCCACCTTCCAGGTCCTGCCCTGGCGCGCCGAGGCCCCCGGCACCGCCCGCATGTTCTGCGACATCCTCATGCCGGACGGCTCCCCCTCCTTCGCGGACCCGCGCTACGTCCTCAAGCGCGCCCTCGCCCGCACCTCCGACCTGGGCTTCACCTTCTACACCCACCCCGAGATCGAGTTCTTCCTGCTGAAGGACCGCCCGCTCGACGGCTCCCGCCCGACGCCCGCCGACAACTCGGGCTACTTCGACCACACCCCGCAGAACATCGGCATGGACTTCCGCCGCCAGGCGATCACCATGCTGGAGTCGATGGGCATCTCGGTGGAGTTCTCCCACCACGAGGGCGCCCCGGGCCAGCAGGAGATCGACCTCCGCTACGCCGACGCGCTCTCCACGGCGGACAACATCATGACGTTCCGCCTGGTCATGAAGCAGGTGGCACTGGAGCAGGGCGTCCAGGCCACCTTCATGCCGAAGCCGTTCTCGGAGCACCCGGGCTCCGGCATGCACACGCACCTCTCGCTCTTCGAGGGCGACCGCAACGCGTTCTACGAGTCCGGCGCGGAGTACCAGCTCTCCAAGGTCGGCCGCTCCTTCATCGCGGGCCTGCTCAAGCACGCGGCGGAGATCTCCGCGGTCACCAACCAGTGGGTCAACTCCTACAAGCGCATCTGGGGCGGCTCCGAGCGCACCGCGGGCGCCGGCGGTGAGGCCCCCTCCTACATCTGCTGGGGCCACAACAACCGCTCGGCCCTGGTCCGCGTCCCCATGTACAAGCCCGGCAAGACCGGCTCCGCGCGCGTGGAGGTCCGCTCCCTGGACTCCGGCGCCAACCCCTACCTCGCCTACGCCCTTCTCCTGGCCTCCGGCCTCAAGGGCATCGAGGAGGGTTACGAGCTCCCGCCCGGCGCCGAGGACGACGTCTGGGCCCTCTCCAACGCCGAGCGCCGCGCCATGGGCATCGAGCCCCTCCCGCAGAACCTCGGCGAGGCCCTCACCCTCATGGAGAACAGCGACCTGGTCGCCGAGACCCTCGGCGAACACGTCTTCGACTTCTTCCTCCGTAACAAGAAGTCGGAGTGGGAGGAGTACCGCAGCGAGGTCACGGCGTTCGAGCTGCGGAAGAACCTGCCGGTGCTGTAAGGGCAGGCCACAGCGGTTTTCCGGCTGGAGCGACGCGCGGGGCCGACGGTCGATGACCGTCGGCCCCGCGGTGTCTCACTGTTCTGGGGGACAGCCGACGCGATCAGTAACTCGATTTTGTTGCGGTGCACTGGTCGGGCGTGGCCAGTACGACGATTCCGCCGTTCGTGAGGTGTGGGGAGTCCACCGTGGATCGTGGACGACGCCTTGTGGGCGCTGGTCGAACCTCTTCTGGCGCCCCGTGGAATTGAGTACGACCGCGGATGAATCCGTCGCCGTCTCCTCATATGGTCCGCTTATGACCGTCCTACGGATCATCCTGCTCAGCCTGTGTCTGATAGCGGTGACAGCCCAGGTCGCCCTCAACATTCTCCTGGTCCGGATGGCACGTCACCGGAAGTCCGGCACCGAGATCATTGCGATGGCCTCCACGCCGATCATGCTCGTGGTGTCCTTCGTCGCCGCGCCGGGTGGTGTCTGGCTGGCCTTCGAGCTCGCCGCCGATGCCGGGTCGGCGCCGATCCGGTTCGGTTACGGTGCCGTCGGGTCGGTATTGGCTGCATACCTGGCAGTCACTCTCCTGGCCGCCGCGCTGCGTGCGGCGAGACAGCGCCGGGACCGGCGCGGCTGCGAGCGGGTGATGAGCCGGGAGGAGACCCTCGTTCTCATCAAATCCCAGGTGATCGCCGCTGTGCACCGGTCTCCTGACAGCTCGGTCACAGTCGTCTACGTCGACAACCGTTGGGCCGATGGAGCCTATGACTACCGCCGAGCCGGATATGCCGATCCGGCCGGCTGGCCCGACTATGAGGCGGCGGTCTCCCAGACATCCGGCGCGAAGTCATACCCCGGGGTTCTGCTCTACCGTCCGGACAACGCCAACCGGAACTGAAACACGCCTCAGCGCCGCCGTGTCGCGGTCCCACAAGATAGCTACTGCCCTGAGACTCGGCCTGGTGAAGCCACTTTCGCAGAGCGGCTCGACGCCTGAACCCGCTCGAGCAACCTCGCTCTGGGCCCGCTCGACGGCATCACACGCCTCCCGGTGTACGGCGTCGGCGCACGGGGGCTGGTGACGCGGGCGCTTGCTGCTCTGGACAGCTAGCGCAACAGCTCAATTCGTACGTCCACGCGGATCCGAGGCCGAGATGATCCGCGAGGGAATCCACCGCATCGCCCTGGCGCACCGGGTCTGGGATGAGCTGTTCGTCTCCGACGAGGAGACATGCCATTTCGGTGGGCCCGTCGCCGGGGAGGACGTCCGGGCCGCGGTGACCAAGGGCTACGAGGCGCGGGAACGTCGGAACGGGGGCACGCGGCTTGATCGTCATCGCCGACACCGCCGCACCCCCGGCGCTGACCGAGGTGCACCAGGTGGCCACCGTCCGAGCCGGGCGGGCCGCGGCCCGACGGAGCCTTCGCGACTTCCGTGCCGTCCGGCCGTTGGCGGGCACCCACTTCCGGATCCTCCCGGACGATCTCTGACCCGGCGCTCTCACTCGGCGAAGCGGCCGTCCGCGGCGGAGTACGAGCGGGCGCGCTCGTACTCGGCGCGGTCACGGATCTCCCAGGCCGCCTGGCCGATGGCAAGGACGCCGCGGGCCGGCAGGGCCGCGTTTCCGATACGGGGGCAGTCGGGCAGGTGGGTCGGACGCCCGAGGTCGACACCGTCGAGCACGGGCCGTGAGGTTTCGACGAAGTACATCCGCTGGGGCATGACCGTTCCGGTATGGCCGCTCGGCATGACACCGGAGAAGCGCATGTCGCCCATCCCCAGCGCGCGGGCCAGTCGCTGCCGTGCCCGGAGCCAGGCGGGACTGCGCCAGGTGGAGAGCGGCAGCGCCGCGCTGACGCTGTTCAGGAGGTCCAGGAGCCGGGTCGAGGTGGCGGTGAGGGTCCAGTCCAGAGAGGGAGCATCCATGGTCACCCGCAGGGAGGCCGGGCCGGTCCAGGTCACCTGTATGTGTGCGTATCGCGTGCGGTCGGCCGCGGCGCCGTAGTACCTGGGGCATGCGGTGTCCAGCCGTGCCCCGTCGACGTAGATCGACCAGCTGCCGCCCGGGTCGCGATGCCATACCGTGCTGTACGGGCTGAAGTCGTTCTCCGGGAAGACGCGCAGCGCGAGCACGTGACCGGAGTCGAAGGGCAGCGCGAACACGCCCCAGCCGTTGACGTACTCGTGGCCCGGCCAGGGGGCGCGGCCCCGTACCACCGGGAGGTCCGCCAACCTGGCCGACAAGTCGAGCATCTTGATCACCCCGCGAGGTCGGCTGTGCCGCGGTGGCCCCTACACCAGCGTAGGACCGTCTTCCGTGAGGGGCAGGAAGTCGGCCCAGGCGGCCGGCGTCACGGTGAGTCGGGGGCCCTGGGGATGCTTGGAGTCGCGAACGTGAACCGTGCCAGGGGTCACGGCGACTTCCACGCAGTCACTGGGATTGCTGCTGTCGCTGTAGCTGCTCTTGAACCAGGTCAGATCACGGTTCATGTCTCCCCCAGCACTTGTTCGATGAAGGCCAGTGATTCTCGTGCCGTCAGCGCCTCGGCTCGGATGATGCCATAGCGCAGCTCGAGGATCCGTAGCTGCCGGGGGTCGGAGACCGGACGGCTGCCGAACTCGTCGTCGGCTCGGCCGACCGCTGTGCCGTCTCCGAACTTGAGCACCTGGATCCGCCCTCCCGTACCGGGGTGGTCCCCGCGAGACGTCGGCATCACCTGGACTTCGACGTGCCGCAACTGCGCCACGCCCAGGAGGTGTTCGAGCTGCCTGCGCAGCACCATCCTGCCGCCGACGGGCCGCCTCAGGGTCACTTCTTCCTGTACGAAGCTCAGTTCCGGGGTCGGAGTCCGCTCGAAAATGGCCTTGCGGGCCATCCGGGCAGCGACGGCCCGCTCCAGCTCATCCTCTGACAGTGCCGGCCGGCGCGTGCCCAGCAGGGCGCGTGCGTACTCCTCGGTCTGCATGAGCCCGTGCAGGTTGTGGCTGCCGTAGGAGAGGAGCTCCACCGCTTGGGACTCCAGCTGCGCCAGCTCCCGCACCCTCTTCGGATACCGGACCTTCGCCACGTCCTCCTTCATCGCGGCGAGCAGTCCACCCGCCCCCAGTACCTCGTCCGCCTTCTCCAGGTACTCGGGCCGGGGGATCCGCTTCCCACCCTCGATCTTGTAGACGAGGTCCTCCCCGTACCCGACCGCCGCCCCGAACTCGGCCGCCCGCATCCCCACGGCCTCCCGCCGCAGCTTCAACTGCCGCCCTACCGTGGCTACTACGGCCAAACCCCATTCGTCGTCCGGGTCCACCTCCCAGCCCGGCTCGTCCGCCTCACTCCTGAGCCGTACCGCCTCGCCGTCCACCGACATCCGCACCCCTCCGCCGTACGCGTCGTATCGCGACGTAGCTCACGCTAGGTAGCGGGGAGGCCCCCGGTGACGTGAACGGACCTCTTGCACGCCATCGGGTGACACCGGCCCCGGCCTCACCCCACGTAGGCCGGGGACACCGCCGCCGTGTCGATGCGGCGCGGCTCGCCCGTGCCGTCCGCGGGCATCTCGTACAGGTCGGCGCCGTAGTCGCCGGGCAGGGCGTACACGATCGTGTGGTCGTCGCGCCACACCGCCTGGTCGTCCACGCTGCGGGTCTCGGCGAGCGGGGTCTCGCGCATGGTGCGGAGGTTCAGGACGTACAGGCGCCAAGGGGCGTCCTTGGAGAGGCCGGGGACGCGCTTCTTGTAGGCGATGCGAGTGCCGTCGGGGGAGAGGGAGGGGCATTCCACGTTGGTGTGGAGGGTGGTGACCGTGCGGGCCTTCAGGTCGCCCCGGACCAGGTACGTCTTGCCCTTCGTCGCCAGCGTCGCGTAGAACGTGCGGTCGTCGGCGGCGAACGTGACGCCCCAGAAGTTCACGTCGGAGGCCCGGTAGGCGTGGCCGTCCTTGAGGATGCGGAAGGACTCCAGGGTCGGGGTCAGCTTCCCCGTGCGGGTGTCCACGATCGCCGCGCGGGTCGAGAAGTTCGTGCCGGCGTAGGAGTCGCCTCCGACGAACGCCGTCCAGGCGGCGAAGTGGCCGGACGGCGAGACCCTGGCCCGGGACGGGATGCCTGGTACGTCGTAATGGGCCGTCACCTTCAGGTGCGCGTCCAGGAGCACCGCCCGGTACGTGTCCGAGACCGGGCCGTGCACCGCCTGGAGGCATACGCCGGTGCCGGAAGCGGCGTAGAAGCGCAGGCACTTGACGCCCGAGGCGGTGCGGGGGCCGGACGGGTCGGACGCGGGGACCGTGGTCAGCTCGTCGCGGTGCGGGCCCCAGGCCATGTTGCGGAACACCATGCGGCCGGCCTGCGTGAGGGTCACCGTCCCGGACGTGACCTTCGGGCCGCCCGCCTGCGTGTGGTCGCGGCGGTCCGCGCGCGCCGACGCGTGGAGGATGGAGGCCGCGGCGATCCCCGCCAGCACGGTGAGGGCGAGGAGCAGTACCAGGACGCGGTTCCGTACCGTCATGCCGTCGTCGTGCCTTTCGGGCGGGGAGTGTTCGGGCGAGGAGCGTTCGGGCGGAGGGTGAAGGAGAACGCCGCGCAGACCGCGAGGGCCGCCGTCGCCGTCGCCAGCGCCGTACGGTCGCCCCACAGCGTCCAGGCCGCGCCGAACCCCAGCGAGCAGGCGAAACGGGTCAGTGCCTGGCCCGTCTGGACCAGGGCCAGGCCCGAGGAGCGCAGGGCCTCCGGGACGCTGTCCGAGGCCGCCGCCATGAGGACGCCGTCGGTGGCCGCGTAGAACGCGCCGTGCAGCGTGAGGACCGCGTACGGCAGCACCGTGCCGTGCCACGACGTGAGCAGCAGCGCGTACGCGAGGAGCAGCGCGCCGTGGCCCGCCAGGAAGATCCGCCAGCGGCCCACCCGGTCCGCGAGCCGGCCCAGCGGCACCGCCAGCAGCAGGAACGCCGCCGCCGTGCCCAGCGGGAGCAGCGCGAACCAGCGGTCGGTGACGCCGAGCCTGCGCTGGAGCAGCAGGTAGACGAAGGAGTCGCTGACCGTGGCCAGGCCCAGCAGCAGGGCGCACACCGTGATGCGGCGCAGGTCGCGGTGGCGGAGGAGGGCGAGGGCGGCGCGCAGGGTGGGGCGCTCGGCCGGGGCCGCTCGGTTCCTGCTTCCCGGTACGAACAGCACCAGCACCAGGACGCCCAGCACCGCCACGCAGGAGCTCACCGTGAACACCGCGTCGTAGCCGTCCACCGTCGCCCGCAGGATCAGGAAGGCGACCAGCGGGCCGAGCAGCGCGCCCGCCGTGTCCATCGCGCGGTGCACACCGAAGGCCCGGCCGCGCGTCTCCGGCGTGGACGAGAGGGAGATCAGCGCGTCGCGGGGGGCCGTGCGCAGGCCCTTGCCGGTGCGGTCGGCGGCGAGCACCAGGCCGATGGGGGTGAGGGTGTGGGCGAGCAGAAGCAGCGGCTTGCACAGCGCCGAGATGCCGTAGCCGAGCCCCGCCACCCACTTGTGGCTGCCCCCGCCCCGGTCGGCGAGGTGGCCCCCGGCCAGCCGGACGAGCGCCGAGAAGCCGTTGTAGATGCCGTCCAGGAGACCGAAGCCCAGCGGGGAGAGGCCGAGGCCCGTCACCAGGTACAGCGGCAGCACCGCGGTGACCATCTCGGACGACACGTCGGTGACCAGGCTGACCGTGCCCAGCGCGAGCACCGTGGGGGCGACCGCGGCACGGCGCCGCCCGGCTTCTGGCCGGGCGGCGCCGTTCGCGGACGCCGGCGCGCCGGATGGGGGTCCCCCCGCGCGAGCGCTGTCGCGCGTGGGGGAGCTCGCGCGGCTGTCCGCTACGTACACCTCAGGACGCCCAGATTCCGGTGATGTCCTTGGCCGAGGCGGCGTTGCCCGCGTGCGAGGTCAGGCCCTGGGTGTCCTCCAGGGTGCGCAGCAGGTCGTAGTGGTTGTACGTGGTGGCGGACGACGACCCGGCCGTCACCGGCTGGCCGTACAGGACGGTCGGGATGCGGTTGCCGCTGAGCCGGTTGTCCTCGTCGAAGGTGACGACCAGGAGGCTGTTGTGGGTCTTGGCCCAGGTGGCGTAGGCGCCCAGGTTGTTCTTCAGCCAGGTGTCGCCGGTGGAGACCGAGCAGTCGTGCATGTCGCTGCACAGGTTCGGGACCACGAAGGACAGCTGGGGGAGGGTGGAGTAGTCGGTCGGGAACTGCGCGAAGGTCTTGGCCGACGAGGTGGGTACGTTGCTGAAGCCGAACCAGGGGTTGTGCTTGCGCGCGTAGTTGCCGCTGCTGCACGTGGTCGAGCCCTGGCTGGGCAGGGTCTCGTTGTAGCTGGCCCAGGTGCGGCCCGCGGCGAGCTGCTCGGAGGCCAGGTTGGCGGCCGAGGAGAAGCCGGGGGTGTAGCAGCTGTCGTCGGTGATGCCCTGGGTGGAGCCGGAGAAGAGGGCGAAGTAGTTCGGCTGGCTCGGGTGGGTGATGGCGTAGGACTGGGTGAGGTTTGCGCCGCCCGTCTTGAGCGAGTTGATGTACGGGGCGCTGGAGGAGCCGATGACCTGGTTGTAGGCGTGGTTCTCCATGACCACGACGATCACGTGGTCGGGGGTCGGTACGGCGCTCGCGGCGTGCGCGGAGCCGCCGCCGAGACCGGTCCACAGCCCGATCGCGGCCGCGGTGAAGGCGGTTGCCGACGCCACGGCGGTGCGGGCACGGCGGTACGCGGACTTGGCAGAACTGCCGGACACATCAACCTCCGGAGGGGGGAGCGGGGCTGGCGGTGCGGACAGAGCATGCGCACGCCAACATTACCCCGCGTCACGGCACTCAGCACGGCGAGTGAAGATCGAGTGAACTACTGCCGTGACCCCGCCCCACACGCTCCCGGGCGCCCAACGCGTCCATGGCGGGGCCCGCGTCCTTCTGCTGACGGGGCACCCGACGCGCACGCGGCCGCCCCAAACGTCTCTCGCCCCCGCCGCCCCTACCCATTCCCGTCCCCAGGGGCTCCGCCCCTTCGACCCCGCCGGGGGCTGCCGCCTCCGAACCCCCGCGGGGCTCCGCCCCTGCACCCCGCCGGGGGCTGCGCCCCCTGATCCCCGCGGGGCTGCGGGGCTGCGGGGCTGCGGGGCTGCGGGGGTGCCGGGGTGCGGAGGTGCGGGGCTGCGCCCCCGAAACCCTGGGGCCTCCGCCCCCGAACCCCAGGCGGGGCCGTGCCCCTGCACCCCGTCAGGGAATGTGCTCCCTGTAACCCGGTGAGGTTGCGTCCGGGCTGGTAGGGCCGAGGGATGTGGGTTGCGGTTAGGCTCTGGCCAGTACGAGCGTGAGCCGAGGGAGGCCGGGGATGACGGGGCCGGGACGCAGGAGCAGTACCTTCACTCGGCTGCTGCGGCACGGTTTCACTGATCCGTCGGCCGCCGAGCGGCTGCTGGACAGCGCCGAGCTGGTGCCCGTACGGGACGACCCGGTCCTGCTGGAGGCGCTGGGCGCGACCGCCGACCCCGATCTCGCGCTGCTGGGGCTCGTACGGCTGCTCGAGGCGCAGCCGGGGGCCACCGCCCGCCGGGAGCTGCTGGACACGGTGATAGCCGCCAAGCCGCTGCGCGACCGTCTGCTGGGCGTGCTCGGCGCGTCCGCCGCCCTGGCCGACCACCTGGCCCGGCACCCGCGGGACTGGGAGGCGCTGGTCACCTACGAGCCCCGGGACCTGCACCCCGGGGTGGAGGAGTTCGAACGGGGGCTGGCGGAGGCCAGTGATCTCGTCTCGCTGCGCGTCGCCTACCGGCGCTGTCTGCTCTCCATCGCCGCCCGTGACGTGTGCGGCACGACGGGCATCGCCGAGACCGCCGCCGAACTCGCCGACCTCGCCACCGCCACCCTGCGTGCCGCCCTCGCCCTGGCGGAGGCCGCCGCGCCCGACGACGCCGCCGCGTGCCGGCTCGCGGTGATCGCGATGGGCAAGTGCGGCGGGCACGAGCTGAACTACGTCTCCGATGTCGATGTGATCTTCGTGGGTGAGGCCGCCGACGGGGCCGACGAGAGCAAGGCCCTGAAGTCCGCGACCCGGCTCGCCTCGCACATGATGCGGATCTGCTCCGAGACGACCGTCGAGGGGTCGATCTGGCCCGTCGACGCCAATCTCCGGCCCGAGGGCAGAAACGGCCCGCTGGTGCGGACGCTGAGCAGCCATCTCGCCTACTACCAGCGCTGGGCCAAGACCTGGGAGTTCCAGGCCCTGCTCAAGGCCCGCCCGGTGGCCGGGGACCTGGAGCTGGGCAAGGAGTACGTCGCCGCCGTCGGGCCGCTGGTCTGGAAGGCCGCCGAGCGCGAGAACTTCGTCGCCGACGTGCAGAAGATGCGCCGCCGGGTGGTGGAGAACATCCCCGCCGCCGAGGTCGAGCGCGAACTGAAACTGGGTCCCGGCGGCCTGCGGGACGTCGAGTTCGCCGTGCAGCTGCTGCAACTCGTGCACGGCCGCGCCGACCCGTCGCTGCGCAGCGGCACCACGCTCGACGCCCTCCAGGCGCTCGCCGCCGGCGGCTACGTCGGCCGCGCGGACGCCGTGCAGCTCGACGAGGCCTACCGCTTCCTGCGCTCCATGGAGCACCGGATTCAGCTGTACCGGCTGCGCCGCACCCACCTCGTACCCGAGGACGAGGCCGACGTGCGCCGCCTGGGCCGCTCCCTCGGGCTGCGCGCCGACCCGGTGGCCGAGCTGACCCGGGAGTGGAAGCGGCACGCCGCCGTCGTGCGCCGTCTGCACGAGAAGATCTTCTACCGGCCCCTGCTCGACGCCGTCGCCCAGCTCGCCCCGGGCGAGGCCCGGCTCAGCCCGGAGGCGGCCCGCGAACGCCTGGTCGCCCTCGGCTACGCCGACCCGGCCGCCGCCCTGCGCCACCTGGAGGCCCTCGCCTCCGGCGTCAGCCGCAAGGCCGCCATCCAGCGCACCCTGCTGCCCGTACTGCTCGGCTGGTTCGCCGACTCCGCCGACCCCGACGCGGGCCTGCTCAACTTCCGCAAGGTCTCCGACGCGCTCGGCAAGACCCCCTGGTACCTGCGGCTGCTCAGGGACGAGGGCGCGGCGGCGGAGAACGTCGCCCGCGTGCTGTCGGCCGGGCGCCTCGCCCCCGACCTGCTGATGCGCGCCCCCGAGGCCGTCGCCCTGCTCGGTGACGGCGACGGCGGCGGCCTGGAGCCGCGCGGGCGCGCCCACCTGGAGCAGGAGATCCTCGCCGCCGTCGGCCGCGCAGAGAACGCCGCCCAGGGCGTCACCGCGGCCCGTGGCGTCCGCCGCCGCGAGCTGTTCCGCACGGCCGCCGCGGACATCGTCGACTCCTACGGGACCGAGGCGAACCCGGCCGAGGCCGACCAGGGCGCCCTGGTGGACCGGGTCGGCGGCGCCGTCTCCGACCTGACCGCGGCCACCCTCGCCGGCACGCTGCGCGCGGTGGTCCGGGCCGGCTGGGGCGACACCCTGCCCACCCGCTTCACGATCATCGGCATGGGCCGTTTCGGCGGCCACGAACTGGGCTACGGCTCCGACGCCGACGTGCTCTTCGTGCACGAGCCGCAGGACGGCGTGGAGGAACGGGAGGCCGCCGACGCCGCGAACAAGGTCGTCGCCGAGATGCGCCGCCTGCTCCAGCTGCCCAGCGCCGACCCGCCCCTGCTCATCGACGCCGACCTGCGCCCGGAGGGCAAGTCCGGCCCGCTGGTGCGCACCCTGAAGTCGTACGAGGCCTACTACCGCCGCTGGTCCCTGACCTGGGAGTCGCACGCCCTGCTGCGGGCCGAGCCGGTCGCCGGGGACGAGGACCTGGCCCGCCGCTTCATCGAGCTGATCGACCCGCTGCGCTACCCGGATGGCGGCCTCGGCGACGAGGCGGTGCGCGAGATCCGCCGCCTGAAGGCCCGCATGGAGTCCGAGCGCCTCCCGCGCGGCGCCGACCCCAAGCTGCACACCAAGCTCGGCCCCGGCGGCCTGTCCGACGTCGAGTGGACCGTGCAGCTGCTCCAGCTGCGGCACGGCCGGCGCGAGCCCGGTCTGCGCACCACCCGCACCCGCGAGGCCCTCGCCGCCGCCCGCGACGCCGGTCTCATCTCCGCCGAGGACGCCGCGATCCTCGACGAGGCCTGGGTGCTCGCGACCCGCGTCCGCAACGCCGTCATGCTGGTCCGCGGCCGGGCCGGCGACACCTTCCCCTCCGACGCCCGCGAACTCGCCGCCGTCGGCCGCTACCTCGGCTACGGCCCAGGTCACGCCGGCGACATGCTCGACGCCTACCGCCGCACGACCCGCAGGGCGCGGGGAGTGGTCGAGGAGCTGTTCTACCAGGACTGAAAGCCACCATCGCCGGACGGGCGCCAGGCCGACCGGCCCTCACGCCCGGTCCGCGCGGCGTCTACGCCTCGCTCGGCAGCAGCGCCGTGCCCTTCGCCGGGACCAGGCGGGGGAGGGCGTACGGCAGGGCTCCGTACCACAGCCGCGCCAGCGTGAAGCCGAAGGCCAGGCACAGGACGCCGCCGACCGCGTCGAGCCAGAAGTGGTTGGCGGTGGCCACGATCACCACCAGTGTCGACGCCGGGTACAGCAGCCCCACCACCCGCACCCACGGCACACTCGCCAGCGCGAAGATCGTCAGCCCGCACCACAGGGACCAGCCGATGTGCATCGACGGCATCGCCGCGTACTGGTTCGACATGTGCTTCAGGTCGCCGGAGGCCATCGACCCCCAGGTCTGGTGGACGGTCACCGTGTCCACGAAGTGCCCGCCGCGCATCAGCCGGGGCGGGGCCAGCGGGAACAGGTAGTAGCCGAGCAGGGCCACGCCGGTCGTCGCGAACAGCACCATCCGGGTCGCCGCGTACCGGCCCGGATGGCTGCGGTACAGCCACACCAGCACACCCAGCGTCACCACGAAGTGCAGGGTCGCGTAGTAGTAGTTCATCCCCACGATCAGCCATGTCACCGCGTTCACGGTGTGGTTGACCGACTCCTCGACGGCGACCCCGAGGTGGTGCTCGGCCCGCCAGACCCAGTCGGCGTTGCGCAGGGCGTCACCGCGCTGCTCGGGGACCGCGTTGCGGATGAGCGAGTACGTCCAGTAACTCACCGCGATCAGCAGGATCTCGAACCACAGACGGGGGCGGCGCGGAGTGCGCAGCCGGCGCAGCGCACCGGAGCCCCCTTCATCCGTGACAGGGTGCGGAACGGCCGTCTGCTCGCGACCTTCCGGCTCTGTCACGGTCGAGTCACCCATAGCAACGAAGTCTGCCAGAAAAGCCCTCAAGCCCCGATCATCCCTTGGTCGGGTTCGGGCCGCACGTTCTACTCCCTGGGTACGATCCCGGTACGTTTCCGGTCCCCAGGGGCCGAAGCGGTCGAACCGCGCACCACCAGCTCCGGCATGAACACGAACTCGCTGTGCGGTGCGGGCGTCCCGCCGATCTCCTCCAGCAGCGTGCGCACCGCCGCCTGGCCCATCGCCGGGACCGGCTTGCGGATGGTGGTCAGCGGCGGGTCGGTGAACGCGATCAGCGGGGAGTCGTCGAAGCCCACCACCGAGACGTCCCGGGGGACCTCCAGACCGAGCTGCCGGGCCGCCCGTATCGCACCCAGGGCCATCATGTCGCTGGCGCAGACCACGGCCGTGCAGTTCCGCCCGATCAGCGCGGCGGCGGCCGCCTGGCCGCCCTCCAGGGTGTAGAGGGAGTGCTGCACGAGCTCCGACTCGACGGCCGCCGCGCTCAGACCCAGCTGGTCCTGCACGGCGCGCACGAAGCCCTCGATCTTGCGCTGCACCGGGACGAACCGTTTCGGGCCGAGCGCCAGCCCGATCCGGGTGTGCCCCAGCGAGACCAGGTGCGTCACCGCCAGGGTCATCGCCGCCCGGTCGTCGGGGGAGATGAACGGCGCCTGCACCTTCGGCGAGAAACCGTCGACCAGCACGTACGGCACGCCCTGCGCCCGCAGCCGCTCGTAGCGCTCCATGTCGGCGGTGGTGTCCGCGTGCAGCCCGGAGACGTAGATGATCCCGGCGACCCCCCGGTCGACCAGCATCTCGGTCAGCTCGTCCTCCGTCGACCCGCCCGGGGTCTGCGTGGCCAGCACCGGCGTGTAGCCCTGCCGCGTCAGCGCCTGGCCGATGACCTGCGCGAGGGCGGGGAATATCGGGTTCTCCAGCTCCGGGGTGATCAGGCCCACCAGGCCCTCGCTGCGCTGCCGCAGCCGTACCGGACGCTCGTAGCCGAGCACGTCCAGCGCGGCGAGCACGGACTGGCGGGTGGTGGCGGCGACGCCAGGCTTGCCGTTGAGGACGCGGCTGACGGTCGCTTCGCTCACCCCCGCCTGCGCAGCGATGTCCGCAAGCCGTGTGGTCACAGGGGTGGACTGTACCGGCCGGGAATCGCCTTGCCCACCGATCGGACGCCGTGCGCGGGCGGTAGAACGGCCCGCCGCCGGTTGCTGCGTCATCGCGCTCCCTCGTCCTTCTGGTCGGCCTCGAATAGCAAGAGCTTGCAGAGTCTTGCACAAGTGTCCCTCTGCCCGCTGATCGGCCCCGCAACCCGGTTGCGGGCCGGTCGAGGACTGGTCACGACACGGTAACCCACCTGTTCCCTTGCACTTTTTTTCTGCAAGGTCTTTCGCAACGCTTACAACGCTGTTACGTTCCCACTCGCCCGGCGGACGCAACGGCGCGGTCGGCAAGACAGCACCGGCAAGACAGCGGAGGCGGCGGACGGGACCGCCCTCTGCCTTCCACGGGCTTAACCCTCAAGGAGAACTCATGCGGCGTGGCATAGCGGCCTCCGCGCTGGTGGCGTCCCTCGCCCTCACGGCGACGGCGTGCGGCGGGAGCGACAGCGACAGCGGAAAGTCGGACGGCCCGGTGACCATCACCTGGTGGGACACCTCCAACGCCACCAATGAGGCACCGACGTACCAGGCCCTGATCAAGCAGTTCGAGGCCGCCAACAAGAACATCAAGGTCAAGTACGTCAACGTCCAGTTCGACCAGGCGCAGAACAAGTTCGACACCGCCGCCGGCTCCAAGGGCGCCCCGGACGTGCTGCGCTCCGAGGTCGGCTGGACCCCCGCCTTCGCCAAGAAGAGCTACTTCCTGCCGCTCGACGGCACCGAGGCGCTCGCGGACAAGGACAAGTTCCAGTCCAACCTGATCACCCAGGCCCAGTACGACGGCAAGACCTACGGCGTGCCGCTGGTCACCGACACCCTGGCGCTCGTCTACAACAAGGCCCTGTTCAAGAAGGCCGGCATCACCGAGGCCCCCAAGACCTGGGACGAGCTGAAGGCCGACGCGTCCAAGATCGACGCCAAGGAGAAGGTCTACGGCTACTGGGGCTCCACCCAGGCCTACTACGCCCAGACCTTCCTCTACGGCGAGGGCACCGACACCGTCGACGCCTCCGCCAAGAAGATCACCGTCGACTCCGCCGCCGCGAAGAAGGCCTACGGCACCTGGCTGAGCACGTTCAAGGGACAGGGCCTGCACAAGGCCGACACCACCGCCGACGCCTACGCCCACATCCAGGACGCGTTCGTCAGCGGCAAGGTCGCCGCGATCATCCAGGGCCCCTGGGAGATCACGAACTTCTACAAGGGCTCGGCCTTCAAGGACAAGTCCAACCTCGGCATCGCCACCGTCCCGGCCGGCTCCACCGGCAAGGCGGGCGCCCCGACCGGCGGCCACAACCTCTCGGTCTACGCCGGCTCGGACAAGGCCCACCAGGCGGCGGCGCTGAAGTTCGTCAACTTCATGACCTCGGCGAAGTCCCAGGAGACCATCGCCCTGAAGAACTCCACGCTGCCCACCCGCGACGACGCCTACACCGCCCAGGTCAAGGCCGACCCCGGTATCGCCGGCTACCAGGGCGTCCTGGCCGCCGCCCAGCCGCGCCCGGCGCTGCCCGAGTACAGCTCCCTGTGGGGTCCGCTGGACATCGAGTTGCCCAAGGTCGCCGGCGGCAAGGAATCGCTGGACAAGGGCCTGAGCAACGCCGAGGTCGCCATCAGCAAGCTGGTGCCCGACTTCAGCAAGTGAGCCCGCGTGGCCGCCGGGTCCTCCCTGAGGGGGGAAGGATCCGGCGGCCACCGGCCTGTGCCCAGGCCCGCCCCTCCGATCTGACTTGATCTCCTTGAAGGTGTCGAACCATGACAGTCGCCATCGACCGCGCGACCGGCGAGCGCCGCGGTGACCGCGCGCCGCGGCCCGGCCTGGGCCGGCGCATCAAGAACGGATTCCAGAAACACTGGTACGCCTATGCGATGATCACGCCGGTCGTCGTGGTGCTCGGCGTGATCGTGGGCTATCCGCTGCTGCGCGGCTTCTACCTCACCCTGACCGACGCCAACAGCCTCAACTCGGCGCGCACCATCGGCGTCAACCACATCGACGCCACGTACAAGTTCATCGGGATCGACAACTACAAGGACATCCTGTTCGGCCCGTTGTCGTACGACCGGTTCTGGTCGCACTTCCTGTGGACCGTCGTCTGGACGGCCGCCTGTGTGGCCCTGCACTACACCATCGGCCTGGGCCTCGCGCTCATGCTCAACGAGAAGCTGCGCGGCCGTGTCGTCTACCGGCTGCTGCTGGTCCTGCCCTGGGCCGTGCCGACCTTCGTCACCGTCTTCTCCTGGCGGATCATGCTCTCCGACTCCGGAGTGCTCAACCAGGTCCTCCATTCGCTCCACCTGCCCGAGCCGCAGTGGCTGGAGGACACCTTCTGGCAGCGGTTCGCCGCGATCATGGTCAACACCTGGTGCGGTGTGCCGTTCATGATGCTCTCGCTGCTCGGCGGCCTCCAGTCCATCGACTCCACGCTCTACGAGGCCGCCGAGATGGACGGGGCGAGCGCCTGGCAGCGGTTCCGGTACGTCACGCTGCCGGGTCTGAGGTCCGTCAGCTCCACCGTCGTACTCCTCGGCATCATCTGGACCTTCAACCAGTTCGCCATCATCTTCCTGCTGTTCGGCCCCACCGGCGCGCCCGACGCCCAGATCCTCGTGACCTGGGCCTACTACCTGGGCTTCGGACAGCAGCCGCGCGACTTCGCCCAGTCCGCCGCGTACGGCGTGCTGCTGCTGTCGGTCCTCACCGTCTTCACCTCCTTCTACTTCCGCTGGCTGAAGCGCAATGACCAGCTCGCCGTCTGACGCCGCAGGAGCCGCCGCCATGAGCACCACGACCCTGGAGAAGACCGAGGCCGGGCCCGCCCCGACCGCGCAGTCCCCGCGCCGCACCCGCCGGCGGGGCGAACGCGGCCCGCTCGGCGCCGCCCTCCTGCACGCCGGCCTCGCCCTCGCGAGCCTCATCGCGCTCGCGCCGGTGGCCTGGCTGATCTTCCTGTCCCTCGGCCCGGACAAGGACGACTACCTGCACCCGAGCAAGATCCTGGGCCACCTGACCTTCTCCAACTACAGCTTCGTGCTCCAGCACACCGCCTTCTTCGACTGGTTCAAGTCGACGATGATCGTGGCGCTCGGCACCACCCTGATCGGCGTCTTCGTCGCCGCCACCACCGGCTACGCCGTCTCGCGCATGCGCTTCCCCGGCTACAAGTCGCTGATGTGGGTGCTGCTGCTCACCCAGGCCTTCCCGATCGCCATCCTGATCGTGCCGATGTACGAGATCTTCAGCGAGCTCGGTCTCATCGACACCTACTGGGCCCTGATCGTCATCAACTGCACCACCGCCGTGCCGTACAGCGCCTGGCTGCTCAAGGGGTACTTCGACACCATCCCCTTCGAGATCGACGAGGCGGGCCGGGTGGACGGCCTCACCCCCTTCGGCACGTTCGCCCGGCTGATCCTGCCGCTGGCCCGCCCGGGACTGGCCGTCGCGGCCTTCTACAACTTCATCACGGCCGTCGGCGAGGTGGCGTTCGCGACCACCTTCATGCTGGACGACTCCAAGTACACCTTCGCCGTCGGCCTCCAGAGCTTCGTCAGCGAGCACGACGCACAGTGGAACTACATGGCCGCCACCGCGGTGTTGATCGCGATACCCGTGTCCGTGTTCTTCTACCTTGTCCAGAAAAACCTGGTGACCGGCCTCACCGCCGGCGGCACCAAGGGCTGAATCCCGCCGCACAAGGGCTCCCGCGCGCCTGTCCGCGCGGGTGGCGGCCGCGGTGCCCATCCGACCCCGCCGGCACCGCGGCCGCCTCATCAGCGCACCCCAGAAACCCCATGACCCTGTTACGCACAAGGACGCACAAGGACGCCATGAGCCAGCACTCCGCCGACCCGGCACCGAGCCCCGTTTCCGAGTCAGCTGTCGCCACCGTCGCCCCGCGCCGCGACTGGTGGCGGGACGCGGTGATCTACCAGGTCTATCCGCGCAGCTTCGCCGACAGCAACGGCGACGGCATGGGCGACCTGGAGGGCGTGCGCTCCAGACTCGCCCATCTGCGCGACCTGGGCGTGGACGCCGTCTGGCTCAGCCCGTTCTACGCCTCGCCGCAGGCCGACGCCGGCTACGACGTGGCCGACTACCGCGCCGTCGACCCGATGTTCGGCAACCTGCTGGACGCCGACGCCCTGATCCGCGACGCCCACGGGCACGGCCTCAGGGTCATCGTCGACCTCGTGCCCAACCACTCCTCCGACCAGCACGAGTGGTTCAAGCGGGCGCTCGCCGAGGGTCCCGGCTCGCCGCTGCGGGAGCGTTACCACTTCCGCCCCGGCAAGGGGGAGAACGGCGAGCTGCCCCCCAACGACTGGGAGTCGATCTTCGGCGGCCCCGCCTGGACGCGGGTGACCGAACCGGACGGCTCGCCCGGGGAGTGGTACCTGCACCTCTTCGCCCCCGAGCAGCCCGACTTCGACTGGGAACACCCGGCGGTGGGGGACGAGTTCCGCTCGATCCTCCGCTTCTGGCTGGACATGGGCGTCGACGGCTTCCGCATCGACGTGGCGCACGGCCTGGTCAAGGCCGACGGCCTGCCCGACCTCGGCTCCCACGACCAGCTGAAACTGCTGGGCAACGATGTCATGCCGTTCTTCGACCAGGACGGCGTGCACGAGATCTACCGGCAGTGGCGGCTGATCCTCGACGAGTACTCGAATAAAAAGGGGCCCGAAGGGCCTTCGTCAGAAGGGCGGTGGTGGGAGACGGGTGGGCGGATCTTCGTCGCCGAGGCCTGGACCCCGACCGTCGAGCGCACCGCGAACTACGTCCGGCCCGACGAACTCCACCAGGCCTTCAACTTCCAGTACCTCTCCACCGAGTGGGACGCGAGGGAGCTGCGTACGGTCATCGACCGCACCCTGGAGGCGATGCGCCCGGTCGGCGCCCCCGCCACCTGGGTCCTCTCCAACCACGACGTCACCCGGCACGCCACCCGCTTCGCCAACCCGCCCGGACTCGGCACCCAGATCCGCACGGCCGGCGACCGCGCGCTGGGCCTGCGCAGGGCGCGCGCGGCCACCCTGCTGATGCTCGCCCTGCCCGGCTCGGCGTACATCTACCAGGGCGAGGAGCTCGGTCTGCCCGATGTCGTCGACCTGCCCGACGAGGTGCGCCAGGACCCGGCGTACTTCCGGGGCGCCGGCCAGGACGGCTTCCGCGACGGCTGCCGGGTGCCGATCCCGTGGACCCGCACGGGATCCTCGTACGGCTTCGGCAGCGGCGGCAGCTGGCTTCCCCAGCCGTCGAGCTGGGGGGAGCTGAGCGTCGAGGCGCAGACCGGTGCGCCGGGCTCGACGCTGGAGCTGTACCGCGCCGCGCTCGCCACCCGCCGGGACCACCCCGCGCTCGGCGCGGGCGAAGCGGTGGAGTGGCTGCGCGCCCCCGAGGGCGTCCTCGCCTTCCGGCGCGGGGAGTTCGTGTGCGTCGCGAACACCACGGGGGAGGCGGTGACGACCCCGGCGTACGGCAGGGTGCTGCTCACCAGCGGTGAGGTGACCGAGGCCGGCGGCGAGGCGAAGGTGCCGGCCGACACCACCGTCTGGTGGACGACGGCGGACTGAGGGCCCGTCTGAAAGTTCTTGCATCAACTTCACAACGGCCCGCTGTCTTTCAGACAGCGGGCCTTTAACATCTGCGTCACCGCAAGTTTGCTGAAACATTGCAGCAAGCGCCTTCAACGACGAAGGACCCCCACATGGCACGCAGAACCCTCCCCGCGGGGCTCGCCCTCGCAGCCGCCGTTACGGTTGGCATGTACCCGACTACCGCGCAGGCCTCCCCGCCCGGCACCAAGGACGTCACCGCCGTCCTCTTCGAGTGGAAGTACGCCTCGGTCGCCAAGGAGTGCACCGGCACCCTCGGCCCCGCCGGCTACGGCTACGTCCAGGTCTCCCCGCCCGCCGAGCACATACAGGGCTCGCAGTGGTGGACGTCGTACCAGCCGGTGTCGTACAAGATCGCGGGCCGCCTCGGCGACCGCACCGCCTTCAAGAGCATGGTCGACACCTGCCACGCGGCCGGTGTGAAGGTCGTGGTCGACACGGTGATCAACCACATGTCGGCGGGCTCGGGCACCGGCACGGGCGGCTCCTCGTACACGAAGTACGACTACCCGGGCCTGTATTCGAGCTACGACTTCGACGACTGCACCTCCCAGGTGACCGACTACGCCGACCGCTGGAACGTCCAGCACTGCGAACTCGTCGGCCTGGCCGACCTGGACACGGGCGAGGAGTACGTCCGCAAGACGATCGCCGGCTATATGAACGACCTGCTCACGCTGGGCGTGGACGGCTTCCGCATCGACGCGGCCAAGCACATCCCGGCGGAGGACCTGGCCAACATCAAGTCCCGTCTGACGAATCCTTCCGCCTACTGGAAGCAGGAGGTCATCTACGGCGCGAACGAGGCCGTCCAGCCCACCGAGTACACCGGGAACGGCGACGTCCAGGAGTTCCGCTACGCCTACGACCTCAAGCGCGTCTTCAACAACGAGAAGCTCGCCTACCTGAAGAACTACGGCGAGGGCTGGGGCTACATGAGCAGCTCGGGCGCCGGTGTCTTCGTCGACAACCACGACACCGAGCGCAACGGCTCCACCCTGGACTACAAGGACGGCGCCAACTACACCCTCGCCAACGTCTTCATGCTGGCCTACCCCTACGGCGCCCCGGACATCAACTCCGGCTACGAGTGGACGGACGCCGACGCGGGCCCACCCAACGGCGGCACGGTGAACGCCTGCTGGCAGGACGGCTGGAAGTGCCAGCACGCCTGGCCGGAGATCAAGTCCATGGTGGCCTTCCGCAACACCACCCGCGGCCAGTCGATGACCGACTGGTGGGACGACGGCAACAACGCGATCGCCTTCGGGCGCGGCAGCAAGGGCTATGTGGCCATCAACCACGAGTCCGGCTCGCTGACCCGCACGTACCAGACCTCGCTGTCCGCCGGGACGTACTGCAACGTGCAGAACAACACGACGGTGACGGTGAACTCCAGTGGGCAGTTCACCGCCACCCTGGGCGCCAACACGGCGCTGGCGATCTATTCGGAGAAGTCGGGCTGCTGAGCCCGCTGCCCTACTTCCAGGTGTCGCTCGTCGTGTAGCCGGACGAACTGCCCGTCGTGTACGAGCGGTTCGTCCCGGACTCCCAGGTCACGTTCCCGGAGCCGTCCTTCTTGACGTACTTGTAGGTGAAGGCCGTGCTCTTGGGGACGATGACCGGCTTGCTCCAGGTCGGGTAGGACGCCGAGGAGAGCGGGATGGCGTCGGCCGTGTTCCAGGAGCCGAGGGAGGGGACGGAGCCCACGACGTAGACGTTGGTGCCCCAGTCGGTCGTGGCGGTCTCGTTGAAGGTGACGTCGGTGGCGTCGGCGCCGGCCACGTTCCAGGAGTTGTTCAGCGAGAGCGCCGACGTGGCCGCGGTGGCCGTGCGGTTGGCGTTCGACTCCCAGGTCACATTGCCTGAACCGTCCTTCTTGATGTACTTGAACTCGAACGAGGTGTTGACCGGCACGCTCACCTCCCCCGACCAGATCGGGTAGCCGGACGAGGACAGCTTGACGGCCTTGGACGTGTCCCAGGAGCCCAGCGCCGCGATCGACCCGACGACGTAGACGTTCGTGCCGGAGGCCGTCGGCGCGTACTCGTCGAACGTCGCGTTCACCGTGTCGCCGGAGCCGCCGCCCGGGTCACCGCAGCCCACCGTGCAGGTGTAGGAGGAGTTGTAGAAGGCGACCGCGTCCTTCGCGGGGACGGTGACCGACGCGCTGCCGCCGGAGACGGTCACCGTCGTCCTCCCGCCGTCGATCACGTTCTTGTACGTGCCGTCGGCCATCCCCGTGCTGAACGTGTAGGTCGCGCCGCTCGTGCCGTTGTTCAGGGCGAAGAACCCGGCACCGCCGCGGCCGAAGCCGATCACGGAGGACGACTTGGTCTGCCAGTTCGAGACCGCGGCCGTGTCGGCGGCGTTGTGCCAGGCCACCATGCCGACGACCGCCGTGTCGCGGTCGAGGCAGTACCAGGAGCCACCGGAGCAGTCCGTGTTCGTCACGAAGCCCGAGGAGTTCGGCGGCGCCTGGTCGCTCTGGGTCCACTCCCAGCTGGCGTACACCGTCGGGGTCGCCCACTTGTAGGCCAGCTCGAAGAGGTTGGCGAGCCTGTAGGTGTCGCCGTCCTTGTAGCTCATGTGCAGGCCGTTGCGCTCGGTGTCGTGGTTGGTCACGAAGGACACCGAGTTGGCGGCGGGCAGGATCCCGGAGGAGGACAGCGACTCCAGGTCGCTCACGTTGCCCTGGAACGCCGACTTCAGCCTGCTGGCGTAGGTGAAGTCCAGGACGTCACCCGAGGCGTAGTAGTCCGAGGGCTGCGGGGTCGAGCCCGGGTAGATCTCCTGGAAGACGTACGGGGCCGAGCCGGACGTGGTGCTCGTCAGCTTGGACTCGATCGCCGCCAGGTCGGCCTCGGGGATGTGCTTGGCCGCGTCCACGCGGAAGCCGTCGACGCCCAGGGCCAGCTGGGAGTTCAGGAAGCCCGCGATGCCGGTGCGGACGGTGTCCGTACCCGTCTTGAGGTCGGGCAGGCCCAGCAGCTCGCAGTTCTGCACCTGGGTGAGGTTCGAGTAGTCCTGGATCGTCAGGTCGGAGGTCGGGCAGTCCGACGAGTCGTGGTAGTTCGCCCGGTCCCACTCCGGGGTGTCGTACTTGCTGGTGATCGTGGTGCCGTTGTAGCCGGTGCCGGTCTGCGCGGCCGTGTGGTTGATCACCGCGTCCGTGTAGACCTTCACGCCGGCCTTGTGGCAGGCGGTCACCATCGAGGCGAACTTCGCCGCCGTACCGAAGCGGCTGTCGAGGTTGTACGAGTACGGCTGGTAGACGTCCCACCAGTAGTAGCTGGACTGCTTCAGGGACTCGGCCGGCGGGGCCACCTGCACCGCGCCGTAGCCCGCCGGGCCCAGCACGTCGGTGCACTCCGAGGCGATCGAGTCCCAGTTCCACTCCCACAGGTTGGCGATGACGTCGCCTTTGGCGGTGGTGTCCGCCTGTGCGGGTGTCGCCGGCAGCGCTACGGCTCCGGCCAGCGCGAGGGCGCCCGCGACCGCGGCGGTCGCGGTGCGGCGCACGACACCCGGGGGTCGGTGTCTGCTCATGTGCGGCTCCGAAAGAAGTGACGGGGTCAACAACCCGTGAGCGTGAGGGAGTTGAGAAGGGCACGTCAAGATTGACGCTGAAACTTCTTGCTATGAATTTCAAGGGTCTTGCTGTAAACCTTTCGTCAGCGGTACGGTCGCGCGGGGTCGGACCCAAGAGAGCCGCTATCGCTAGGAGTTCATACCGGTGATACATGTCAGACGGGTCGCGGCCGTCGCCGTCGCCGCCCTCGCCGTCGCGCTGGTGCAGCCTCTCGCCGCACATGCCGACACCCCGCCCGCACCGCCCTCCGACGCGAAGCTGGCCGCCGAGCCCGCCCGGCACGACGACACCCGGGAGCAGTTCTACTTCGTCATGCCGGACCGTTTCGCCAATGGCGACACCGGCAACGACAAGGGCGGGCTGACCGGCTCCCGCCTCTCCACCGGTTACGACCCCACCGACAAGGGCTTCTACCAGGGCGGCGACCTCAAGGGCCTCACCAAGCGGCTCGACTACATCAAGGGACTCGGCACCACCTCCATCTGGATGGCGCCGATCTTCAAGAACCGCCCCGTGCAGGGCACCGGCAGCAACGCCTCCGCCGGGTACCACGGGTACTGGATCACCGACTTCACCCAGGTCGACCCGCACTTCGGCACCAACAAGGACCTCCAGACCCTCATCTCCAAGGCGCAGGCCAAGGGCATGAAGGTCTTCTTCGACGTCATCACCAACCACACCGCCGACGTCGTGAACTACGAGGAGCAGTCCTCCGGCTACCTGTCCAAGGGCGCCTTCCCCTACCTGACCAAGGACGGCAGGCCCTTCGACGACGCCGACTACGCCGACGGGACCAAGAGGTTCCCGGCCGTCTCCGGCGCCTCCTTCCCGTACACCCCGCGGGTCACCAGCCAGGCCAAGGTCCCGTCCTGGCTCAACGACCCGACGATGTACCACAACCGGGGCGACTCGACCTATGCCGGCGAGTCCACCACCTACGGCGACTTCTCCGGCCTCGACGACCTGTGGACCGAGCGTCCCGAGGTCGTCCACGGCATGGAGAAGATCTACCAGCGGTGGGTGCGGGACTTCGGTGTCGACGGCTTCCGGATCGACACCGTCAAGCACGTGAACATGGAGTTCTGGACCCGGTGGGCGACGGCGCTCGACAAGTACGCCGCCGCGCACGGCCGGAAGAACTTCTTCATGTTCGGTGAGGTCTACTCCGCCGACACCTCGATCACGTCCCCGTACGTCACCCAGGGCCGCCTCGACGCCACGCTCGACTTCCCCTTCCAGGACGCGGCCCGCTCCTACGCCTCCCAGGGCGGCAGCGCGCGGAAGCTGGCGTCGGTCTTCGGCGACGACTACAAGTACACGACGGACAAGGCCAACGCCTACGAGCAGGTCACCTTCCTCGGCAACCACGACATGGGCCGGATCGGCTACTTCCTCAAGCAGGACAACCCCAAGGCGTCCGACGCCGAACTGCTCGCCAAGGACAGGCTCGCCAACGAGGTCATGTTCCTCAGCCGCGGCAACCCGGTCGTCTACTACGGCGACGAGCAGGGCTTCACCGGCTCCGGCGGCGACAAGGACGCCCGCCAGACCATGTTCGCCTCCAAGGTCGCCGACTACCTCGACGACGACGAGATCGGCACCTCCCGCACCCACGCGAGCGACTCCTACGACACGAGCGCACCGCTGTACAAGGACATCGCCGCCCTCTCCAGGCTCCGCGAGGCCAACCCGGCCCTGACGGACGGAGTGCAGACCGAGCGGTACGCGGCCGACGGCGCCGGGATCTACGCGTTCACCCGTACGGACTCGAGGACGGGCCAGGAGTACGTCGTCGCCTTCAACAACGCGGACGAGGCGAAGACGGCCACCTTCGCGACCGGCTCGGCGGGCATGCCGTACCGGGGCATCCACGGCGCCGACGGCACCCTGAAGACCGACGGAGACCGCGAGCTCACCGTCACCGTCCCGGCCGGCGCGGCCGTCGTCTACAAGGCGACCGGCCGCCTCGCCAAGCCCGCCACCAAGCCCACGATCACCCTCAGGGCCCCGGACACCGGTGCCACGGGGACCGTCGAACTCTCCGCCGGCGTCACCGGAGGACAGCTCGACCGCGTCGTCTTCGCCGCCCAGACCGGAAACGGCACATGGCGCACCCTCGGCTCCGCCGACCACGCCCCGTACAAGGTCACCCAGACCATCGGCAAGGACGTACCCGCCGGGACCGCCCTGCGCTACAAGGCGGTCGTCGTCGACTCCGCCGGGCACACCGCGAGCGCCACCGCCGGCAGCACCACCGGCACCCCGCCCCCGGCCGAGGTCCCCACGGCCTCCTCCCGGGACTACGCGATCGTCCACTACAAGCGCACCGACGGCGACTACGACAACTGGGGCCTGTACGCCTGGGGCGACATCGCCGACGGCGAGTCCACCACCTGGCCCGCCGGCCACCCCTTCACCGGCCGGGACGCCTACGGAGCCTTCGCCTACGTCAAGCTCAAGCCCGGCGCCTCGAACGTCGGCTTCCTGGTCGTCGACAAGGACGGCAACAAGGACGTCTCCGCCGACCGGTCCGTCGACGTCACCAAGACGGGTGAGGTGTGGGTCGAGCAGGGGAAGACGGACGTACTGACCCAGAGGCCCGACCAACCCGCCCAGGACAAGACCAAGGCCGTCATCCACTACCACCGGGCCGACGGGAACTACGACGGCTGGGGCCTGCACGTCTGGACGGGTGCCGCGAACCCCACCGACTGGTCGAACCCCCTGAAGCCGGTGAAGACTGATGCCTATGGCGCGGTCTTCGAGGTACCGCTCACCGACGGTGCCACCAGTCTCAGCTACATCATCCACAAGGGCGACGACAAGGATCTCCCCACCGACCAGTCCCTGGACCTCAAGAACAACGGCTACGAGGTGTGGCTGTTGAACGGCCAGGAGAAATACCTGCTGCCGCAGCCCGCGGGCAGTGCCGCCGCCCTCGACCTGACCACCTCCAAGGCGATCTGGATCGACCGGAACACGCTCGCCTGGAACGGCGTCGACGGCGCCGTCTCCACCCAGCTGCTGTACTCCCAGGACGGCTCGATCGCCGTCAAGAACGGGGCGCTGACCAGCGACGACGAACGCTGGCTGCGGCTGTCGAAGACCACGCTCACCGACGCCCAGAAGGCGAAGTTCCCGCACCTGAGGAACTACACCGCCTTCTCCGTCGACCCGCGCGACCGGGACCGGGTGCGGCAGGCGCTGAGCGGCCAGCTCGTCGCCTCGCAGCGCGCGGCGAACGGCGCGGTGCTCACCGCGACCGGTGTGCAGATCGCGGGCGTGCTCGACGACCTGTACCCGGGCGCGACCAAGACCAGGCTCGGGCCCACCTTCCACGACGGCAAGCCGACCCTCTCCGTCTGGGCGCCGACCGCCCGGTCCGTCCGCCTCGACCTCGACGGCCGTGCCGTCCCGATGCACCGGGACGCGGCCACCGGCGTCTGGTCCGTCACCGGCCCGGCGTCCTGGAAGGGCAAGCCCTACCGGTACGTCGTGAAGGTCTGGGCGCCCAGCGTCCGGAAGATGGTCACCAACGAGGTCACCGACCCGTACTCGGTCGCCCTCACCGCGAACTCCGAGCGCAGCCTCGTCGTCGACCTGAACGACAAGTCCCTCGCCCCGAGCGGCTGGTCGGGCCTGCGCAAGCCCAAGGCCGTACCGCTGAAGGACGCGCAGATCCAGGAGCTGCACATCCGGGACTTCTCCGTAGCCGACAAGACGGTCCCGGCGAAGGACCAGGGCACCTACCTCGCCTTCACCGACAAGGGCAGCGACGGCTCGAAGCACCTGCGTGAGCTGGCGAAGTCGGGCACGTCGTACGTGCACCTGCTGCCCGCCTTCGACATCGCCGGCATCCCCGAGAAGAGGGCCGACCAGGCGACCCCCGACTGCGACCTGGCCTCCTTCGCGGCCGACTCCGACAAGCAGCAGGAGTGCGTCGCGAAGACCGCCGCGAAGGACGCCTACAACTGGGGCTACGACCCGTTCCACTACACGGTCCCCGAGGGCTCGTACGCCACCGACCCGGACGGCACCGCGCGTACCGTCCAGTTCCGCAAGATGGTCGGGGCGCTCAACGGCGACGGCCTCCGGGTCGTCATGGACGTCGTCTACAACCACACGGCGGCCAGCGGCCAGGCGGACACCAGCGTCCTCGACAAGATCGTGCCCGGCTACTACCAGCGGCTGCTCGCCGACGGAAGCGTGGCCAACAGCACCTGCTGCGCCAACACCGCGCCCGAGAACGCGATGATGGGCAAGCTGGTCGTCGACTCGATCGTCACCTGGGCCAGGGAGTACAAGGTCGACGGGTTCCGCTTCGACCTGATGGGCCACCACCCGAAGGCCAACATCCTCGCCGTCCGCAAGGCCCTCGACGCACTGACCGTCGCGAAGGACGGCGTCGACGGCAAGAAGATCATCCTGTACGGCGAGGGCTGGAACTTCGGCGAGGTCGCCGACGACGCCCGGTTCGTGCAGGCCACCCAGAAGAACATGGCCGGCACCGGCATCGCGACCTTCTCCGACCGCGCCCGGGACGCGGTGCGCGGCGGCAGCCCCTTCGACTCCGACCCCGGCGTCCAGGGCTTCGCGTCCGGGCTGTACACCGACCCCAACTCCTCGACGGCGAACGGGACGAAGGAGGAGCAGAAGGCCCGGCTCCTGCACTACCAGGACCTGATCAAGGTGGGCCTGAGCGGCAACCTCGCCAAGTACCGCTTCACCGACACCGGCGGTAAGGAGGTCACCGGAGCGGAGATCGACTACAACGGCTCACCCGCCGGATACGCGCAGGCGCCGGGCGACGCCCTCGCCTACGTCGACGCGCACGACAACGAGTCCCTGTTCGACGCCCTCGCCTACAAGCTGCCCAAGGACACCTCCGCGTCCGACCGGGCCCGCATGCAGGTCCTCGCGATGGCCACCGCGACCCTCTCGCAGGGCCCGGCGCTCTCCCAGGCCGGCACCGACCTGCTGCGCTCGAAGTCGCTGGACCGCAACTCCTTCGACAGCGGCGACTGGTTCAACGCCATCCACTGGAACTGCGCGGACGGCAACGGCTTCGGCCGGGGCCTGCCGACGGCCGCCGACAACCAGTCCAAGTGGGCTTACGCCAAGCCCTTGTTGAGCACGGTCGGCGTCGGGTGCCCGCAGATCGAGGGCGCCTCGGCCGCCTACCGGGACCTGCTGCGGATCCGTACGACGGAGCAGGCCTTCTCCCTCGGCACGGCCGACCGGGTGCAGTCGCGGCTGTCCTTCCCGCTGTCCGGGAAGGACGAGACACCCGGCGTGATCACCATGCGCCTCGGTGACCTCGTCGTGGTGTTCAACGCGACGCCCCAGAAGCAGGAGCAGCGGATCGCCGCGCTCGCCGGGGAGCACTACCGGCTGCACCCGGTGCAGGCGTCGGGTGCGGACCCTATCGTCAAGTCCTCCGCGTTCGCGGCGGAATCGGGCACGTTCGCCGTTCCGGGTCGTACCGTGGCGGTGTTCACCCGGGGCTGACGCGCGGGCACTAGCGTGGGTGGGGCGGCTTCCGTTCGGGGGCCGCCCCACCTTTCCGTACCGAGGGCCTGGGGAGATGGAAGACAGCGGCCGGCACCCCGAGACCACGATCCTGGTCGTCGACGACGCGGCGGCCAGCCGGTACGCCATGGGCGCGGTGCTGCGCCGGGCCGGGCACCGGGTCGTGCCGGTGGCCAGCGCGGGCGAGGCCCTGGTGGAACTCGACGCACGGCTGCGCGCGGGCACCCTGCCCGACGTGGCCCTGGTGGACGTCGGGCTGCCCGACATGACCGGCTTCGAACTGTGCCGCCGGGTCAAGGCGCGGCCGCCGATGGCCGCGCTGCCCGTGGTGCACTTCTCCGCCGCCGCACTGGCCCCGGGGGACCGGTGCCGCGGGCTGAACGCGGGCGGGGACGCGTATCTGACGATGCCCGCCGAACCGGAGGAGATCCGGGCCGTCGTCCGGGCCGCGGTGCGCGGGGCACGCCGGCACACCGGCGCCGAGTCGCTGGTGCGCCGGATGACGCTGCTGTCCGAGGCCACCGTCGCCGTGCAGGCGGCGCGCTGCGCGCGGGAACTGGCCGACGCGGCGGCCGAGGGCACCGCCCGGCTGACCGGTGCCCCGGCCGTGGCCTTCGTGATCGGTGCCGACGGCGAGCTGTACCGGGGGACGTCCCGTGACCGCAGTGTCCTCGCCCTGCCCGACGCCACCGCGCACGCGGCCGTGGCCCGGCTGATCACCAGGCTCGCCGAGGGGCTGACCGGGACGCACTCCACCGTCGTGCCCGCGCCGCTGTGGCCGGCCGGGTTCTTCCGGCCCGGCGCCGAGGACGACGCCCGGCTCGTGGTGGCCCGGCCCGGGTCGAACCGGACGCCGGTCTGCCTCGCCACACCGGTGTCCCGCGCGCCCGGCACCGACCCGGCGGACGAGGCGCTGCTCGCCCGGCTCGCGCAGAACACCGCCCTGGCCGCCGAGCCGCTGCTGATGTACCAGGTGGAGCGCCATGTCGCCCTCACCCTCCAGCGCAGCTTCCTGCCCCGGCCGGAGAAGCTGCGGCTGCCGGGCCTGGAGATCGTCGTCCGCTATGTGCCCGCGTCCCGGCAGACCGAGATAGGCGGGGACTTCTACGCGGCCCTGCGCACCGACGACGGGATGCTCACCGCGGTCGGGGACGTCGCCGGGCACTCGCTGGAGGCGGCCACCGTCATGGTGGAGATCCGGCACGCGCTGCGCGCCTACTGCGTCGAGGACAGCGATCCGCGGGTGCTGGCCGCGCGGCTCGACCGGATGCTCCAGCACCACCACCCGGACGTCACGGCCACCGCGTGCCTGGTCCTGGCCGACCCCGCGAGCGGGCGCGTCCGGATCGCCAACGCGGGCCACATCCCGCCGCTCCTCGTCCGGGCCGGGGGCGGCGCCGGGTACGTGGCGGCGGACGGGCCGCTGCTCGGCCTCGGCCTGGACCGGCCGCCGCCCACCGAACTGGTGCTGCGGCCCGCCGACCGGCTGCTGATGGTCACCGACGGCCTGATCGAGACCCGCGGCACGGACCTCGCGGTCTCCCTGGCCCACCTCCGCACGGCCGCCGCCGGCGCCCCGCCCGGCGTGGCCCCGCTGTGCGACACCCTGCTCGACTGCTTCGCCCACGACCGGGAGGACGACATCGCGATGCTGGCCCTACGGCTCGCGGATCACGACGACTAGGGTGACACCGTTGCCCTAGAACAGGAGTGCGTGCCCATGCCGCAGATCACCGTCGACTACTCCGCCGGGATGGCCCCGGCCTTCGACCGGGCCGGTTTCGCCCACGCCCTGCACACCGCGACGGTCGAGATCGCGGCCGCGAAGCCGGAGGCGTGCAAGACCCAGTTCCGGCCGAGTGCGTTCACGGCGTTCGGCTACGAGGACCCCGAGGACCAGCACCACGTCATCGTGCACGTGACGATCGGCCTGCTCGTCGGCCGCACCGAGGAGACCAAGGCGAAACTGACCGAGGCCGTCATCGAACTGCTCCGCGAGCACGTGGCGGACGAGGGCTTCGTCCTGCACGCCTCCGCCGAGGTGCGCGACCTCGACGCGTCGTACCGGAAGTTCGAGCGCTGACGGTTCAGGAGGCCAGCGAGATCAGCCGGTTGAGCAGGTCACCGAAGGGACCGCCGGCCGGCTCCTCCTTCAGCATGCCGCGCAGGACGGCGGACATCTCCTCGTCGTAGGCGGCGCTCACGGCGGCCAGGGCGGCGAAGTCGTGGACGAGCTGGACCTCCAGCTCGGCGCGCGGGATGCGGCGGCCGTCCAGCCAGAGCAGGGCGGTCGACTCGGCGAGCGAGATCCAGGAGCGGATGACCAGTTCCAGTCGCGCGGGCGGATCGATGACGCCCAGATGCGAAAGGATCTGGTCATACGCGGCCTGTCGTACGGAGTCGATGAGCGCGTTGGTGGCGGAGGAGCCGACGGCCGGCCCGCCGCGCATCAACGCCGAGAAACCGGGCCCGTGCTCGTCGACGAAGTCGAAGTAGCGGCGCATCACCCGCAGCAGCCGGGCGCCCGGCGGGCCCTCGTGCGGCTCCGCGAACCGGCCCGCCAGATCCTCCGCGGCCCGCTTCAACGCGGCTTCGTACAGGCTGAGTTTGCCGGGGAAGTAGTGGTAGACCAGCGGGCGCGAGATGCCCGCCGCCGAGGCTATCTCGTCGATGGACACATCATCCGGCGAGCGGCGGCTGAACAGCTCGAGGGCGACGCCGATCAGCTGCTGCCGCCGCTCCTCGACGCCCATTCTGCGGCGAACCCCGGTAGTCATACGAACACCTTACCGATCGGATTCAGCCGTCGACGTTCACATGTCGAGCGCCAGACGATCACTCCCGGCGGCGAGAGGTCCTAGTGCAGGCCGCTGATCGGGGTGCCGTCGTCCAGGGTGCCCTTCAGGTCCGCGCGGGCGCCCTCCTTGGCCTTCGCGGCGAGCAGGTTGCCCTTGGCCGAGGCGGTGACCTCGCCGGTCGTGCGGATCGACGCGGTGCCCCAGCTGCCCGCGGCCAGCAGGTACCAGTTCCCCGCGCCGGCCTTCCACAACACCCCGGCCAGCACGTGCGGATCACGCGGACCGCACGCCGTCCCGTCCCTGCCCTTGGCCACGATCACCCCGTGCCGCGAGCCCGCCGTCTGGAACTGGGCCAGGGCCGCCGTCCCGTCGCCGCGCCAGGTCTCGGACCGGGTGCACACCCAGGCGGCCTCCCCGTTCCCGTCGGGCAGCTGCTGGTCGGCGAACGACCAGGCGTTGACGCTGCGCACGCCCGCGGCGCGGTCCTGGGCCAGCGAGCAGGCGAACGGCGCCCAGGTGCGCAGGGCCTGGGCCCCGGGCCCGTCGCCCGTCTTGCCGGGCCGCCCGGAGGTGAGCCGGGCCGGAACCAACTCGCCGAGGTCGGTGGCCAGATGGGTGCCGGAGGTGTCGGTCAGCTGGAGCACGTTCCAGGAGGTGCACCTGCCCGGCCGCAGGACGGGGCTGGCCAGTGGCGCGGTGACCCCGTCGGCCAGGTTCAGGTCCATGGCTCCGGCGGCGGGCTTCATCAGGTCCCGCTCGGCCGCCTTCTCCACCCAGGGGGCGGTCAGGAACCGGACGTTCCCGTCGGACCGGCCCAGCACGAGCGCGCCGGCGTCGGCCTTCCTGGCCCCGTCGACGCGGGCGAAGTCGAGCGCTGCGCCCTGCGTGCCGTCCTTCGGCTCGGCGTAGCGGGCGATGCGCAGACCGTCGTAGAGGATCACCACGCGCGCGTTGTCGACCAGCCCCGCGTACAGCAGTTGGGGCGGTCCGGCCGGGCCGCCGGTCTGGGTGCCGGGGGTCGCCGAGACCTGGACGGTGTCCCCGGGGCGGGCCCAGACGGAGAGGGCACGGCGCAGCAGGGCGCTGTCACGGGTGAGGGCGCCGCGCGTGGGCCAGACGGAGAAGTCGGTGCGGGCGGCGGTCTTCCAGGTGCTGGGGGCGATCCGGACCAGCCGTCCCGGGTCGAGGGCTGCCTCGGCCGCCGGGTTCCGCGCGTACGGTGGGGCGGCGGGGCCGTCGGCGCCCCAGCCGCCGCCCGGGAGGGCGATCAGCGCGCCGCACACCGCGAGCGCGGCCGCCGCGGCGAGCGCCGCCTTGGTGTGCTGTCTGCGCCGCATCAGATCGGTGGGCCGGGCCTGGAGCGAGCAGGGGTCGAACTCGGCGGAGTCGAGCAGCGTGTACTGGGCCGGGATGCCGTCGGCCTCCTTCAGGGCGGTGCCCGGGTCCGGGACGCCGGCCGCCGTCAGCAGGGTCTGCACATCGGCGTCGGGGAGCTTCTCCAGCCCGCGCAGCACGTACGCGGCACGGCCCGGCCCGGACAGGGGGGCCAGCCGCTGGTCGAGCGCGAGCTCGTCGGCGCCGCCCGAGCGTGGGAAGAGGCGCAGTCCCCACACCTGGGGCAGCAGCGGCGGGAGCTGGGAGCGGGTGGGCCATGCCCTCCACTTGAGCGGCAGCCCCGCCTCCAGGGCCGTACGCACCACCTGGAGGCGGACGAAGGCGTATCCGGGGTCGCCGTCGCGGCCGGTCGACTGGGCCGGGATCACGGACGACGACTTGCGGCCCCGGGGCAGGGCGCGCTGGGTGAGCGCGTGCGCGGTCAGGACGCGCCTGCCCCGGCCGAGGCCCGGCGGCAGCACCAGATAGGCGAGCCGGACGAGCCGCGGATAGTGCTCGACGAGGGCGGCCTCGGCCTGCTCGACACCTACGGCCGAGGAGGGGACGGGGGCTTGACGGTTGGCTACATCCTGTGACTGCACGTTCGGGAAAACGAGCGAGTCGTTCGACGGTCACCCGCCGTCCGGGTGATCGGGTTCTCCGGATCGGGTGATTCGATCCGGAGAAGTCCCCCGAACCGGGTGACTCAGTCCTCCGGCTCCACCAGGGCCCGCGCGTAGTTCGCCATCGACCGCTGGTAGCGGGGGAGATGGGGGGCGAGGGCGCCGAGGACGAGGGAGAGGCCTTCGCGGTCCCGGCCGAGGCTGGACAGGCACAGGGCGAGGCAGGCCCGTACCGCGTCGTCCAACTCGTCCGAGGGCGCGTCCAGTTCGGGCGTGAGCAGCTTGACGCCGTCTTCCGCCCGGCCGATGTTGCGCAGGGAGCTGGACAGCTGGATCTTGGCCCGGCGTCCCTTGTAACCGCTGGCCTCGCTGAGACCGAGGGCGAGCGCCTCCCGGTACAGCGGTGCCGCCTTGTCCGAGTGACCGGTGGAGTCCCAGGCGCAGGCCTGCTCGAAGGGGCCCAGCGGGCTGCCCTCGGGCAGTTCGGCGACGAGGGCGTCGATCACGGCCCGGAACTCGGCCGCGCGCTCCTCGGGGTAGTCGTCGAAGGTGGCCCAGGCGGCGGTCACGCGGTCTTCCCAGTCTTGGTTCACCGGCTCACTCTCGCACAGCCGTGCCTGGGGTGACATTCGAATTGAGTGTGGCGCCGGTGAACGCCGTATCGAAGGGCAGGGCCCCGCACCGGGGCTCTCTGCGGCATGCTATTGCCCGACCTGGACCGGAGGAACAGATGAGGTTGACGCGACCGATGCTCGCCCTGACGGGCGCCGTCGCCGTACTGGCGCTCACGGGCTGCGGCTCCGGCGACACCACCGAGTCGGTGCCGCCCACGGCCACCGGCAGCCTGGAGAGCCTGGCCGCCGAGGTGAAGTGCTCGCCGAACATCCAGACGGACGCCGACGAACTCCGCCAGGCCATCTGCAAGAACAGCGCCGGCAAGTTCATCCTGGCCACCTTCGCCACCGACCGCGGCCAGCGCGAGTGGATCAACGACGCCAAGGACTACGGCGGTTACTACCTCGTGGGCCGCAAGTGGGTCGCCGTCGGCGACAACGGGGTGGTCAAGTCGCTGCGCAAGAAGCTCGGCGGCGATGTGGAGATCGGGACGAACCACAGCTCCCACGCAGCCCACAGCGGCTGACGGCAGGTGCACACACGGCGAAGGCCGGTGGCGGGAGGGACCCGCCACCGGCCTTCTTCAATGTCCCACCTCAGTGGGTCACTGGCACTGCTGACCGCTGTTGATGCAGTTGGCGATCTTGTTCGCCAGGCCGCCGGTCGTGACGCTGATGAAGTCGTCGTGGTCGGTGGCCGACTTGTGGAGCTGGTCGGGGAAACCGTCCACCGCGTAGGCGTTCTTCACCACGCCGTTCTGCACGGTCGGCGGGTTGATCTTGTAGACCAGGCGCATCGTCAGCTGCGGGATGGCCTTGAAGCCGTTGCCGCAGGTGCCGCTCGCCGGGTCGGCGAAGGCCACGTGCGTGCGGTGGTTGGCGCTGTCGATGTTCTTGCCGTCCCAGCAGCTCTGGAAGGCGAACGTGCGGACCACGTTGCTGCCCTGCGGGCAGATCGGGTACTGCTCCGTCAGCTGGACCTTGTTCTCGAAGCCGGTGCAGCTCCAGTGCGCGTTGGCGTTCCCCAGACCGTTGGTCGTGGTCTTGGCGTCACCGGTGATGATGCGCAGGAACTGCGGCATCGCGACGACCTTGCTCTGCGGGTTGCCGACGTACTTGATCTCCGCCTGGACGGGGGTCAGGATCTTGCCGACGTTGCCTTCCTTGCCACCGCCGTCCGCGTTCTGGTCGAAGTCCTGCGTACCGTCCTGGATACGCACGACCGGCCAGTAGTACGAGGACAGGTCGTTCTTGTTCTGGCAGCTGGTGCCGCCCTGAAGGAACGTCTGGTTGCTGGAGAAGGCGTTGACCTTCTGGTTGCCGACGTAGTCGTGCAGGTGGTGCGCGCCGTTGGTCACACCGGGCGCCACGATCACGTTGTCGGTGTTGTGGTTCTTGTTGGCGTTCACACCGCACTTGGTGACGAAGGTGCCCTTGGAGGCGTTGCCGCCGGCCACCGGCTTGCCCTGGACGTTCGCCGCGGCCTTCGTGATGTCCACGAAGTCGGCAGCCGTCGGACCGTTGCCGGCCTGGCCGTTGTTGCCCTGCTGCTGGCCGCCGTTGTTCTGGCCGCCGTTCTGCTGCTGGCCGCCATTGTTCTGCTGGCCGCCGTTCTGCTGGCCGCCGTTCTGCTGCTGGCCACCGTTGTTCTGCTGCTGGCCGCCGTTCTGCTGCTGGCCGCCGTTCTGCTGGCCACCGGCGGTGGTCTGGTTGGCGGTCATCGTCGTGCAGGCGGCGAGCTGCGCCAGCGAGGTGTCGAACTTGCCACCGACGCGCTGGACGTCGAGCCTGATCCGGTCGATCGTCGCGGCCCGCTTCTCCTTGAGGGGCCCGACGATCGCGTTCTGGACGAAGCTCGCGTCGTTGGTCTGTGCCTGGCGGGTGGAGGCGAGCCTCGCGTAGGCCTCGGTGACCTGCTTGTCGAGGTTCGCCAGCTCCGCTGCCACGCCCTTCTGGGCGTTTGCCGGCACGCTCGTCAGCTTCTGACCCACATCCGGGCAGGCGATAGTCGCTACCTGCGCGGCTGCGGACTTGACCTGGTTCTGAGCCGAGTTGTTCGACTCATGCGCCGAAGCGTAGAAATTCGCCCAGATCAGCCCGCCCCCACCGAGCGCTAGGGCCGCCGATGCGGCAATGGCCTTGTTGGCCAATGGCGTACGGCGCTTGCGTGTGTTGCGTCCCATGGAACTCCTCTGACTTCCTTGCGGGGCAGCATCGAGGCGCCCGACAGGAGTGAAGCGGCGCCATTTCATACGGAGCCCGCCTCAGGCGTGTTCAGCCGACTCACAAATTCATCAGAGGATCTCTGCGCGATCTGCCCCCAACCTGCTCCTGAGCAGCAGGAGTTGCAGAAAAATTGAATTCGGGTCAGCGGCCGTGGTCCAGATACGCGAGCACCGCCAGGACGCGCCGATTGTCGTCGTCCGACACCTCGAGTCCCAGTTTGCCGAAGATGTTGGCGGTGTGCTTGGCGATGGCCCGTTCCGTGACCACCAGCTGGCCGGCGATCGCCGCGTTCGACCGGCCCTGCGCCATCAGCTCCAGCACCTCCCGCTCACGCGGCGTCAGCCGGCCCAGCGGCTGCTCCTCGGCGGCCGACCGCCGGGACAGCAGCTGCTGGATCACCTGCGGATCCATCGCCGTACCGCCCGCGGCCACCCGTCGTACGGCGTCCACGAACTGCTCCGCGTCGAACACCCGGTCCTTGAGCAGATAGCCGACCCCGCCGCTGCCGTCGGCCAGCAGCTCGCGCGCGTACAGCTGCTCCACGTGCTGGGAGAGGACCAGCACCGGCAGCCCCGGCCGGTCCTGCCGGGCCCGCAGGGCGCACTGGAGGCCCTCGTCGGTGTGGGTGGGCGGAAGCCGGACGTCGACCACGGCGACGTCCGGCTTCAACTCGGCGAAGGCCCGGGTGAGTTCGGGCCCGGACTCCACGGCGGCCGCGATCTCGAAGTCGTAGGCCTCCAGCAGCCGGACCAGCCCGTCGCGCAGCAGGAACAGGTCTTCGGCTAGGACAACACGCACGGAATCTCCATGGTGACCATGGTGGGACCGCCCGCGGGAGAGCTGACGGCCAGGACGCCGTCGAATGTACCCAGTCGCCGCTCGACCCCGGAGAGTCCGGAACCGGCCCCGACCACCGCGCCGCCCTTGCCGTTGTCGGTCACCGTGATCCGCAGCATGTCCTCGGCGTGGTGGACGTCGACCCAGATCCGGTCGGCGCCGGAGTGCTTGACCGCGTTGGTGAGCGCCTCGCTCACCGCGAAGTACGCGGCCGACTCGACCGGGGCGTCCGCACGGGCCGGCATCTCCACCTCCACCTCGGTGGAGACGGGCAGCCGCAGCGCCAACGCCCTGACGGCGTCCCCGAGTCCGCGTTCGGCCAGCACCGGCGGGTGGATGCCGCGGACCAGGTCGCGCAGCTCGCCCAGGGCCTCCACGGACGCCTGCCGGGCCTGCCCGATGAGCTGCTTGGCCTTGGCCGGGTCCTTGTCCATGAGCATCTCGATGGTGCCGAGGTCCATGCCCATGGCGACCAGCCGGGCCTGCGCCCCGTCGTGCAGATCCCGCTCGATGCGGCGCAGTTCCGCGGCGGAGGTGTCGACGGCGTCCCGCCGGGTCTCCGTCAGTACCTTCACCCGCTCGGCCAGTTCGGCCTGGTTCGCGCCGAGCACGGCACGGGTGAGCTTGAAGTGGGCGGTCAGCAGGCGCGGGGCCAGGGGGGCGAGCAGGAGGAGTGCGGCGGCCAGGGCGCCCGCGCCCAGCGCGGAGCCCTGGTCGGTGACGTGCACGAAGCCGTACCAGTACCCGCCGAACTCGGAGAGCGGCCGCCACAGGCCGGCGGCCACCACGAACCCCTCCAGCGGGTACAGGAGGAGCACCGCCGGCAGCAGCGCCGTGACGTATCCCGCCGTCATGTCGACCTGGAGCCACCGCAGGTCCCGCCAGACCGCCGGGTCGCGCAGCAGCGCGTAGGTGCGCGTCCACTGGTTGGCTCCCTCGGGTGCCGGCCGGTACGCCGACGGTATCTGCACCCCGCACCACTCGGCCGCGAGCCGCCGCCGGGTGTCCGCCACGTTCCGGACGCCGCCCAGGATCCACGGGGTGGTGAAGACGCCGACGCCGATCGGGATCAGCGCGACGGAGACCAGGGTCAGGGTGAAGCAGAGAGCCGAGATCGGCAGCGTCACCACGGCCAGCACCAGCCCCCGTACGGCGGCGAGCACGACCTCCCGTGCCCTGGTACGGAAGTCCCCGCCGCTGTGCGTGTTCGTCGTCATGGCGTCAGTCTGGCGGACCGGGTGCGTGACGGGCACTGGTCCGAAGCCCCATGTCAGGGGGTGGTGTCAGGTACACCCCCGGCCGCCGTGTCCCCGGTCGCGGCGAGCACCCTGGCCTCCACCTCCGGGTCCAGGCCCTTGAGTGACCGGTCGGGCCGCAGGGGCGCCGTGCCGCCGATCTCCCGCAGCCACGCCCAGGTGTCCGCCACGGTCTCGTCCACGGGCCGGCACACCAGTCCCGTGGCCAGCGCCCGCGAGACGTCGCTGTGGTGCACCCCCGCGTACAGCTCGCCGTCCGGCGGCACCCACGCCGGCAGCTGGGTCCAGGGTTCGATCCCGGCGTCGAGGATGACCTCCGGGGCGGTCCAGCGCAGTTCGGCCGAGGCTCCGGTGGCCCGCACGCAGGCCTCCAGCAGGGTGGCCATGGTGGCGTGCCCCCGCGGGCTCACCAGGTTGTACGGTCCGCTCGACCCGCGTTCCACCGAGCCCAGGATCCACTCGGCGAGATCGCGTACGTCGATGTACTGGAGCGGCAGGTCACGCGGTCCCGGGGCCAGGACCGGGCCGCCCCGGGCGACGCGGGTCAGCCACCAGGGCAGCCGGCCGACGTTCTCGTACGGGCCGAGGATCAGCCCGGCCCGCACCAGCAGCGACCGGTCGGCGCCGAAGGCCCCCACGGCGGCCAGCTCGCCGCCCAGCTTGTCCTGCGGGTACTCGGTCTGTTCCGCGTCGGCCGAGGCGCCCTCGACGAGGGGTGCGTCCTCGGCGAAGCCGGCGGCCCGGGGCCAGGCGTAGACCGAGATGCTCGACACGTACACATACCGCCCGGCGCGGCCCCGCAGCAGCCGCGCCGTGTCCCGCACCGCGCGGGGAGCGGCCGACCAGGTGTCGACCACCGCGTCCCATTCCCCGTCCCCGGCCAGGGCGGCGAGCCCGTCCGGGTGGGTGCGGTCGCCGTGCAGCGACCGCACCCCCGTGGGAGGCGCCTGCCGCCCCCGGTTGAAGACGGTCACCTCCCAGCCGCGTCCGAGCGCCGCCTCCGCCACGGCCCGCCCCGCGAATTCCGTACCACCCAGCACCAGAAGTCTCATGCCGTGATCGTGCCCGCCGAGGGCGCGGGACGGAACGGGAATCTGCCGTCAGCAGAGGACGGAGGAGGGAGGACGGAGGGCGGGACGGCTCAGCGGCCGGTCGGCGGGGCGTACTTGTAGCCGACCCGGCGCACCGTCTGGATGGTGCCCCGGTGCGCGGCGCCGAGCTTGCGGCGCAGCCGGGCGATGTGGACGTCGACCGTGCGGCCGTCGCCCACGTGGCCGTAGCCCCAGACCGTGGTGACCAGCTGGTCGCGGGTGTGCACCCGGTGCGGGTGCGCCACGAGGTGCGCGAGCAGCTCGAACTCCAGGTAGGTGAGGTCGAGTTCACGCCCGTCCACGCTGGCGGTGCGCTGCACGGCGTCGATCCGCACCAGCTGGTCGGCACCGGTGTCGGTGGCGCTCGCGGCGGTGCCGGCGGGCTGGTCGGGCACCGCGACGGGCAGGAACGGCGGCTGCTGGTCGGCCGGGACGAGCACCAGGTAGCCGATCATCGGCGGCCGGCCCGGCAGGGTGGGCAGGGTGTGCTGCGGGGCGGGCAGCCAGGTGGCGCCCGGCGGCAGGAAGTCCGCGACGTCGACCACCTCCTCCCGGTCGACGGCACGCAGCCGGTGCCGGGAACCCTGGGCGGAGGCAGTGGCGGTGGTGGAGAGAGAACGAGTGGTTGCCATGAGAGGTCAGCTCTTTCGCGCGAGGAGGTCGTCGGGGAGGACGTACGTCGTGTCGCGCTGGCCGAAGGCCGGGTGTACGGCTTTAGAAGGCCCGCGCGTTCGTCGCGCGGCAACACACCCGGTCGAAGTCGTGGTGCTGACGGGAGGGCCAGAAGGGCTCGAGGTCATGGCGACCTGTCGCGGTGTACTTCTGGAAACTGGCCATGTCCTTATTGAAGCAGACATGGGCCCGTGACAGGAGTCTTCTCTCACTCCTCGGACGGCAAGCGGACGGCAGGCGGACGGCAAGCAGCAGGGGCGCCCGCCGTGACGGCGGGCGCCCCTGAAGGGAAGTGCGGCGGATCAGGCCTGGCCGGCCTTCTCCAGCGCGGCGCAGCAGGTGTCGACGATCAGACGGGTCACCACGTACGGGTCGACGTTGGCGTTGGGACGGCGGTCCTCGATGTAGCCCTTGCCGTCCTTCTCGACCTGCCACGGGATGCGGACCGAGGCGCCGCGGTCGGAGACACCGTAGGAGTACTCGTTCCACGGGGCGGTCTCGTGCAGACCGGTGAGGCGGTCGTCGATGCCGGCGCCGTAGTTCTTGACGTGGTCCAGCGGCTTGGAGCCCTCGCCGAGCGACTCGCACGCGGTGATGATCGCGTCGTAACCCTCGCGCATCGCCTTGGTGGAGAAGTTGGTGTGCGCGCCGGCGCCGTTCCAGTCGCCCTTGACCGGCTTGGGGTCGAGGGTGGCGGAGATGCCGAAGTCCTCGGCGGTGCGGTAGAGCAGCCAACGGGCCACCCACAGCTGGTCGGCGACCTCGAGCGGGGACAGCGGGCCGACCTGGAACTCCCACTGGCCCGGCATGACCTCGGCGTTGATGCCGGAGATGCCCAGGCCCGCCTTGAGGCAGTTGTCCAGGTGGGCCTCGACGATCTCGCGGCCGAAGATCTCGTCGGCGCCGACACCGCAGTAGTAGCCGCCCTGCGGGGCCGGGAAGCCGCCCTCGGGGAAGCCCAGCGGGCGGGAACCGTCGAAGAAGGTGTACTCCTGCTCGATGCCGAAGATCGGCTCCTGCGCGGCGAACCGCTCGGCGACCTCGCCCAGCGCGGCGCGTGTGTTGGACGCGTGCGGGGTGAGGTCGATGTTCTGGACCTCGCACAGGACGAGGATGTCGTCACCGCCGCGGATCGGGTCCGGGCAGGAGAAGACCGGCTTGAGCACGCAGTCGGAGGCGTGCCCCTCGGCCTGGTTGGTGGAGGAGCCGTCGAAGCCCCAGATCGGCAGTGCCTCGACCCTGACTCCCTTTTCGGAGTCCCCGAAGATCTTCGTCTTGGAACGCAGCTTGGCCGTCGGCTCGGTGCCGTCGATCCAGATGTACTCAGCCTTGAAGCTCACGGGGCCACATCCTTCGGGGTGTGTCTAGGCGCACTTGCGGGTGCTGCGGCGCTGCGGCACTGGGGCGCCGCCGTTCTTGCCCGGCAGCCTGTCAACAGGCGATTTCCCGATCATTGCCCGAGTGTGAACCCCGTGTTACCTGGTGGTTCTGTGCCCAGGCTCACGTTGTGAGGGCGGCCCGGCGGGGTAGGGGGGTCGCTCACCCGGTCATGCGCCCTGTCATTCACCCCCGGTGGCCGCCTCCCGCACCCCGCCGAGGAAGTCCCGGATCGCGGCCAGCTGGCGTTCGTCGTAGCCGCGCAGCAGCTCCACCGACCGCTCGATCAGCGGCCCGAAGAAGGCCCACCCCAGCTCGACCGCGCGCTCGTCCACCTCGACGGCGACCTTCCGCCGGTCCCGTTCGCCGCGCACCCGCCGCACGTGTCCCGCCCGCTCCAGCCGGTCCAGCAGTGCCGTGGTCCCCGCCGAGTTGAGCCCCAGCGCGGCCCCCAGCCGCCCGGCGGTCATCTCCTCCCCGGCGCGGCGGGCGTCCATCAGGGCGATCAGCGCGCGTACGTCGGTGGGGTGCATGCCGTTGCGGTTCGCGAACCGCGCGCTGTGCAGCCCGAGTTCGACCGCCACCGCGCGCAGCAGGTGGACGATCTCCAGCTCGGGGCCTGGTTCCACGGCCGGCATGCGGTGTCCCTCCGGGGTCCGGCTATCATTTCGTCTCGCTCGGCGAGTATCTCGCTCAACGAGATAATAGGGGAGGTTCGCATGGCCGGACACGACAGTGACGCCTTCCGGGTCGCGTACGACGAGGTCCTGGCGAAGTGGCCGGCGGAGCGGGAGGCCCTGACCGTCGGTACGCCCTTCGGCGACACCCACGTCAACGCCTGCGGTCCGCGTGACGCGCCCCCGTTGCTGCTCCTGCCGGGCGGTGGCGGGGAGACCTCCGCCTCCTGGTACGGCCAGGCGGCCGAGCTGGCCCGCACCCGCCGCGTCCTCGCCGCCGACCTGATCGGAGCCCCCGGCCGCAGCGTGCCGGCCGCCGGCCGTCACCCCCGTACGGTCGCCGACCTGGCGGCGTGGCTGGACGCGCTGCTGGACGGACTCGGTGTGGCGGAGACGGACCTGGGCGGGCATTCGTACGGCGCCTGGATCGCCCTGCACTACGCGCTGCGCGCGCCGGACCGGGTGCGCCGCCTGTTCCTCCTGGACCCGACCCAGTGCTTCGCCGGGTACAAGGCGGCGTACCTGATCCACGCGCTGCCGATGCTGCTGCGGCCCTCACCCCGCCGGGTCCGCGCCTTCCTGGACTGGGAGACCGGGGGAGCGGCCCTGGACGCCGACTGGCTGCGCCTTCAGGAGGCGGCCGCCGGTTTCCCCGCCGTGAAGCCGGTGACGGGGCCGCGTCCGGCGCCGGACGCGCTGCGGGGTCTGGACATGCCGGTCCTGCTGCTCCTGGGCGGGAGCAGCAGGACTCATGACACGTACGAGGTGGCGGACCGGGCCGGCGCGCTGCTGCCGCGCGTCGAGACGGTCGTACTCCCGGAGGTCTCGCACCACGCGCTGCCGCAGGCGGCACCCGCCGGCCTGACCGGTCACCTCACCCGGTTCCTGTCGGCCTGAGCGTCACCCCACCTTCTCGATCACCGCACGGCGGATGAGGAACTTGCCGGACTCGCGGACCTGTTCGAAGGCCGCGTTGTTCAGCAGCACACAGCTGCCGGAGACCGAGGTGACCTTCACCGTCGTGGACTTGTTGTTGTCCAGGTTGGTGACCTTCAGCGTGGTTCCCGCCGGGAACTGGTTGCTGGAGGCCGCCGGGGCGCCGCCCTCGCCGGACAGCGTCACGGTGGAGCCCTTGCAGACCTGCTGGCCGGAGGCCGCGGCGGCACCGCCGGTGTCTCCCGCGGCGGCGCTCTGCGAGGGCTGCGCGGTCTGCTGACCGGCCGCCTGACCCGCCGCCTGACCGGCCTGCTGGTCACCCTGCTGGCCGGCCTGCGCCGACTGCGTCGCCTGGGAGTCCTGAGCCGACTCCCCAACGACGCAACCGGACGCCTTCTGCTGCACCTTGATCTGTTCGATGACCGCCGTGCGGTTGGCGATCCTGGCCTGCGACTGCGCGTCCGGGTTGGCCTTCTGGCCGTCGATGAACTTCTGGTTGTTGCCGAGGGCCGTGGCCAGCCCCTGGCAGACGGTCGAATCCGCGGCCGAAGACAGGGTGTTCGCCTTCTGCGGACTCGGCGCGGCGTTCGAGGTGGTCGCCAGGACGAAGGCGCCGCCTCCCGCCACCGCCGCGGCACTGGCCAGCAGCGCGATCGTCTTCTTCGTACCGAGTTTTCTCCTGCGGGACATGCGCGCCTCCTGAAGAGGTAGGGGTGCGTACGCCGCTATGTACGAGATACCGAACGGAGTTACTCAGCGGTTACACGAGTCTCCTCAAGTGGCCTGCGTCACAGAGCAGTTCACTTCCTGGTCAGGGCGTCCTGCACGGCCTCGTCCGTGCGGGCCACCACCGCCGTGCCGTCGTCCGCCGTGATGATCGGGCGCTGGATGAGCCCCGGGTGCTCGGCGAGGGCGGTGATCCAGCGGTCACGCGCGGAGTCGTCCCGCGGCCACTCCTTGAGCCCGAGCTCCTTGGCGGCGGCCTCCTGGGTGCGGGTGATGTCCCACGGTTCGAGCCCGAGCCGCTCCAGTACGCCCCTGATCTCGTCCTCGCTCGGCACGTCCTCCAGGTACCGGCGGACGGTGTAGTCGGCGCCCTCGGCGTCGAGCAGACTGATGGCACTGCGGCACTTGGAACAGGCCGGGTTGATCCAGATCTCCATGGGGCCAACGTTACGCGAGGTGTCCCCGTCTCCGGCCTCGGCGGGATCCCGTCGCGGCCGGGCTTCCAGGGCCGGTCTGTTCGAATTTCTGGCGCCTCACGGTCAACTCGCAAACCTGGTGTGTCACGGTGTCAATTCACCTGCTCACCTGGTTGTTTGCTGCCACTTATGGCCTCCCTGGATGTCAGTGCCGGGCAGTAGACTGGAGGCAGTGTTCGAGGGCTTGACCCGGTCCCCGGTGCAACGCCCTGACCGCGACAGGAGGATGCCTGTGCCCGCTGCCGCCCCGTCCGTCATGAAGCGCCCGTTGCCGTCCGGACGTCCCCGTGAGTGGTACGTCACCCACAACCGCCGCCTCAAGGCCATGCGCCTCGCCATCGCCCTGCTCGACTCCGGCGTCTACGTGCCGAACCAGGCCCGCAACGAGACGATCCGGAGCACGGCGGAGCGCATCGGAATCCACCCGCCGTCCGACACCACGTGCCACATGGTGCGGGCGCTGATGCGGTACTCGCGCTGACCGGCCGGCGCGACTGCCCGCGGCCGCAATGGCTGAGGGTGGTCGCGCCGAGCCACGATCCCGGGCGGCGTCAAGCCGACAGCTCCCGTTCCAGCGGTGTCCGGAACCGCGGGGTCACCCTGGCGTCGCCCAGCCACCCCCGCAGCCGTTCCGCCTCCGCCGCCACCGCGGGCTCCGCCGCACGGCGCACCCCCTCGTCCAGGAACCGCCAGACGATCTCGCCGGACGCCCGCTGGGCCCAGCCCCCCACGACCCGCCCGTCCCACCACACCGTCGGCCCCACGTTCCCGCTGCCGTCGAACAACGGTGGCCGCGACTCCGGCGCGAGGTACCAGTCCCGCTGCTGCCACCCCATCGCCGTCGGGTCCAGCCCGGGGAGGAGCGCCGCCCAGGGAGCATCCGGCCCGGCGACGGGACCGGAGTCGCCCGGGACGACGTACCCCACCCCCTCGTCCACGGAGACCTCCTCCGCACCGATCGCCCGCAGCGCCGCCCGTACGTCGGTCACCCGCCAGCCCGTCCACCACTTCAGGTCGGCCTCGGTCGCCGGACCGCACGCGGTGAGCCAGCGGCGCAGCAGCGCGGTGCGGGCCTCGGCGGGGTCCAGCTCGGGGTGCGGGGGTGCCACCGCCCAGCGGAACTGGCTCGAGGTCCAGGAGCCGAGCGGCCGGCCGCGGACCACCCTGCCCTCCACGCCCAGGACCCGCAGGAGGCGGCCGGAGACCGTGTGCATCGCCTCGTAGCCCTTGCCGGCCGCGTAGACGAACCGCTCACGCAACCTGGGTTCGTCCTGGGCCAGTTGCGCCGCCGTGGCCTGGCCGCGCCGGGCCAGCGCGGCCAGGGCCGACGCCTCCACCTCCGCCAGCCACGCGGCGTCCGGACCGCCGCCCTTCGCCATGTCCTTGATCAGCGCGGCACGGGCGCGCGCGGCCACGTCCAGAGCCGTCGACGCGTGCACCACGGCCGTCAGGTCCGTCGGGAACACGAACACCGTGTGCCGCATGCCGTGCATCCGCACCAGCGTCCGGTCCTCGTACAGCGCCCGTTCCGTCTTCGGCACGGTCTTCGCCGCCTCGGCCAGCCGCGCGCCCACCGCCACGAACACCGTCGCCGGGTCCGTGCCGTGCAGTGCCACCAGCGAGGCGGCGACCTCCTCGGGGTCCGCCGCCCGCTCCGTACCCGCCAGCCGGTGGCGCAGGGCCAGCCGGGCCCGCCGTTCCGCCACGTCGATGTGGCGTCGCCGTCCGCCGCTCATCTCCGACCTCCGCCCGTCGCTCGTCGATGCCCGCGTCCATCTTCGCCGAGCCCACTGACAACCGAGGCCGGGCCCCTCCCCTCACCCGTTCGCCGTATCGGGACATGCGGTCACCCGGTCGCCCGCCTTCACTTCGATCAGAAGGTGTCGCGAGACGTGAGCGGAGGGAGGCGGATCACCCCATGACCAGCCCCACCACGGCCAGTCCCGCCACGGCCAGTCCCGCCGACCGCGCCCAGCGCGGCAGGGCCGCCCGCAAGCACGTCTCCCGCTCCGCGCACGCCCATTGGCTGCCGGCCGCCGACCGGCACGACCCCGTCGCCGTACTGGAGCGGCAGGGACGCGACCGGCTGCCGGAGCTGCTGCCGGTCCGGTACGGGCGGATGACCGCCTCGCCGCTCGCCTTCCTGCGCGGCGCCGCCGCCGTGATGGCCGCCGACCTGGCCGCGCGGCCGCACACCGGGCTGACCGTGCAGCTGTGCGGCGACGCCCACCTGCTCAACTTCGGCCTGCACGCCTCCCCGGAGCGGGTGCTGATGTTCGACCTCAACGACTTCGACGAGACCTTCCCGGGCCCCTTCGAGTGGGACGTGAAGCGGCTCGCGGCCAGCGTGGCCGTGGCCGCGCACGAGAACGGCCACCCGCAGGAGAAGACGCGCCGGGCCGCCGCCGAGGCCGTGGCCGCCTACCGCACGACGATCCGCCGGCTGTCCGGGCTGGGCGAGCTCGAGGTCTGGTACGAGCGCACCGACGCCCACAGCCTGCTGCCCCTCCTCCACTCCGCCCGGCGGCACCGGCGCCTCGGGTCCAGCCTCACCCGCGCCCGCCGCCGCACCAGCCTCCAGGCGCTCGGCAAGCTGACGGAGGCCGTCGACGGGCAGCGGCGCATCGTCCACGACCCGCCGCTCCTCGAACCCGCCGGCGTCCCCGACATGGCCACCCTGCGCAAGGCCTTCAGCGACTACCGCTCCACGCTCGCCGAGGAGCGCCGCCTCCTCCTCGACCGCTACCGCTTCGTCGACGCCGCCCGCAAGGTCGTCGGCATCGGCGGCCTCGGCCTGCGCTGCTTCGTCGTGCTGCTCGCCGGGCGGGGCTCCGACGACCCGCTGCTCCTCCAGCTCAAGGAGGCCAGGCAGGCCGTCCTGGAGGACCACCTGCCCACCGGGCCGTTCGTCCACCCCGGGCACCGGGTCGTCGCGGGGCAGCGGCTGCTCCAGGCCTCCGGTGACATCTTCCTCGGCTGGATGACCGGGCCGCAGGGCCGCGCCCTCTACTGGCGCCAGTTGCGCGACAGCATGGTCGACGCCGACGTCGCGGGGATGTCCCCGGGCGACCTCACCGCGTACGCCCGGCTGTGCGGCACCGCCCTGGCCCGCGGCCACGCCCGCTCCGGCGACCGCATCGCCATAGCCGCCTACCTGGGGTCCGCCGGCACCTTCGACCGCGCCGTCGCCGACTTCGCGCTGAGCTACGCCGACCAGACCGCCGACGACCACGCGGCCCTCGGCGCGGCCGTCGCGGCGGGCGTGGTACGGGCCGCCCCGGGCGTCTGACCGCCGACGGCTCAGCCGTACCGCTCCAGCAGCCCCCGCACGTATGCCTCCAGCCGCCCGGACAGTGCCTCCGGTGTCAGGTCGGTCCGGCCCAGTTCGCGCCAGGGACCGGCCAGCTTCGCCGCGTCGGGGGAGTAGGCCAGGGCATCGAGCAGGCGCCAGTACAGGTGGTCCCGGCCGGTGGCCAGTGGACGGCCGCCGTGCGCCTCGTACCGGTCCCGGAACCGCAGGCCCTGCTCCGGGCCGTGCAGCAGCGCCAGGGCGGTCGAGCAGTGGGCGACGTCGAGGTCGGCGGGGCCCCAGGAGGTCTCCACCCAGTCCACGACCCCGGTCACCCGCAGGTCATCCCCCGCGCCGGTGAACAGCACGTTCCCGGGGTGGAAGTCCCGGTGCAGGAAGCAGCCGTCGTACGGGGGCGGGTCGCGCCGGATGACGTCCACGGCCCGGTCCCACAGGGCGCCCCCGGGCGTGCGCACCCTCCCCCACTCTCGGCTTCGCTCGAGCGGGGGGACCCCCATGGGGGAGGTCCACGCCTGGTACGGGCGCGGCCGCTCGGTGGGAACCACCCGGTGGATCCGGACCAGCTGGGCGGCGAGCAGGTCCAGGCGGTGCTCCAGCTCCGCCGCGCCCGGCTCGTCGGCCCTGACCCCGCCGGGCAGCCTGGTCATCAACAGGGAAGGGTGATCGCAGAGTTCGGCGGTGGCGTCCACCGCCACCAGGGCGGGCGCCGGGATCCCGTCCTCCCCGGCGAGCAGCGTCAGCACGGCGGCCTCGCGGGCCAGCAGACCGGGCGCGTGGCGGCGGAAGAAGGGCTTCACGAACGTGCGCAGGACCAGCCCGGTGCCGTCGTCGAGGGTGAGATCGCGCATCTGGGCGCTCCAGCCGCCCCGCAGGAAGCGGGAGCCGGTGACCGTACGGCCCTCGGGCAGTTGCTTGGCCGCCCAGCCCAGGGTGGCCGTCCAGCCCCGGTCGCCGAGGCCGGTCAGCAGGGCCTCCGCGAAGTCCCGCCGGTCGTCCGCGTGGTCGCGGAACCACAGGCCCAACGCATGGTCGGCTGCAGGGAGTTCGAAGCAGGTGAACTGGGCGTGCGCGGACAGGGCGTCCTGTACGGCCTCCGTCACCTCCGGCGGGATGACCGCGTCCGTGCCGGGCACCGCGAGCACCGCCCGGCCCGCGTAGGCCCGCAGCGTCTCCAGGGCGGCCGACCGGCGCCAGCCGCCGGGCGTGCGGATGATCCCGCTGAACCGCCCGTCCCCGTCGCCGAAGGGCTCGTCCCAGGCCTCGGGCGCGTACACCGCGGGTGCGCACAGCCCGAGGGCGACCACCCGGTTCCCGTAGTACCGGGCGAGGTCCGCCACCGTCTGGCCGCTCATGCTGAAGCCGACCAGCACCAGCGGCTCGGCCGCCGGCACCCGCGCGTCGATCACCGCGACCGCCTGCTCGAAGCGCCGGCGCAGGCTCAACTCCCGCAGTGCGCCCGTGCTGTCGCCGTGCCCGGAGAAGTCGAGGGCGAGCCCGCGGCAGCCCCGGGCGACGAACTCCCCGAGCAGCGGCCGTAACCGCTCCTCGCTGCCCCGGCCGGCGCCGTGCAGCAGGACGACGGCCGCCCGGCCGGGCCCTCCGCCGTGGACACCGGCGAGTCGTTCACCGTCGTACGCGTACGTGAAAGGTGCGAGGGGCGAGAGAGCGGTCATGGCGCTCATTCACTCACGGAAAACGGGATGCACGCCCAGTGATCGCCTCCCTACGCTGAAATGCGAACCCACGGAAACGGAGGCCCGAGATGGGCACCATCGTCATGTCCGGGGCGGTCGTCCTGGTCGTCCTGGGATTCGGAAACCACACCTGGTGGCTCGCCGCGGCCGCCCTGCTCTTCCTGTACGTGCGGTACGGCGTGAGCGCGTCGTCGGCATCGTCCACGGGCGGTGCCGCCCCGTCCGCCGGGGGAGCGGGCGCGCCCGCGACGTACCGGGCGTACCGCGAGCGCCGTGACCGCCAGGCCAAGTGGGAGCGCCGCTACCGCCGCGAGCGCCCCTTCGAGGCCCGCCGTCAGGAGCGCGCGAAGAAGAACTGACAGGCCCGGCCCTGACGGGAGCCTCCGGTCACAGACCGGGGGCTCCCCACACCGGGAACCAGCGGCTCAGGTCCTGCTCGATGCGCAGATCGTTCGTGAGGGTCGCCTTGACCCGCAACTCGAGGGCGTTGTCGCGCCGCTGGGACGTGCCGGGCAGCGGGGCGAAGGGATAGAAGGTGCCCCGCTTGTAGAGGTACACCAGCGCCAGCCGGTGCTCCGAGTCGTCCCGGAAGGCCGCCAGCGAGCACAGCAGCTGCGGGCCGAAGCCGTTGACCTCCATGGAGCTGTTCACCGCGTGCAGGTCGTTGACCAGCTGGGGCAGCTGGTCGGGGGTCCGCTCGGAGACCAGCCAGGAGTAGCCGTAGTCGTCCTGGCGCAGTTCCACCGGTGGGCCGGTGCGGTCCGTGTCCGCGTCGAGGAGCGCCTGGACCTCCCGGTGCGTCTGCTCGAAGGCCGCGCCCTCGACCGTCGCGAAGCACACCGCGCCGCTCCCGGTCGGCGTGAACCCGGCCGCCGCCTCCAGGGTGACGGCCGCCGCCGGCAGCGCGAACAGCTGGTCGAGGTCGGGGGCGACCGGCTTCGTCCGGCCGAGCAGGATGTCCAGGAGCCCCATGCTCACCCCGCCTTGCCCGGCCGCGCCGCCTCACCCAGCTCGCCGGAGATCCGGGCCAGCTGCTCCAGCCGCTGCTCCAGGCTGGGGTGGGTGGAGAAGATCCGGGACAGTCCGGGCTCGGAGCCCAGCGCGGGGGTGAAGTAGAAGGCGTTGAAGGCCTGGGCCGTGCGCAGGTCGTCCGTCGGGATCCGGGCGATGTCGCCGGTGACCTTGGTGAGCGCTGAGGCCAGCGCCGACGGACGGCCGGTCAGCAGTGCCGCCGCGCGGTCCGCGGCCAGCTCCCGGTAGCGGGACAGCGCCCGGATGAGCAGGAAGCTGATGGCGTACACGGCTGCCGAGACCGCCATCACGAGGGCGAGGACGGCGGCGGTGTTCTGGTCCCTGCGGCCTCCGCCGAACAGACCCGAGTAGAACGCGAACCGCACGATCAGGCCCGCGATCACACCGAGGAACGACGCGATCGTGATCACGGCGACGTCCTTGTGCGCCACGTGCGACAGCTCGTGCGCGAGCACGCCCTCCAGCTCGGCCGGCTCCAGTCGTCTGAGCAGCCCGGTGGTCACGCAGATCACGGCGTTGTCGGCGTTCCGGCCGGTCGCGAACGCATTCGGCATGTCCATGCTGGACACGGCGACGACCGGCTTCGGCATGTCCGCGATGGCGCACAGCCGGTCGATCACCACGTGCAGCTCGGGATACTCCTCCCGCTCCACGACCCGTCCGTGCATCGCGAACAGCGCGATCCGGTCGGAGAACCAGTACTGGGCCCCGAGGAGCGCCGCCGCGACCACCGCGACCAGCACCCAGGACTTCAGCAACACGATCAGCGCCGCGACGAACCCCACGTACAGCAGTCCCAGCAGGAACAGCGTGAGCCCCATGCGCGCGGTCAGCCGCCGGTCGCTCCGGAAGCGGCTCTGCATCTTGCATCACCCCGCAGTCAGGCACTCGTCCCGCTGTCCAGTGTGCACCCGCGGATTCCCATGAAGAGGTTCCGAACGGTCCTAGGAGCCGCAAAAGGTCACCGGTAGGCCCGCATCTGTGCGTAACCGAGCAGAACGATCACCGCGGCCACGCAGCCCAGCACCACGGCCGTAGATATCCACGACGACCGGCGCGGCGCCACGGGGTCCGGGTCCGCGCGGAACGGTGCCGGGTTCGGCGGGTTCTCCTTCCACCGGGCGGCCAGCATCCGGGCTCGGGCGGACGGCTCCTTGTGCTCGGCCGAGCTCGCCCACCTGTGGTCGAACTCCCGCTCCCAGTCGTCCTGTTCAGTCATCCCCGTGCAACCTCTCTCGTCCGGCTCTCGTCCGTCTCTCGTCCATCGGCGTCGGGAGGGATGCTCCCCCGACAATAGGAAGCCTGGGAGGCGCGGAAGGTTGCACGGGATGCCGGGTGGTCGATGCGCGGCTAGGCTTTTCAGGTGAGAGCCGCTCCGGGGGCTGCGTTCAGCCCTGCTTCTGACTGCGGCCGCGGCCATCCGTCTCGTGCCCACGAAATCGCACGAGGGGATGGAAGGAGGTTCACTCATGAAAGCACCACGCGCGAGGCGACTCCTCGCGGTCTCCGCGATCAGCGTTCTGATGGCCGGCGGTGCCACGATCGGGGCGGCGGGCGCGGCCTCGGCGGCCGCCCCGTCCAAGGCGACCCAGGCACCCACCAACTTCGGCTGCTTCGACCACAGCAATCGCTTCTTCAACAACTGCGGCTTCAACGGCTTCAACAACGGCTTCGGCTTCCGCAACGGCTTCAACAACGGCTTCAACAACGGCGGCTTCGTGGTGATCGTGGTCAGCTGAGAGCGCAACGGTGAGGGCCGCCACCCGTGGGGGTGGCGGCCCTCATCCGTCTCGCGGCCCTCATCCGTCCCGGGTGTTGCTCCGACCGGCAAGGACGTCGTGTTCAGCCTTCGGAAGGACGCGGAGCGCGCAGATGCGCCCGCTCCTTCAGCTCCTCCTCGTCGACCAACGTGAGCATCGGCTGACCCGGCGCGCACACCATCGTCACCAGGTACTTGGTCGGTGCGTCCGACAGAGCGTTGCCGTCCTGGTAGTGGATCACGTCACCGCCTGGCTCCCAGAACGACCCACCGGACTCGACCACACGCTCCGGCTCACCCTCCAGCTCGAAGCGGAGCGCGCCCTCCATCACGTAGCCGAACGCCGGGCCCGAGTGGCGATGCGGAGGGAGCCCGGGGTGACCGGGAGGCCACTCGACGAGAATGGTCATTCCCGAACCGCCTTCAGGAAAGAAGGGCGGAGTGACTTCCTGTAGCAACGTGACTTCGGACGGCAGGGAGACCTCGTGGGCGGTCCCGTGCTCCGGGTTCTTCTTCGACATGTGCCACACCTCCGTGTCAGGTCCCGATGCCTACCCACACAAAGGCCGATACCGGCACATGCACGGTCACACCCCTCGTATGTGTGACCCCGGCCCGCCGGACAGGCTCTGAGCCCCGGAGCCGAAAAGCCGCCGGCCGGCCTCCCGCGCTGGGAGGACCGGCCGACGGCCCAGAGACGGCCCAGGAAAGCGGCTACCCGCTTTGACCTGGGGCGATATCACACGTCGAAGTAGAGCTCGAACTCGTGCGGGTGCGGACGCAGCTGGAGCGGAGCGATCTCGTTCGCGCGCTTGAAGTCGATCCACGTCTCGATCAGGTCGGACGTGAAGACGTCACCGGCGAGCAGGAACTCGTGGTCGCGCTCCAGGGAGTCGAGGACGGCCGGGAGCGAGGTCGGGACCTGCGCGACGTTCGCGTGCTCCTCGGGAGCGAGCTCGTAGAGGTCCTTGTCGATCGGCTCGGCCGGCTCGATCTTGTTCTTGATGCCGTCCAGACCGGCGAGCAGCAGGGCCGAGAAGGCCAGGTACGGGTTGCCGGAGGAGTCGGGCGCGCGGAACTCGACACGCTTGGCCTTCGGGTTCGAGCCCGTGATCGGGATACGCATCGCGGCGGAGCGGTTGCGCTGCGAGTACACCAGGTTGATCGGCGCCTCGAAGCCCGGGACCAGACGGTGGTACGAGTTCACCGTCGGGTTGGTGAAGGCCAGCAGCGACGGGGCGTGCTTGAGGATGCCGCCGATGTAGTAGCGGGCGGTGTCCGACAGGCCGGCGTAGCCCTGCTCGTCGTAGAACAGCGGGTCGCCGTTGCTCCACAGCGACTGGTGCACGTGCATGCCGGAGCCGTTGTCACCGAAGATCGGCTTCGGCATGAAGGTCGCGGTCTTGCCGTTGCGCCAGGCGACGTTCTTCACGATGTACTTGAAGAGCTGGAGGTCGTCGGCGGCGGCGAGCAGCGTGTTGAACTTGTAGTTGATCTCGGCCTGGCCGGCGGTGCCGACCTCGTGGTGCTGGCGCTCGACCTTCAGGCCGTTCTTCTCCAGCTCCAGGGAGATCTCGGCGCGCAGGTCGGCGAAGTGGTCGACCGGCGGGACCGGGAAGTAGCCGCCCTTGTAGCGGACCTTGTAACCACGGTTGTCCTCGAGGGCGCCGGTGTTCCAGGCACCCGCCTCGGAGTCGATGTGGTAGAAGGACTCGTTCGCGGTGGTCGCGAAGCGGACGGAGTCGAAGACGTAGAACTCGGCCTCGGGGCCGAAGTACGCGGTGTCCGCGATCCCGGTGGAGGCGAGGTACGCCTCGGCCTTCTTCGCCACGTTGCGCGGGTCACGGGAGTACTGCTCGCCCGTGATCGGGTCGTGGATGAAGAAGTTGATGTTGAGGGTCTTGTCCCGGCGGAACGGGTCGACCCGGGAGGTCGACAGGTCCGCGCGCAGCGCCATGTCGGACTCGTGAATGGCCTGGAAGCCGCGGATCGAGGATCCGTCGAAGGCGAGCTCCTCGTCCGGGTCGAACGCCTCGACGGGCACCGTGAAGTGCTGCATGACGCCCGGCAGGTCGCAGAAGCGGACGTCGATGAACTTGACGTCCTCGTCCGCGATGAACTTCTTGGCCTCGTCGGCGTTCTGGAACATCCAGCTCCTCCTACTCCCGGCCGTTCCCGTGCCGGGGTGGTAGTTCGGTCGTGCGGCCAGTGCGGTGGCACACGCTGTCCTCGACCCTAGGGACGGGTGATTTCTCGGGCGTGACCCATTTGTTTCGCAGAAGTTAACCGATCCTGGTTCCACCGTAGCCCTGACCACCCCTTGAGACACCCCGCCGTCCGGCGGGCATATACGGGCGCAGTACCGTGGACGGGTGGACAACAGACAGGCAATCGGATCGTGGCTTTCCGGGCCGCGTGCGGCCATGGAAGACGCCGGTGCCGAGTTCGGATACCGGGGCGAGCAACTCGGTCTCCCGGAGGACGGGCCGGGCTCGATCGCCCGCCCGGGACGGCGGCTCGGAGCGCTGGCCGTGGACTGGGCCCTGTGTGTCTTGATCGCATACGGCCTGATCACGCACGGCTACAGCCCCGCCACCAGCAACTGGGCCCTGCTCGTCTTCCTGGTCCTGAGCGTCCTGACCGTCGGCACGGTCGGCTTCACGCCCGGTAAGCGCCTCTTCGGCGTCCGCGTGGTCGCCGTGGACAGCGGCCGCGTCCAGCCGCTGCGCTCCCTGGTCCGCACGATCCTGCTGTGCCTGGCGATCCCGGCCCTGATCTGGGACCGCGACGGCCGCGGGCTGCACGACCGGATGGCCAGGACGGTCGAGGTCCGCATCTAGGGGCCGGTCGCCTCACGGGTGCGACCGGCACGACGAAGGGGGCGGCCCGGATCACTCCGGGCCGCCCCCTTTCTCGTACGGGGAGGTTCAGCGCGCCTTCGGGCCGCCGCGCGGCATCCGCATGCCCTTCGGCATCGGGCCCTTCGGCAGCGGCATGTTGCTCATCAGGTCGCCCATCGCGCGCAGCCGGTCGTTGGTGGCGGTGACCTGGGGGCCGGTGAGGACCCGCGGGAGCTTGAGCATCGTGGTGCGCAGCTTCTTCAGCTCGACCTGGCCCTCGCCCGTGCCGACGATCAGGTCGTGCACCGGGACGTCCGCGACGACGCGGTTCATCTTCTTCTTCTCGGCGGCCAGCAGGCTCTTCACCCGGTTCGGGTTGCCCTCGGCGACCAGCACGATGCCGGCCTTGCCGACCGCGCGGTGCACCACGTCCTGGCTGCGGTTCATCGCCACCGCGGGGGTGGTCGTCCAGCCCCGGCCGACGTTGTCGAGCACGGCCGCGGCGGCGCCCGGCTGGCCCTCCATCTGACCGAAAGCGGCCCGCTCGGCCCGGCGGCCGAACACGATCGCCGTCCCGAGGAAGGCGAGCAGCAGGCCCAGGATGCCCAGATAAACGGGATGCCCGATCAAGAAGCCGATCGCGAGGAAGACACCGAGGATGCCGATGCCGACGGCTGCGAGTACAAGACCGATCTTGCTGTCGGCCTTGCGGGTCATCTTGTAGGTAAGGGCGATCTGCTTCAGTCGCCCGGGGTTCGCAGCATCCGCTGCGGTTTCCTTCCTCGCCATGCCAGGAAGTCTACGTGGCCCCGGGAGTGCCCACGACGGCAGTGTCCCGGAGGGTGGGATTCAGGGGGGTGCTCAGGGGCGGGGGGTGAGCGTCTGCTCGAGGACGCGCTGGGCCTCGACCCGGTCCTTGGCGCGGCGGCGGTCCTCCAGGACCGAGGTCCAGGCGTTACGGCGGGCGGTGCGCTGGCCGCCGCTCATGAGCAGGGACTCGACGGCGCGGAGTGCGTCGGTGAACGACGGGATGGCGGTGGCGCGAACGGGCGCGGCCTGCATGTGGTGGTCCCCCTCGATACGGCTGCGGATACGGGGTGTACGTGGCGTGAGTCCAGCGTCACTGATTGGTGTTACCAGGGTGTGACCGACCGGTCAAACGGCAATGAAGCCTCGTTGGACCAGGTAGAAACGACGACGCGATCCTGACGGGTGTCCTCATCTGCGAGGACTGTCAGGACCGCGTCGTATCGGTCACTACTGGCCGGTAGTTTCTTGTGCGTGAATTCACACGCTTGTCCGACGCCCGGACGGTGTAACCCGGGCGAGCGTGCGTCAGACGGCCTGCGAGGCGATGTAGGCGCCCCGCTTCTCGATCGCCATCTGGTAGAGCCGCCCGGCCCGGTACGAGGAGCGGACCAGCGGGCCGGACATCACGCCGGAGAAGCCGATCTGCTCGGCCTCCTCCTTCAGCTCCACGAACTCCTGCGGCTTGACCCAGCGCTCCACCGGGTGGTGGCGCACGGTCGGGCGCAGGTACTGCGTGATGGTGACCAGCTCGCAGCCGGCCCCGTGCAGCTGCTTCAGCGCGTCGCTGACCTCCTCACGGGTCTCGCCCATGCCGAGGATCAGGTTGGACTTGGTGACCAGGCCGTAGTCGCGGGCCTCGGTGATGACCTTCAGCGAGCGCTCGTAGCGGAAGCCGGGGCGGATCCGCTTGAAGATCCGGGGGACCGTCTCGACGTTGTGCGCGAAGACCTCGGGGCGGGAGGAGAAGACCTCGGCCAGCTGCTCGGGGACCGCGTTGAAGTCGGGGGCCAGCAGCTCCACCTTGGTCCGGCCGCCCTCGCGGTCCGCCGTCTGCTGGTGGATCTGGCGCACGGTCTCGGCGTACAGCCAGGCGCCGCCGTCCTCCAGGTCGTCGCGGGCGACGCCGGTGATGGTGGCGTAGTTCAGGTCCATGGTGACCACGGACTCGCCCACGCGGCGCGGCTCGTCGCGGTCCAGCGCCTCGGGCTTGCCGGTGTCGATCTGGCAGAAGTCACAGCGCCGCGTGCACTGGTCGCCGCCGATGAGGAACGTCGCCTCGCGGTCCTCCCAGCACTCGTAGATGTTCGGGCAGCCGGCTTCCTGGCAGACCGTGTGCAGGCCTTCGCTTTTGACGAGGTTCTGCATCTTCGTGTACTCGGGGCCCATTTTCGCCCGGGTCTTGATCCACTCGGGCTTGCGCTCGATGGGGGTCTGGCTGTTGCGGACCTCCAGGCGCAGCATCTTGCGTCCGTCGGGTGCGACTGCGGACACGACCGGCTCCCTAGCGATTGATTCTTCGGCGTGCTCAAGGGTACGCCCGTGGTTTTGATGGTTGCCCGGCGCTGGGGCGGGCCTCTCCGGGGGCTGCCGCCCCCAGACCCCCGCTTCGGTCTGAACGGCCTCGTCCTCGAACTCCCCCAGAGGGGGCACCCCCGGACGGGCTGATTTCATGCCGGCCGGTGCCGAGAAGTCACGCCGCCGGCGTCCGCTCGATCTCCCGCGGCTTCAGCTCCGCATTCTCGAGTACGTCCCTCAGGTGCCGCTCGGCCACCGGCAGGACCTCCTCGATGGTCACGTCGCGGTCCAGCTCGCCGGCGAGGGAGGCCACCCCGGCGTCCCGGATCCCGCAAGGGATGATCTTGTCGAACCAGCGGTTGTCGGGGTTCACGTTGAACGAGAAGCCGTGCATCGTGACGCCCTTGGCCACCCGGATGCCGATCTGCGCGATCTTCCGGTCCTCGCGCCGCTGGCCGGCGTTGGAGGGCGCGTACTCGGGCCCGTTCAGCCGGGGGTCGAACTGGTCGTCGGTCAGCCGGGGGTCGAAGTCCAGTGCCAGCCCGCCGAGCGCCGGCCGCTGCCCGACCGGGTCGCCGAGCACCCACACCCCGCTGCGGCCCTCGACCCGGGTCGTCTCGAGGCCGAACTCCGCGCAGGTGCGGATCAGGGCCTCCTCCAGGCGCCGGACGTGCGCGACCACGTCCACCGGGCGCGGGAGCTTCTGGATCGGGTAGCCCACCAGCTGGCCCGGACCGTGCCAGGTGATCTTGCCGCCGCGGTCCACGTCGATGACCGGAGTGCCGTCGAGGGGACGCTCGCTGTCCTCGGTGCGACGGCCCGCCGTGTAGACGGGGGGGTGTTCGAGGAGCAGGACGGTGTCGGGGACCTCGTCGGCGAACCGCGCCGCGTGCACCCGGCGCTGCTCGTCCCAGGCCACCTGGTAGTCCACTGCCCCGGCACCGAAACCCATGCGGACGAACCGCAACTCACTCACGGCAAGCGCCTCCCTAGAAGCTCGTAAGGCACGTAACGCGCCTACGCCACTGTACGTCCGGCCGCTGGACGTCAGCTCGGGGGTCAATCCTCACACGATCGGATGAATGCACGCCAAAGTATGTGATCAGCTGCTCACTCTCCGCTACATTCGCGCCGTTCATGAGGCCATAAGGGCTGCTCACAGGCAATCCGGGCGCAAGCGGCCACGCTGCTTGGGTTCGAAAGGCAGGAGACCGCACCGCAGATGACGGACCGACCCGCGCAGCGCACCCCCAACCGACAGCTCGCCGCGCTCATCGCAGAAGCGGGGTTCTCCAACGCGGGACTGGCCCGTCGCGTGGACCAGCTGGGTCTCGAACACGGGCTGGATCTCAGATACGACAAGACATCGGTGACCCGGTGGCTGCGCGGCCAGCAGCCGCGGGGAACCACTCCCGCGCTCATCGCCGAGGTCTTCACCCGGCGTCTCGGCCGCCGTCTGACCGCCCAGGACCTGGGCCTGGACGCCTGCGCGCCGGTCTACGCGGGCCTGGAGTTCGCGGCCAGCCCCGAGGAGGCCGTCGACATCGTCAGCGGGCTGTGGCGCAAGGACTCCGGCAGCCACGCCGAGCTGCGCAAGATCGCCTTCACCCCGGCGGGCCTCGTCGTGCCCAGCCGGGACTGGCTGATCGGCCGGGCCGACGACAAGGTGGCCCGCGGCGAGCCGCCCGCCCGGGTGCCCGCACAGGGCCGCCCGGTGCTGCCCCGCCAGCGCGGGCAGGCCGAGCGCGGCCCCGGCCAGCGGGTCACCGGCGGCGACATCGCCGCGCTCCGCTCCGTCGGCGAACTCTTCCGCACCCTCGACGACGCCTACGGCGGCGGCCACGCCCGCCAGGCCCTGGTCCGCTACCTCGAGCACGAGTGCGAGCCGATGCTGCGCGGCACCTACGGCGAGCAGACCGGCCGCCGCCTGTTCGCCGCCGCCGCCGACCTCACCCGCCTCGCGGGCTGGACCTCGTACGACATCGCCGCGCACGGGCTCGCCCAGCGCTACTTCGTACAGGCGCTGCGGCTCGCCCAGGCGGCCGGGGACCGGGCCTACGGCTCCTACGTGCTGGTCACCATGAGCCGCCAGGCCGTCTACCTCGGGCACGGCCGGGAGGCCGTCCAGCTGGCCCGCGTGGCGCAGCAGGGCGTCGGGGGCGGCGCCCCGCCGGTCGTACAGGCGCTGCTGCACGCGTCCGAGGCACGGGCGCACGGCGTGCTGGGGGAGGTGCGGGCGTGCACCGGTGCGCTGGTGCGGGCCGAGCGCGCCCTGGAGGCGGCCCGGCCCGGGGACGAGGTGCCGTACTGGGCGCGCTTCTTCGACGAGGCGCAGCTCGCCGACGAGTTCGGGCACTGCCACCGGGATCTCCAGCAGTTCCGCGCCGCGGCCCAGCACGCCGAGCGCTCCCTGCAACTGCGCGCCCCCTCGTACGCCCGCAGCCGGCTGTTCTGCCGGGTCGTCCTCGCCACCGCCCGCCTCGGCCTCGGCGAACTCGACCAGGCCTGCGCGCTGGGCGCGGAGGCGGCCGGGCAGGCGGCGGAGATGCGCTCGGTCCGGGCGGTCGAGTACGTCAAGGACTTCGAACGCCGGCTGGAGCCCTACAGGGACGCGGCACCGGTCAGGGGCTACCGCGACAGGATCGCGGCGCTCGGGTGAGCCCCTGACCTCTTGCGCGCCCCGGGGATCAGGCCGCCTTCCGCAGGGTGGCCGGCGGGTCCGCCCGGTGCATCGAGCCCGCCGCCCCCAGGTCCGCGAGGACCGCGGCGGCGGCCCGGTGGGCCGAGTGCAGCGCGCCCTGGACGGTGCTGGTGTCGCGGTGGTCGCCGCACACGTAGAGCCCCGCCATCAGCCGCACCGGCCGCCGCAGGTCGTGCGGCGGGCGCATCGCGGGGACGGCCTCGGCCGTGTGGTGCACGGCCAGGGTCTCCCAGCGGCGCGTCGAGGTGCCGTACAGCCGGGACAGGTGCATGCGTACGGCGGTGTCGACGCCCTCGGGAGGAGTGCCGAGGACGGTGGAGGAGACCAGTGCCCGGCCCGCGGGCGCGCGGCTCGGGTCGACGTTGCTGACCACCGCGGTGTGCGCGACGGGGCCGCCGCGGTCGGCCTCCAGCAGGAGCGAGGCGCCCGTCGTCGGCGGCTCGTCCGTCGTGTGGTGGACCACCGTGACGGGGTGGAAGTCCGGCACGCGCAGACCGGGCAGCAGTTCGGCCGCGGCACGCGCGTCGGTCGCCAGCAGGACCGCGCGGCAGCGGAACTCGCCGTGTTCGGCGGTGGTCACGGCCGTGGTGGCGACGGAGGTGGCCCGGACGCCGGTGTGCACGGTACCGGGGGGAAGGGACCGCGCCAGCAGTTCCGGCAGCACGTCGGCGCCGCCCTCCGGCACGCACAGCCGGCCGCTCGCGAAGGAGCGCAGCGCGAGGTCGGCGCACCGGCTGGAGGTGGTCAGCTCCGGGTCGCACAGCAGGGCGGCGAGCAGCGGGCGCAGGAAGCCGTCGATGGTGCGGGCGGGCACCCCGCGGGCGGCGAGGGCCTGGGCGGCGGGGAGTTCGGGACGGGCCAGGATGCGTTCGACGGGCGTACCGGCGATCCGGGCGAGAGATGCCTGGAGGCGGGCCTGGTCGACGGCGCCGCCGACCGGGGCGCCGGCCTTGCGCGCGGGCGACACGGCCGTGCTCCTGGGGGCGCTTGCCAGGGCGCGTACAGCATGGAGTGCGCCCCTTGCGCTCCCTCCGACCGCCGATGCGCCCGCGCGCTGCCGACGGCCGTCGCGGTGCAGCAGGACGCCGGGTGCGAAGGGGCGCAGGACGAGGGCGTCGAGCCCTGGTGTCAGGCGTAGTTCCGGATACGACGTGGACAGGAACTGGCCGATCCGGTCGAGCCGGAAGCCGTCGACCTTCTCCGTCGACATGCGGCCGCCCACGTAGGGGGCGGCTTCCAGGACCGCGGTCGTCACTCCTGCGCTGGTCAGCCGATGTGCCGCGGAGAGACCGGCGATCCCGGCTCCCACGATGACGACGTCCACCTGGTACACGGGCTCAAGCACGAGGCCCCTCCTCGAGGTTGTGCGGCCGGTGGAGACGTCATGCCCCCAACAGGCTCCAGGGATACCCGAGTTCAGATCGAGGTTAGGGCCGTGATCGGTCAGGGACAGTCGCGCATGGACAGGGCACGGTCGCACGGCGGTCGCATATGGTCACAGGAGTTCATCAGGCCGCCCGGATCGCGTCCTCGATCCCCGGAAACGCGAAGGTGAACCCCGATTCCAGCAGTCGCTTGGGCACCACCCGTTGGCTGCCCAGCACGTCCCCCGCCATCTCGCCCAGCGCGGCCCTGAGCACCGGCGCCGGGACCGCGAACGCCGTCGGCCGGTGCAGCACGCGCCCCATGGCCTCGGTGATCTCCCGGTTGGTCAGCGGCTGCGGTGCGGTCAGGTTGAACGGCCCCGACAGCCCGTCCCCGGCGATGAGATGGCGCAGCGCGGCCACCTCGTCGTGCAGCGCGATGTACGACCAGTACTGCCGCCCGTCGCCCATCCGCCCGCCGAGTCCGGCCTTGAACAGCGGGAACAGCCGCCCCCACGCGCCGCCGCCGCGCGCCACCACCAGCCCGGACCGCGCGAACACCGTCCGTACGCCCGCCTCCTGAGCGGGCGCGGTGGCCTCCTCCCACTCCGTGCACAGCGACGGCAGGAAACCGTCCCCGGGCGGGGTGTCCTCGTCGACCACCCGGTCCCCGGTGTCGCCGTAGATGCCGATCGCGCTGCCGTTGACCAGGACGCGCGGCGGCTCGTCGAGCGAGGCGACGGCCTCCGCCAGCGCCGCCGTGCCCAGCACCCGGCTCTGCCGGATCCGCCGCTTGTACTCCTCCGTCCAGCGGCGGTCGCCCACGCCGGCCCCGGCCAGGTTGACCACCGCGTCGCAGCCGATGAGCCCGACCGCGTCCACGTACTGCCCCTCCGGGTCCCAGCAGACCTCGCCCTCGCCCCGGGCCGCGCGGCGGACCAGGCGCACCACCTCGTGTCCGTCGGCGGTCAGGGACCGCACCAGAGCGCTGCCGATGAGACCGGACGCGCCGGTCACCGCGATCCTTGATCGTTGCATGCCGCCCATCCTGCCCGTTCCGCAGGTGAAAACCCCGTGAAGCGCTTGGAACCCCGCCGTAGGGTGACCGGCATGCCCGACCCCTCCATACGTACCGCCCGGCCCGAGGACGACGAGGCGCTGACCCTCGTCGACGTGGCCACCTGGTCGCATCTGCACGCGGTGATGCCCGAGCCGCAGCCGCCGTACCGGCCGTTCTTCTCCGAGCGGCACGCCGTCGAGGACACCCTGGTCGCCGAGTGGGACGGCCGCGTCGTGGGGTACGTCCGCATCGGCTTCCCCACCTCGCTGGACTGCAACGCGCACGTACGGCAGATCCAGGGCCTCGCCGTCGCCGACGAGGCCCGCGGCCGGGGCGTCGGCCGCGCGCTGATCCGAGCCGCCGTCGCGGAGGCCGGCCGGTGCGGCGCCCGCCGCATCACCCTGCGCGTCCTCGGGCACAACACCCCCGCCCGCAAGCTGTACGAGTCCGAGGGCTTCGTCGTCGAGGGCGTGCTGCCGGAGGAGTTTCTGCTGGGCGGGGAGTACGTGGACGACGTGTTCATGGGCCGCCCCCTCTGACGCGCGCCGACGCGCGGGCGGCCCGGGTCGCTCAGGAGGTGACCAGCTCCCCGGTGTCCACCGGCGTCGTCGCGTCCTTCGCGCGCGCGGCGTCGGAGGACACCTCGTCCGCCGTCAGCACGTACCCCGTCTCGCCGTCCGAGGTGGAACGGGCGAAGACCACGCCGAACACCCGGCCCCCGGTGGTCAGCAGCGGGCCGCCGGAGTTGCCGGGCCGGACCGTCGACCGTATGGAATAGATCTCGCGGGTGACGGTGGCGTCGCTGTAGATGTTCTGGCCGGTCGCCCGCACCCGGTTCGCCACCGTGGCCGCCTGGAGGTTGAGGTCGCCGTCCTGCGGATAGCCCGCGACGACCGCCGAGTCACCGCGTGAGGCGTTGTCGTCGAAGCGGAGCACGGGGGCACGCAGATACGGCACGTACAGCACCGCCACGTCCCGGTTCGGGTCGAAGAGCACCACGCGCGCCTCGTACGACTGCCCGACGCCCCCGAGGCGTACGGTCGGGTCGTCGATGCCCGCCACCACGTGCGCGTTGGTCATCACATGCTCCGGCGCGTACACGAACCCGCTGCCCTCGCGTCCCTGGGTGCCGGAGACCCCCTCGATCTTCACCGTGCTCGTCTTGGCGGCGTTCGTGGCCCTGGGCGTGACGCTGTCGCCGGAGGGCTTGGCGACCCGGGCCGTCGACTCGTTCTCGAAGGGGTTGAAGACCTGCGGGAAGCCCGCTTCCGTGAGGGCGGACGTCGCCCGCGAGAACCAGGTCGGCGTGGTGTCCGGCATCGCGTTCTGCACCGCGCCCAGCAGCGCCGAGTCACGTATCGCCGTCGTCACCGTCACGGACGAGGACGCGCCCAGCACACTCGCGGCCACCCACGCCACGATCAGCACGGCGACCGAGTTCGCCGCCGCCCCGCCGACCCCGTCGGCCACCCGCAGCGGCCCGTCGTCCAGTTCGCGCCGCAGCCGCAGCGCCAGCCGCCCCGCCAGCTCGTGCCCCACCACGCCCGGGACCAGCACCGTCAGCACCGCGGCGACGGTCGCCCCCGGCGTCCCGCGCGTGACGAGATCCATCACCCACGGCAGCACCCACACACCCACGACCGCCCCGCCCACGAACCCGGCCAGCGAGACGCAACCGGCAACCAGCCCACGCCGGTATCCGGAAGCCGCGTAGGCCAGGATCACCAGCACAAGCACCAGGTCGAGCAAGTCCACGGAGCCGCCTTTCTCTCGGACCCCCTAGTACGGGTGGGACGGGCCCAGTGATCAGTTACACGCACCCGACACCTCGGGATCCGGCCACGCGTGCGTGTACCCCCAGAAACGTCCTGGACCAGGACGATGGTTCCGCCAGGTGGCACATCGCACATCGCGGGCGGAGCGGACCCCGCCGACATTGGGACCATGGACGCACGCGCCGCCGCCCGTACCGTGCTGGGCTGCCTGCCCGCCCTCGCCGCCGTCCTCGCGCCCGCGCTGTGCGCCCGGGGAGTCGAGGACACGGTCGCCGAGGCGCGGCACGTCCAGAGCGCGGAGGCCCGCTCCGGGGCGGGCCGGGCGGAACCCGTGGCCCACCACCGCGCCGCCCGCCCCCGCATCATGCCGCGCACCGCCTGGCTGGACATCGCCATCGCCCGGCACACCCAGCCGCCACCGCGCTACGACGACAAGGTCGTCGCGGTCTTCGTCCACCACACCGACTCGCCCAACGGCTACGACTGCGCCGAGACGCCCCGCATCATCCGCGACCTCTACTCCGGCCAGACCGGCGCCCGCAGCTGGGACGACATCGGCTACAACTTCCTCGTCGACCGCTGCGGCACCATCTACGAGGGCCGTGCGGGCGGCGCCGACCGCGCCGTCACCGGCGCCCACACCCTGGGCTTCAACCACCGCACCGCCGGCATCGCCGCCCTCGGCACCTTCACCGCCGGGATCCCCGTCCCGCGGGCCATGACGGACGCGATCGCCGCACTGACCGCCTGGAAGCTCGGCCTGGCCGACGTCGACCCGCGATCACGGGTGACGCTGGTCTCCAGCAGCAGCCACAGCCGCTTCAAGAGCGGCACCACCGCCATCCTCCCCACCGTCGCCGGCCACAACGAGGGCTACATGACGACCTGTCCGGGCGCGGCCCTCACCGCGAAACTCCCGGCGATCCGGGAGGCGGCGGCACGACTTCAGGGTCGGCGAAAGTAGAACTTCCCCTTCCGTGTTTGCCAACGGAAGGTGAATTATTTCCGCCGTCAAGGTGTACAACCTTTCGCCGTCGGTCCCTGTCGAACTGGCCAAACAAGCGAGAAGACAGAATTCCGGGGGGAATCCTTGTCCATGCCGATCCGTTGGCTTTGCGCTGCCCTGCGGGTGCGCGGGAAGACCGAGCTTTTCCTGGTGCTGCTGTTCGGCGCCGGTTTCGCGGCGCTGCCCGTCTTCGCTCTGCTGCCGTCCCTGTGGGGATTCGCCGCGGCGTCGGCGGTGACGTACCTCGCGGACGAGGTGCTGCACGCCCGCGCCCCCGGCTTCGTACGCCGGCTGGCGACGCTCCAGCTCAGCCGCACCATGCGGTTCGCCATCAGGACGGTGATGCTGCTCGCCCTGGCCGACCGGATGGACGCGCCGGACGCGGTGCTCATCGCCGCACTGGTCGTCTTCAGCGTCCACTTCGCGCTGGTGATGCTGTACTCGGCGCTGCACCGCGCCATCAGCATCCGGCGCGGCCTGCCGGTCGTCGTACGCAACCTCGACATGAGCGGGGCGGGCATCCCGCAGAGCCCGCCCGCCCTCCTCAACCGGCGCGTCCTGCGCAAGCTCCTCCACCTCGACCTGCCGGCCCACGCGGGGCTGCTGACCGCGCTGGCGACGGGGGAGCGGTACCCGGCGGGCATCGGCTACGCGCTGACGGCCGGCTTGTCCCTGGCGGCGGTACTGGCACTGCTCCGGCACTTCCGCGCGGCCCGCCGGACCCCCGGCCGGGACGAGGTGATCGCCGAGGTCAACCGGCAACTGGCCGGATACCGCCCCGAGGTGGCCCTGTACTTCAGCTTCGCCGCCGTCTCCCGGGACTTCATGTACCAGGTCAACATGTGGATCGAGACGCTGGAGCGGCTCGACCGCCGCCCGGTGATCATCCTTCGCGAGAAGGCCTCGTTCCGTCACCTCAGCCGCACCTGGATACCGGTCGTCTGCGTGCCCAAGGCCGACGACCTGGCCGAACTGGACCTGTCCGGCGTCCGCGTCGCGCTCTACCCCGGCAACGCCGGCAAGAACGTGCACATGCTGCGGATCGCCGAGGCCAAGCACGTCTTCATCGGCCATGGCGACAGCGACAAGCTCGCCAGCAGCAACCGGGTCAGCAAGGTCTACGACGAGATCTGGGTGGCCGGCCGGGCGGGCCGCGACCGCTACCAGCGCGTACGCCACGCCATCAGCGACGAGGCCATCGTCGAGGTGGGCCGCCCCCAGCTGTCCTCGATCCGCCTGCACGCCGACCACACGCCCGGCCCGCTGCCCGTCGTCCTGTACGCCCCCACCTGGGAGGGCTGGAGCGACGACGACTGCCACACGTCCCTGATCCCGATGGGCGTGCCCCTGATCGAGAAGCTCCTCGCCGAGAACGTCCGCGTCATCTACAAGCCCCACCCCCTCACCGGCAAGCGCTCGGCGGAGGCCGCCGCCGCCGACCAGGCCATCCGCGCCCTGCTGCGGGCCGACAACGAGCAGCGGGACGCCGAGCGGACGGAGGCCGCGGTGGCCGCGGCCACGCCCAGGCTCCAGGAGATCCAGGCCCGCCTCGACGAGCTGTCCGGCCGGGGCGAGGGCGACTACACCCAGCAGACCCGTGACGCCCGTATCCCCGACCGGAGCGGCGCCGACGAGTGGCAGGCCCTGCGCGCCGAGTGGCACCGCGTCTTCTGGGAGTCCCGCGGCCCCGTCCGCCACAACGTCATCCTCAAGCAGCTCCCCACCCTCTACGAGTGCTTCGACCAGGCCGACATCCTCATCAGCGACGTCTCCTCCGTGGTCGCCGATTTCGTCGCGAGCCTCAAGCCGTACGTCCTGACCAATGCCCACGATCTTCCCGACGAGGAATTCCGCGCCGCGTACACCACGGCGGGCGGCGCGTATCTCCTGGACCGCGACTGCGCCCGTCTGCCGGAAATTCTCGACGCGGTACGCGAGCCGCACCACGACCCGATGGCCGCGTCTCGTCGCACCCTGAAGGAATACGTTCTGGGTCCGGATCACCCGACCTCCATGGAGCGATTCAATGCGGCCGTCAACGCGCTGACCGAAAAGGCCGTACGCGATCTGCCGGAGCACCACGCGGACCCGGACCCGAGCCGCATGTTCCCGCAGCAACGCACCGCTTCGGATGCCCCTGCCTCCGCCTCTGCCGGGCTGCTGGACCTGGGCAGGGCGGGCAGCGCCTGAGTACGCCGACGGCCGGCGCGCTTGCATAAGCGGAACCCCGTTCCGTATGGTTCCGGAACGGGGTTCCGTTTGTTTTGCGATGCAAGGAGACACGGTCATGCAGTACCGCACCTTGGGCCGGACCGGTGTGCAGGTCAGCACCCTCGCGCTGGGCGCGATGAACTTCGGCGCGATCGGACGCACCACCCAGGACGAGGCCACCGCCCTCGTCGACGCCGCCCTGGAGGCGGGGATCAACCTCATCGACACCGCGGACATGTACAGCGACGGCGAGTCGGAGGTGATGGTCGGCAAGGCCATCGCCGGCCGCCGCGACGACATCGTGCTGGCCACGAAGGCGGGCATGCCGATGGGCGAGGAGCGCAACCACCAGGGCAGTTCGCGCCGCTGGCTGATCACCGAACTGGACAACAGCCTGCGCCGCCTCGGGGTGGACCACGTCGACCTCTACCAGATCCACCGCTGGGACCCGAGGACCAGCGACGAGGAGACACTCTCGGCCCTGACCGACCTGCAACGCGCGGGCAAGATCCGCTACTTCGGCTCCTCGACCTTCCCCGCACACCGCATCGTGCAGGCGCAGTGGGCCGCCCACGAGCATCATCTGAGCCGTTACGTCACCGAACAGCCCAGCTATTCGCTCCTCCAGCGCGGGATCGAGACCCACGTCCTGCCGGTGACCGAGCAGTACGGACTCGGTGTGCTGGTGTGGAGCCCACTGGCCTCGGGCTGGCTGTCGGGCGCGATCCGCGCGGGCCGGGACATCACCACCAGCCGCTCGGCCTTCATGCCGCAGCGCTTCGACACCACCATCCCCTCCAACCGCGCCAGGCTGGACGCCGTCGAGCAACTGGCCAAGGTCGCCGAAGAGGCCGGCCTGACCCTGATCCAGCTGGCCCTGGCCTTCGCGGCCACCCACCCCGCCGTGACCAGCGCCCTCATCGGCCCCCGCACCCTGGACCACCTGCACGCACAACTGGCCGCCGCCGACACCGTGCTCCCCGCCGACGTACTCGACGCGATCGACACGATCGTCACCCCCGGCACCGACCTGGCCCCCGACGAGAAGTTCGACACTCCACCCGCCCTACTGGACCCGTCCTTGCGCCGCCGCTGACCGCCCGCGGGGCAACGATGTCGCCACCGTGACCGGGCGCTCCCGGCCATTCATCGCGGAGACCAAGTACGACAGCCGCGGCCTGGCCGTCGAGGCCAACGCCGACTACAGCGACAGCAAGTCCGCGTCCGGCTCCCTCGCCACCATCACCTCCGCCGTCCCCGCCCAGACCCTCACCACCTACGACGGTGCGGGACGTCCCACAGCGGCCGACTTCTACGCGAACGGCACCAAGCGCTGGACCACCTCGACCGCGTACGGCGGTGACCGGACCACGGTCACCCCGCCCAAGGGCGGTATCGCCACCACGGCCCTGACCGACACCCTCGGCCGCACCACCGAGACCCGGCAGTACGACAACGGCACCCCGTCCGGCTCGTACACCTCCATCAAGTACTCCTACGACGCGAAGAGCCGGCTGAAGACGGTCGTCGACGACGACGGCAACACCTGGTCCTACGGCTACGACCTGATGGGCCGCAAGACCAGTTCCACGGACCCGGACACCGGCAGGACCACCACCGCCTACGACGAGTTGGACCAGGTCGCCTCCACCACGACCGCCGTGGGCACCTCCGAGGAGAAGACCCTCAGCTACTCGTACGACGTCCTCGGCCGCAGGACGGACATGTACGACGGCGCCACCAAGGACGCCGCCCACCAACTCGCCAAGTGGACGTACGACTCCGTCGCCAAGGGACGTCCGACCTCCTCGATCCGCTACGTCGGCGGCTCCGGAACCGACGGCAAGGCCTACAGCAGCCAGGTCGGCACCTACGACTCCCTGTACCGGCCGACGCTCACCCGCGTCACCATCCCCTCGGTCACCGGTGAAGAGGCACTCGCGGGCTCGTACACGTCGACGACCGGCTACAACCTGGACGGCACCGTCCAGTCCACCTCCGACCCGGCGGCCGGTGGCCTGCCCGGGGAGTCCCTGGAGGTGGGCTACAACGAGCTGAGCATGCCGACCACGCTCAAGGGCGCCACCGGCTACGTTCAGAACACCGAGTACACCAAGCTGAGCGACGTCAGCAAGATCACTCTGGGTGTCTCCGCCGCCGACACCGCCAAGTGGCTCCAGATCACGAACACCTACGAAGACGGCACCCGTCGCCTCAAGCGCGAACTGGTCGTGGACGACGCCCACACCGCGCCGGTCCAGGACACGTCGTACGACTACGACGACGCCGGCAACCCGACCAAGGCCGCCACCCACGCCGACGGCACCGACGACGTGCAGTGCTACCGCTACGACGGCCATGACCGTCTCACCCAGGCCTGGACCGCCACCGACGGCTGCTCGGCCGACCCGTCGACCGCCGTCCTCGGTGGCCCGGCACCGTACTGGCACACGTACGCCTACGACGACCTGGGCAACCGCACCACCCAGGTCGACCACGCGACGACCTCCGGCGGCGACGACACCACCACGACCTACCACTACCCGGCGAAGGGGGCCGCCCAGGCCCACACCCTGTCCTCGTCGACGTCCACCAAGGGCAGCACCACCACCACGAACTCCTACACCTACGACGCCTCGGGCAACACGCATACCCGGACCGTCGACGGCAAGACCCAGACCCTCGACTGGGACGACGAGAACCATCTCGCCAAGGCCACCAACGCCGACGGCACCTCGGTCTCCTACCTGTACGACGCCGACGGCAACCGACTGCTCTCCCGCGACGACTCCGGCACCACGCTCTACCTGGGCGACACCGAGGTCCACCTGGCCAAGGGCACCTCGACGACCACCGGCACGCGCTACTACACCTGGGCCGGCCAGACCGTCGCCGTCCGTACCAGCTCAGGCAGCCTGCAATGGCAGGTGAGTGACGCCCACAACACGGCCGAAACCGCCGTCGACGCCACCACCCAGACCGCGACCCGCCGCCGCCTCGACCCCTTCGGCAACCCCCGCGGTCCCCAGCCCGCTTCCAGCGCCTGGCCCGGCGACAAGGGCTTCGTCAACGGCATCCAGGACACCACCACCGGCCTCACCCACCTCGGGGCCCGTGAATACGACCCGACGATCGGCCGCTTCGTCTCCGACGATCCCGTTCTCGAACTCACCGACGCCCAGCAGATCGACGGATACACCTACGCAGGCGACAACCCCGTCACACACAGCGACCCCACCGGCCTGTCGATCGCGGAGGGGAACAACGGCGGCCTGATAGACACCGGCGGCACGGGCGGAACCAAGACCGTCCAGAACCGCGACCGAGCCCGCGCGGGAGGCGGCCTCAACCAGCCCAGCTTCAGTCCCGATGAGGGCGAAAGCTCCCACCACAGCTGCGGCTGGTCGCTTTCCTGCCACGTGTCCCACTTCGCGCATAAGGCGTACCACGTGATCCAGCGGCACCCCGTGATTGCGGCGGTCGTGGCTACCGCTGTGGTGGTGGGGGTGGTTGCCTGCGTCGCGGCAACAGCGGGTGGTTGTGGTGCCGTACTCGCGGCCGGGGCCGAGGGCTTCACCGCAGGTGCCGAAGCGGGCAGCCTGGGCGCTGCTGCGGTCGGCGCCTCCGTGGGAGTCATCGGTGAAGGCGGCGCGGTCATAGCCGGGACGGCGGGTATCGCCGGGGCCGGCGCGGCAGCCGTCGCCGAGGGAACAGAAACGGCTGCCGCGTCCAAGGCAGCAACCTCTTCCGGAGCCAAGGCGGCTGACCGCGCAGCCGAAGCAACCGCCAGTTCCGGAGCAGCCAAGGGCGGTACGCGCGCGGAGACCGCCGAGCCCAAGAGCGGCGCCAGTGCCTGCAATCACAGCTTCCTCCCGTCGACCAAGGTCCTCATGGCCGACGGCCACGAAAAGCAGATCAAGGACATCAAGAAGGGCGACAAGGTCCGGGCAACCGACCCGGAGACCGGAAAAACCAAGTCGCGCACCGTCGAGAAGCTGATCACCACCAAGCACGACAAGGACTTCGCCACCCTCACCATTCGGGACGGCGGCAAGTCCTCGAAGATCGTCGCCACGGTGACGCATCCCTTCTGGGTTACCTCGAAGCACTCGTGGATCGACGCCGGTGACATCACGGCTGGTATGAGCCTGCGGTCCGCGTCGGGTGCTGCTGTCACGGTTTCTTCCGTCGCGATCTGGCACCGGCAGCATCTGACTCACGACCTGACCGTTGACGTCACGCATACGTACTATGTGCTGGCGGGGGTCACGCCGGTCCTTGTCCACAACTGCAATACCACGCTCACAGCGCGCCAGGCGAGTCTGATACGCCCCGGCCCACACGCGGACGAATCCGTGCCCGCCACTGGCGCCGAGGTTACCGCCGAACAATCCGAGGCGATGCAGGGAATGCTGTGCCATTCCTGCGGTAGTACGGCAGAAGGCGAAACCATGGTTGGCGATCACCAACCTGCTACTGGGCTGAATCCCGAAGCTGATCAGCAGCTTTACCCGCAGTGTCCATCATGCAGTAATGACCAGTCCCGGGCGGTGTTGAGAGCGCAGAAGCTCATGCGTGACCACTTCAATATGCCCGACCCAAGAGCGGCAGGGTATTACGGTAGACTCATGTCGATCATTGACAGTCATATCGATGGATAGTTCTCGCTGGCCGGGGTGAGTCATGTATATCGGGGAAGCTCAAGTCTTGCTTAATCATCCTATGGTGATGATCGGTCCTACGGGGGAGATGGAGGATTTCGTCAATACTCCACTGTCCGGGCCAATGCCTCCAGGTGTTTCACACTTGGCGGTCCCGGCGCGCGCTCAGATTTCCACCGTTCTGGTGCGAGTGTGGAACGGCGCGCACCCGAATATCGGATCAGTGGTCTTCGATTCCTCTATGGAGCTTCCTGATGGCGCACTCGCAGTCTTCGACGTCGACAGGGTCAGTCGATTCGTGAGACATGTCGGGAAATCCGGAGTTCAACACTTGACGATTCGGGTGGACGACCCTGTGCGAGCCTCAAGGGTCGATCTCGTGGTGAATCGTGGCCCGGATAAGGCAAGTCTCAACAGAGTTCCCGGTTACGATCTCCCGGAAATTGATGGGTTGTCGGGTGAGCTCACTCCTGCCGACGCGCTGAGCCTCATTCTGGCTGGCACGAGCCTCCCTGAGGCTCGCCTGGTTACCGCGCTCGATCTGGTGATCTCCGAGGGTAATGCCGACGATTCTCCACGTTGTATGCGATTGAAATCATATCGCCTCCAGCGAATCATGGAATGGCTTAAAGATGCATACCCGGAAAATCGAAGTGAATTTTGGCTCGATTTGTTTGCCTTTATTCAAGCGCGGGTGGTGCGCGACAGTAGTCCCGTTGGTGAAGCGGCGGCAGTGTCAATTGCGCAGTCGGTGATCCATCAAGCAGAAAAATTTCATTGATCTCAAATTGTGCAGGAGTGATGGTGAGTAGTGAGGCAACGGTAAGCAGAGAGGGAGTGGAGGCTGTTCCCTCGATGGTTGCCAGAGCGATGGGGTGAGAGTGGTACAAGGGGCACCTGGCCAATATGGACCCCTTGCGGGGGCAGCGGCCTGACGGGGCGACGGTCGTGTATGTGCTCGATGAGAGTGCCGCTGCTTGTGCGGTAGGCAGGCCGGTGTTTCCGTTGCCGTCTCACGGGCGGAGGACCGTGGCGCGCCTGGTGGACACGGTCATAGCGTCCGTGTTCGCACTTTTCGGTTTCATGGCCGCAGCGGCCTCGACCGACGACGTCGCGATGTTGTTCGCCATCCCGGTGGGACTTTGCGCAGGCGGCCTGCTGTACTACCTCCCGCTCGTGCACTGGTGGGGGACCACGGTCGGCAAGCGGATGTGCGGGTTGAGAGTCGTGCGGCTGTGGTCGGACGGGACGCTTCCGCCGTCCTGGAAGGACACGTTCATCAGGGAGCTCGACCGGGGAGCCTTCATGGCGCTCCCGGTGCTGAACATCCTGGTCGGCGCGATCCTGCTGGCGCAGATGGCCAAGGACCGGGGGGCGTATCACCAGAGCAAGTCCGACCGCGCGGCCCGCACAGTTGTTGTGCGGTGGCCGGCGATTAGGGGATAGGCCCCATCCGGCATTTCGGTTTTGCATGATCTTTTGGTGCGTTTCAGGGGCTAGTCGCCAGTACTGGCGGTGACAGTCGATCCCAGCGGGCGGGGCCGTCCTGATCCGTGCCCCGTCGCAGCGCCTGAGGCATGTTGGCGATGTACCGTGTTCATGTATATCGCCAACAGGGAAGGGTTGATCAACGTGTCCGTGACTCAGATCGACCTCGACGACGAGGCGCTGGCCGAGGCCATGCGGCTCATGGGTACCACGACCAAGAAGGAAACCGTCAACGCCGCCCTGCGTGACTACGTGGCACGGATCAAGCGGCTGGAGGCTGCCGAGCGGCTGGCTGAGCGAGGAGCCAGGGGTGAGTTCGAGCAGGCCTCGGCCGCCTACGACGCGATGAAGCGGGCGCGGCGGGCGGCCTTCGAGTGATCACCTACCTGCTCGACACTTCGGCGCTTTGGCACTTGTTCCGGACCCCGGGAGCACTGGGGTCCTGGGAAAGCCACATCGCCGCCGGCATGTTCCACATCTGCGAGCCGACGCGCGTCGAGTTCCTGTACTCGGCCACCGGTCCGTCTCACCGGGACGAGCTGGCTGAGGATCTGGACGCGCTGTGCCGCCTCTCCCCGGTCCCGAAGAACGCCTGGCGCTGGGTGGACGCCGCCCAGTACAAGCTGACGCAGCAAGGTCAGCACCGCGCGGCCGGAGCCATCGACCTGCTTGTCTGCGCCACCGCGGTTCACCACGGGCACACCGTCCTCCACGTGGACAACGACTTCGTCACCGTGGCCGGGGTGCTCAAAGAGCTTCAGCAGAAGGACGCTCGTTCCAGGTGAACACCACGACGGACGTGACGAGCTGTCCAGGGACAGCTGCGTAACTTCGGCGCGGAGGATTACGACACCGCCCAAGGTGGGCGCGAAGTCGAGGTGAAAGGAGAGCTGGGATGCAGAAGGCGCGGCGTGCTGCGGGGACGGAGACGGGGTTGGATGTGCTCTTACGGTGGGCGCGGATCCGGCGGCGTACCTCCGAGGGAGACATCGAGGATTTCAAGAACGGCCAGGCACTTCAGGTTTTTGGCTTGACTACCAGCATCGGTGGGGCAGTCATGGTCACGGTCGGGAGAGGCAAGCAGATCGCGAGATCATGCCGACCGAGGTTGAGTCGCATGCCGGGTTCAATGGAGCCTGGACGCCGCTGGAGACGCCCGGACGGGAATGGGCGGCGTACGTTGAAGGGCAGGCCGGAGGTCTTGTGATCGAGGACCGCAAGAGGTGAGCGAACTGGTCACGCGGTTTGGCATGATCCGGTCCCAGGCCCTCCCGCCGGGGGAGTCCGCGAAGCTGATCGAGGGGATGACGAGCGCGCTATGAACACCGGGCATCTGACGTGGTTCAAGTCCAGTTACAGCGGCGACGCGGGTGGGCAGTGCCTCGAAGCCGCCCACGAACCCTCCGCCCCCACCGTCCACATCCGCGACTCGAAAGCCAACTCCCGCCTTACCCTCGCCTTCTCGGCGGACGAATGGACGACTTTCGTAAAGTTCGCCGCCCGGACGGCGGTAGAGTAATCGCGCCATCACGCTCCGTGCGCCAACACGGAGCGGCCCTCAGTGGTGCGCCAACACCGCTCTGAGGGCCTTCACCGACGAGTGGAATAGAGGTCCACCGCGATGCTCAAGCATGCTATCCCTCCCGCCCGGTTCTTCTCCCAGACCCCGAACGAGATCATCCGGCATCCCCGGCTGAACGGGACCGCCGTACGGCTTCTGCAATGGGCGCTGTCCCTCCCCGAGGGCTCACGCGAGACCGTCCAGAGCATCGGCGAGAAGATGCCGGAAGGGCGTCTCGCGGTGCGCAAGGCCCGGCGGCAGCTGGAAGAAGAGGGCTACCTCCATACCCGGCGGACGCAGGACCCGGAGACCGGCCGGTGGTCCACGCAAGTGCTCGTCTCCAACGTCGCGTTGACGACCGACGCCGAGATCGCCGCCGCCTTCAACGTCGTACGGGCTTCGAGTGACCAGGACCCGCCCGCCGGTGACGAGACCGGTCAGGCCGTCGGCGCATCCCCTGTCGGGGAGAACACCGAGGAGAACACCTCCAACCCGGCCGCCGCGGCCTTCCTGGTCCGGCTCGGCGATCACACGCCCGCCCTTCGGCTCGGTGCCCGTGAGGTCGAGCGGCTCGCACCTCTCGCCGCGCGCTGGCTCGCTACGGCCGGTGCCACGGAGGCCGAGCTCCGGCATGCTCTGACCGCGGACCTGCCCCGGCCCGTACGGGCCCCGGCCGCGCTCCTCGCGTACCGCCTGGAGAGCCGCACCCCCGCGCCACGCACGCCGGTCGAGCGGCTGGTCGAGTGCGGCGAGTGCCGGGATCCGCTGCCCCGGGGTGTGGGGACGGGCATCTGTCGCCGTTGCGTGGGACTGGTCCCGTCGCCCCCTACCGCGCAGGCCCCGGCCGCACTCCACGGCATCGCCCTCGTCCGCGCCGCGCTCACAGGTTGCTCGTAGGTGGCTCACTGATCTCGCTGAGCGGGGCGCCCTAGCGTCAGGGGTACGTACTGACCGAAGGTGGGGATCAAGATGAGCAGCGAGATGAAGAAGAGTGCCTGGACCGTCGTCTGCGCCGTTGCCGCGGTCGTCCTGGGTCCGGCCGCCGTCACCGCTTCCGCGCTGGAGCAGGCCAACGCGGCGCCGATGCACCACACGGTGCGGGCCGAGCCGGCGCAGGCGTACATCCCGGCGGACAGTACCGGCCGGCGCCGCGCCGCCGCGTGAGCCTCACTCCTTGAAGCGGGCCCACAGACGCGGATACCGCTCGGCGAGGGCCGACTCGTTCTCGAAGTCGACCGGGGTGCCCTCCGGCTCCGCCGGTGCCGGGGCGATGCCCAGGTCGGGGGCCACCGTGCCGGTGAGCTGCTCGTACGCCTCGTCCGCCGCGTAGCCCAGTTCCTCGCCGTCGCCGTCGATCTCCTCGTCGAAGTCGTCCAGGAGCTCGGCCAGGGAGTCAGGGACGTGCACCGCGCCCTCGTAGATCTCGCGGCCCTGGCCGATCAGCCAGCAGCGGAAGAAGTCGAAGGCGTCGTCGCTCGCCCCGTCCAGGAGCACCCAGGCGGCGCCCCACAGGTCCCAGGTGTACGCGCGGTTGTAGCGGGCCTCGAAGTGACGGGCGAAGTCCAGGATCATGTCCGGGTCAAGCTGGAGAAGCCGGTCCACGAGCACGTCGGCCTGCTCCTCGGGATCGCCCTCGGCGGCCTCACGGGTGGCGTCCACCAGCTCCCAGAACTCCATCTCGTCCATCACGGGTCCAGCATCGGCCCTCGGGCACAGGGGCGCACGTGGAGTGCGGCGGATCGTTATGCGGAGGGGTACAGCTCGGCCAGCCGCCTCGCGTCCCGCGCGAAGGCCGCCCGCAGCGACTGAGGCGCCAGCACCTCCACCTCCGGGCCGAGCCCGGTGAGCTGGCTGTGCGCGACCTCCTCGGACTCCACCCGCAGGGTCAGGGTCACCCATCCGTCGTCGCCCGCCTCGCCCGCCGCCCGTATCGCGTCCCGCGCGGACACCGGATCGACCGCCCACGGCAGCTTCCGCACCCCCTCCGCCGTCAGCCGGACCACCACCTCCGCCCGCAGGATCGAACGGGCGAAGCCCTCCGCCCGCTCCGCCCAGTGGCCCGGCAGGTCGAAGTCCTCGTCCCGGTGGAAGCGGGTCGGCGAGACGTCCACGGCGGTGAAGCGGTCCATGCGGTACGTCCGGAAGGCGCCCGCCTCCGGGACCCGCGCGCACAGGTACCAGACCCCCGCCTTCAGCACCAGCCCGTACGGCTCCAGCTCCCGCTCCGCCTCCGAAGTACCGTCCCGCCGGTAGCGGGCGGTCACGCAGCGGTCGTCCCACACCGCCTGGGCCACCGCGGGCAGCAGCGCGGGTGTCTCCGGCTCACGGAACCAGGCCGGCGCGTCCAGGTGGAAGCGCTGGGCCGCGGTGCGCGGGGCGTCACGGAAGGCGGGGAGCAGGGCCGCGGACACCTTCAGATGGGCCGCCGAGGCCACGTCCTCCAGGCCCATCTCGCGCAGCGCCCCGGGCACCCCGGACAGGAACAGCGCCTCCGCCTCGGTGCGGGCGAGGCCGGTCAGCCGGGTCCGGTAGCCGCCGATCAGCCGGTAGCCCCCGGCCCGGCCCCGGTCCGCGTACACCGGCACGCCCGCCTCCGACAGCGCCTGCGCGTCCCGGGTGACCGTGCGCTCCGACACCTCCAGCTCGCGCGCGAGTTCCGCGGCGGTCATGGAGGGACGGGACTGGAGCAGGAGCACCATCTTGATCAGGCGGGCGGCGCGCATGCGTTCATGATGCCGGGGGCCACTGACAATGAGCATCGACGACGAAGGGGCACGGCGATCACGCCGTGCCCCTTCCAGCAGCCAGGGACTATTACAGGCCGTACTTCTCCCGCGCTTCCTTCACCGCCGTGGCCTTGACCTCGCCGCGCTTGGCGAGCTGGGCCAGGGCCGCGACGACGATCGACTCCGCGTCGACGCCGAAGTGACGGCGGGCCGCGTCACGGGTGTCCGAGAGGCCGAAGCCGTCGGCGCCCAGCGAGGACCAGTCCTGCTCGACCCACTGCGCGATCTGGTCGGGGACCTGGCGCATGTAGTCGGAGACCGCGAGCACCGGGCCCTCGGCGCCGTGCAGCGCCTGGCGGAGGTACGGCACCCGCTCCTCGCCGCGCAGCAGGGCCGCGTCGGCCTCCAGCGCGTCGCGGCGCAGCTCCGTCCAGGAGGTGGCCGACCAGACGTCGGCCGCCACGCCCCACTCCTCGGCGAGCAGCCGCTGCGCCTTGAGCGTCCAGTGGATCGCCGTGCCGGAGCCCAGCAGCTGGATGCGCGGGGCGTTGGCGGGCGGGGTGATGCCCGCCGACTCCGCCGTGTTGAAGCGGTACAGGCCCTTGACGATGCCCTCGTCGATGCCGAGGCCCGACGGCTTGGCGGGCTGCGGCAGCGGCTCGTTGTAGACGGTCAGGTAGTAGAAGACGTTCTGGTCCTCACCCGGGGCCGCCTCGCCGTACATCCGGCGCAGACCGTCCTTGACGATCGCCGCGACCTCGTACGCGAACGCCGGGTCGTACGTCAGCGCCGCCGGGTTCGTCGCCGCGATCACCGGGGAGTGGCCGTCGGCGTGCTGGAGGCCCTCGCCCGTCAGCGTCGTACGGCCCGCCGTGGCGCCGACGAGGAAGCCGCGGCCGAGCTGGTCGCCGAGCTGCCACATCTGGTCGGCCGTGCGCTGCCAGCCGAACATCGAGTAGAAGATGTAGAACGGGATCATCGCCTCGCCGTGCGTCGCGTACGCGGTCGACGCGGCGATGAAGTCGGCCATCGAACCGGCCTCGGTGATCCCCTCGTTGAGGATCTGGCCGTTCTTGGCCTCCTTGTAGTACATCAGCTGGTCGCGGTCGACCGGCTCGTACGTCTGGCCCTTCGGCGAGTAGATGCCGAGGGACGGGAAGAGGCTCTCCATGCCGAAGGTGCGCGCCTCGTCGGGGACGATCGGCACCCAGCGCCTGCCCGTCTCCTTGTCACGGACCAGGTCCTTGATGAGGCGGACGAAGGCCATGGTGGTGGCCACGTTCTGGGAGCCGGAGCCCTTGTCGAAGGAGGCGAAGGCCTTCTCGGCGGGGGCGGGCAGCGGGGCCGGCGCATGGGTGCGGCGGGCCGGGGCCGGGCCGCCGAGGGCCGCGCGGCGCTCCTGGAGGTAGCGGACCTCGGGGGAGTCGGCGCCCGGGTGGCCGTAGGGGACCACGCCGTCGGCGAAGTCGCTGTCCTTGATCGGCAGTTCGAGCAGGTCGCGCATCGCCTTGAACTCGTCCACCGACAGCTTCTTCATCTGGTGGTTGGCGTTCTTCGAGGCGAAGCCCTGGCCGAGGGTGTGGCCCTTGACCGTCTGGGCCAGGATCACGGTCGGCGCGCCCTTGTGCTCGACGGCGGCCTTGTACGCGGCGTAGACCTTGCGGGCCTCGTGACCACCGCGCGAGAGGTGGAAACACTCGAGGATCTTGTCGTCGCTGAGCAGCTTCGCCATCTCCGCGAGCGCCGGGTCGGCGCCGAAGAAGTCCTGGCGGATGTAGGCGGCGTCGCGGGTCTGGTACGTCTGGACCTGCGCGTCCGGTACCTGGCGCAGGCGGCGTACGAGCGCACCCGTGGTGTCGAGCTGGAACAGCTCGTCCCAGGCGGAGCCCCACAGCGTCTTGATGACGTTCCAGCCGGCGCCGCGGAACTGGGCCTCCAGCTCCTGCACGATCTTGAAGTTGGCACGGACCGGGCCGTCGAGGCGCTGGAGGTTGCAGTTGATGACGAAGGTGAGGTTGTCCAGCTCCTCACGGGCGGCGAGCGCGATGGCCGCCGTCGACTCCGGCTCGTCCATCTCGCCGTCGCCGAGGAAGGCCCAGACGTGGGACGCGGAGACGTCCTTGATGGCGCGGCTGGTGAGGTAGCGGTTGAAGCGGGCCTGGTAGATCGCGGAGAGCGGGCCGAGGCCCATCGACACCGTCGGGAACTCCCACAGCCAGGGCAGGCGGCGCGGGTGCGGGTAGGAGGGCAGGCCGTTGCCGCCGGCCTCCTGGCGGAAGTTGTCGAGGTGCGCCTCGTTCAGCCGACCGTCGAGGAAGGCGCGGGCGTAGATGCCGGGGGAGGCGTGGCCCTGGATGTAGAGCTGGTCGCCCGAGCCGTCGGCCTCCTTGCCCTTGAAGAAGTGGTTGAAGCCGGTCTCGTACAGCCAGGCCGCGGAGGCGAAGGTGGCGATGTGGCCGCCGACGCCGTGCTTGCTGCCCCGGGTGACCATCGCGGCCGCGTTCCAGCGGTTCCACGCGGTGATCCGGGCCTCCAGCTCCGGGTCGCCGGGCAGGCCCGGCTCGGCGGAGGTGGGGATGGTGTTGACGTAGTCGGTCTCGAGGAGCTTCGGCAGCGCGATGCCGCCCGCCTCGGCGCGCTCCAGCGTGCGCCGCATCAGGTACGCGGCGCGGTGCGGCCCGGCCTCCTTGGCGACGGCGTCCAGGGAGGCCTGCCATTCGGCGGTCTCCTCCGGGTCGCGGTCCGGGAGCTGGTCGAGCGCGCTCGGCTGGATGGCGTTGGGGTCGGTCATGTCGCCGCCTTCCTCAGTCGAAGGGGGTTCCCTCATCGGTAAGGGTTCGGGGTTGCCCTTGGTCTTTGGCAGGACAGGGCGAAGGACCCCGGTAGAGGTCCGTCGGTGACTTTAACTCCCTGATCGATGATCGATCAAAGGGTTGAGGGGCAAAACCTCTTGATTTCGAGAAAGTCGGCACGGGGTGCCTCCGGCGAGGGCACCGAGTGTCGTGATCGGGCGGAGTTTTCGCAGGTCGGGCGGCGTTTGAGCGGGTGAGTGCTCTGCTGTTCGGCAGGGCTCAGGCGCGTGGCGCGTGGGCCGAGGCGTGGGGCTTCGCCTGTTCCGTGATGCGGGGGTTGTGGCGCGGGGCGGTGGGGTTTGGGCGGGGGGTGTTTCGTGGTGCGGGAGGAGGTCAGGCGCGTGGCGCGCGGGCCAGGCGTGGGGCTCAGCCTGTTCCGTGATGCGGGGGGCGCGCGGGGCCCGGCGTTCGGGCCGCGGGTGTTTCGTGGTGCGGGAGGAGGTCAGGCACGCGGCGCGCAGCCCAGGACGTGGGCCTTCACCAGCTCCGCGATCCGCGGATCCCGGCGCTTGAAGGCCTGCACCAGCTCCTCGTGCTCCTCCGCGTACGACTGCTGGACCGTGCCCAGCCAGCGGATGGACAGGGCGGTGAAGACCTCGATGCCGAGCCCTTCCCAGGTGTGCAGCAGCACCGAGTTGCCGGCCGCGCGGACCAGTTCGCGGTGGAAGGCCACCGTGTGCCGCACCTGGCCCGTGCCGTCGGCGTCGCGGTCGGCCTCGTACAGGGCCAGTACGTGCGGCTCCAGGGCCGAGCAGTCCTCCGCGAGGCGGTCGGCCGCCAGTTCCGCCGCGATGGCCTCCAGGCCGGCTCGGACGGGGTAGCTCTCCTCCAGGTCGGCCGCGGTCAGGTTCCGTACGCGTACGCCCTTGTTCGGCGCGGACTCGATCAGGCGCAGGGACTCCAGCTCCCGCAGCGCCTCGCGTACGGGGGTCTGGCTCACCTCCAGCTCGGTGGCGATCCGGCGCTCCACGATGCGCTCGCCCGGCTGCCAGCGCCCGCTGACGATTCCCTCCACGATGTGCTCGCGGATCTGCTCGCGCAGCGAGTGGACGACGGGCGCGGTCATGGGGGCTCCTTAGGGAGGGGCCGTGCTGCGGCCCCCGGGGGGCTTTGACGTTTAGACAATACGGCGGGTTCGCTCCGCGGGAGGGGCGCACGGGGGCGCTTTTGTGCAGGTGAGACGAGCCTTACACGGTGAGCGCCCCGAGAAGCACGAACACCCCGCCCGGAAGGATCCGGACGGGGTGCGGTGCTGCCTGAGCAGGAGACTCAGAGGCCGAGCTCGACCTCGAACTCGCCCGCCTCCAGGATCGCCTTGACCGCCGTCAGGTAACGGGCCGCGTCGGCGCCGTCGACCAGGCGGTGGTCGTAGGAGAGGGTCAGGTAGGTCATGTCGCGGACGCCGATGACCGTGCCCTCCTCGGTCTCGATGACGGCCGGACGCTTGACCGTGGCACCGATGCCGAGGATCGCGACCTGGCCCGGCGGCACGATGATCGTGTCGAACAGGGCGCCGCGCGAACCGGTGTTGGAGATGGTGAAGGTCGCGCCGGACAGCTCGTCCGGGGTGATCTTGTTGGCCCGGACCTTGCCCGCGAGCTCGGCCGTGGCCTTGGCGATACCGGCGATGTTGAGGTCGCCCGCGTGCTTGATGACCGGGGTCATCAGGCCCTTCTCGGAGTCCACCGCGATCCCGACGTTCTCGGAGTCGAAGTAGGTGATCGTGCCCTCGGCCTCGTTGATCTTGGCGTTGATGACCGGGTGGGCCTTCAGCGCCTGGGCCGCCGCCTTCACGAAGAACGGCATCGGGGAGAGCTTGACGCCCTCGCGCGCGGCGAAGGAGTCCTTGGCCTGGGTGCGCAGCCGCATCAGGCGGGTGACGTCGACCTCGACGACCGACGACAGCTGGGCCTGCTCGTGCAGCGCCTTGACCATGTTGTCGCCGATGACCTTGCGGATGCGGGGCATCTTGACGGTCTGGCCGCGCAGCGGGGAGACCTCCAGCGCCGGGGCCTTCTTGGCCGGAGCGGCGGCCGCGGCCGGAGCCGGGGCAGCGGCGGCGGCCTTCGCGGCCTCGGCGGCGGCGATGACGTCCTGCTTGCGGATGCGGCCGCCGACGCCGGTGCCCTTGACGGTGGACAGGTCGACGCCGTTCTCGGCGGCGAGCTTGCGCACCAGCGGGGTGACGTACGCGCCCTCGTCGGTCGCCTGGGTGGCGGTCGGAGAGGTCGGCGCGGTGGCCGGCGTGACCGGGGCCGGGGCGGGCACCGGAGCGGACGGCACCGGCTCGGGGGCCGGGGTGGTCACCTGCTGCGGGGCCGGAACCGTGGGCGCCTGCGGGGCCGGAGCGGGCGCGGGCGCCGGAGCAGCGGGGGCGGCGGGCGCGGCCGGGGCGGGAGCCGGGGCCGGGGCGGCGGCGGGCGCCGGGGCGGCCGGAGCCGGAGCGGCGGCCGGGGCGGCACCCGGGGCGCCGATGACGGCGAGCTTGGCGCCGACCTCGGCGGTCTCGTCCTCGCCGACCACGATCTCCAGCAGCACACCGGAGGTGGGCGCCGGGATCTCGGTGTCGACCTTGTCCGTGGAGACCTCGAGCAGCGGCTCGTCGGCCTCGACGGACTCGCCGACCTCCTTCAGCCAGCGGGTGACGGTGCCCTCGGTGACGGACTCACCGAGCGCGGGCAGGACCACGTCCGTGCCCTGGGCGCCGGAGGCACCGGCGGCGGCCTCGGCGGTCGGGGCCGGGGCCGGGGCGGCCTGCTCGGTGGAGGGGGCGACCGGGGTCTGGGCGGCCGGGGCGGCCGTGGGGGTCGGCGCGGGGGCCGGGGCGGCCTCGGCGGCGGGGGCCGGGGCAGCCGCGGGGGCTCCGGTGCCGTCGTCGATGACGGCCAGCTCGGCGCCCACCTCGACGGTCTCGTCCTCGGCGACCTTGATGGAGGCCAGCACACCGGCGGCGGGCGAGGGGATCTCGGTGTCGACCTTGTCGGTCGAGACCTCGAGCAGCGGCTCGTCGGCCTCGACGCGTTCGCCCTCGGCCTTCAGCCAGCGGGTGACAGTGCCCTCGGTGACGCTCTCGCCGAGCGCCGGAAGGGTTACGGAAACCGCCATGGTTTCGGTTGCTCCTTACGAGTTGCGGAAGTCTGTGTCGTCGCTTCGACGTGTTTCGACCGAGGGTCAGTCGTGCGAGTGCAGGGGCTTGCCCGCGAGGGCCAGGTGGGCCTCGCCGAGCGCCTCGTTCTGCGTCGGGTGGGCGTGGATGAGCTGCGCGACCTCGGCCGGCAGCGCCTCCCAGTTGTAGATCAGCTGGGCCTCGCCGACCTGCTCGCCCATGCGGTCGCCGACCATGTGGACGCCGACCACCGCGCCGTCCTTCACCTGGACGAGCTTGATCTCGCCCGAGGTGTTCAGGATCTTGCTCTTGCCGTTGCCCGCCAGGTTGTACTTCAGAGCGACGACCTTGTCCGCGCCGTAGATCTCCTTGGCCTTGGCCTCGGTGATACCGACGGAGGCGACCTCCGGGTGGCAGTACGTCACCCGCGGGACACCGTCGTAGTCGATCGGAACGGCCTTCAGACCGGCCAGACGCTCCGCCACCAGGATGCCCTCGGCGAAGCCGACGTGCGCGAGCTGGAGCGTGGGGACCAGGTCACCGACGGCGGAGATGGTCGGGACGTTCGTCCGCATGTACTCGTCGACCAGGACGTAACCGCGGTCCATCGCGACGCCCTGCTCCTCGTAGCCCAGGCCCTGCGAGACCGGGCCGCGGCCCACGGCGACGAGGAGGACCTCCGCCTCGAACTCCTTGCCGTCGGCGAGGGTGACCTTGACGCCGTCCTGCGTGTACTCGGCCTTCTGGAAGAAGGTGCCGAGGTTGAACTTGATGCCGCGCTTGCGGAAGGCGCGCTCAAGAAGCTTGGAGGAGTTCTCGTCCTCGACCGGGACGAGGTGCTTCAGGCCCTCGATGACCGTGACGTCCGAGCCGAAGGACTTCCACGCCGAGGCGAACTCGACGCCGATGACACCGCCGCCCAGGATGATCGCGGACTTGGGCACGCGGTCCAGGACGAGGGCGTGGTCGGAGGAGATGATCCGGTTGCCGTCGATCTCCAGGCCCGGCAGCGACTTCGGCACGGAGCCGGTCGCCAGCAGGACGTGACGGCCCTGGATGCGCTGGCCGCCCACGTCGACGGAGGTCGGGGAGGACAGCCGGCCCTCACCCTCGATGTAGGTCACCTTGCGGGAGGCGATCAGGCCCTGGAGTCCCTTGTACAGGCCGGAGATGACACCGTCCTTGTACTTGTGGACGGCGGGGACGTCGATGCCCTCGAAGGTGGCCTTGACGCCGAACTGCTCGCTCTCGCGGGCCTGGTCGGCGATCTCGCCCGCGTGCAGCAGGGCCTTGGTGGGGATGCAACCCCGGTGCAGGCAGGTGCCGCCGACCTTGTCCTTCTCGATCAGGGCGACGTCCAGGCCCAGCTGCGCCCCGCGCAGGGCCGCGGCGTAACCGCCACTGCCACCGCCGAGGATCACTAGGTCGAAAACGGTGCTGGCGTCGTTCGCCACGTCACGTCCTCCATGCATTGCGCCGTACGCCGGTCTGCGTCGACCGGGCGGCGGCTGGTGTCCGGCCGCTCTTTCTTCGGCCCTGTGGTGGGGGCCCTGTCCTGCCGTGCCCCATCTTCGCACTTGTCGCTTGAGTTCGAGACGCGGGGCCGGTGTGTGAGACGTCCCACGTTCAGATGTGCAAGGGGGTGTGGGGGGGGGGCCGGCGCCCCCCCCCCCCCCCCCCCCCCCCCCCCCCCCCCCCCCCCCCCCCGCCCCCCACGGAGAACGACACCCAGCACAAAACACAACA
>NZ_JBEYXB010000013.1:0-274949 GCF_040644935.1 Streptomyces sp. NPDC046915 | reverse complement strand
TCCAACCCCGCCGTCATCGCCTTCCTCCGGGAGTACGAGGACGACCTCGTCCTCTGCGTCCACAACTTCTCCCGCTTCGCACAGCCCACCGAACTGGACCTCAGCCGGTTCAACGGGCGGCACCCCGTCGAGCTGTTCGGCGGTGTCCGTTTCCCGGCGGTCGGTGATCTGCCGTACCTGCTGACCCTCGCGGGCCACGGCTTCTACTGGTTCCGGCTCCGCAAGGAAGGCGCATAGAAGCCCGGGTGGGGCGGTTTCCGCCGCCCCGCCCGGGGCACGCAGAAGTAATCACCCCGACGCACCGGGGAAAGGACGTGACGCCATGGCGGAAACGGTCACCTCATCCGGCACCACCACAAGTCCCGGCCAGATCCTCGCGTCGCTCGATCCACTGCTGCGCGAGTGGCTGCCGAGGCAGCGCTGGTTCGCGGGCAAGGGACGCCCGGTCACCGGTTTCACACCGGTCGCGGCCACCGAACTGCTGCCCGCCGACACCCGGCTCGGGCTCCACCACCTGCTGGTCCAGGCACACCAGCCGGCCGCGCTGGGCGCCCCGCCCCAGCCCGGCGACTGCTACCAGCTCCTCATAGGCGTGCGTGAGGCGCTGCCGCCCCGGCTGGCGCCCGCGCTGATCGGACATGTGGCTCAGGGCCCGCTCGCCGGACGCACGGTGTACGACGCCCTGTACGACACCCGGCCCGCCGAGGTGCTCCTGGAGGCGCTGCGCTCCCGGGCCCGCATCGGCGGGCTCCGTTTCGAACGGGACCCGCGCCAGGAGATCCGCGAGGGACTCGTGGCCCGGCTGATGACCGCCGAGCAGTCCAACACCTCGGTGGTCTACGGAGATACGTTCATTCTCAAGCTGCTGCGCCGGGTCGTGCCCGGCGTCAACCCCGATCTGGAGATACCCCTCGCGCTGGCCCGGGAGGGCTGCGCCCGGGTGCCCGCGCCGACGGCATGGCTGCACGCCGAGCTGGACGGCGACTCCTACGTCCTGGGCGTGCTCCAGCCGTTCGTGCGGGGCGCGGGCGACGGCTGGGAGCTGGCGCTGCGCGAGCTCGCCAAGGGCGAGGACTTCACCGCCGAGGCGCGGGCGCTGGGGCGGGCCACCGCCGAGGTGCACACCGCCCTCGCCCGCGCCCTGCCCACCGTCACCCTGGGCCACAGCCAGCTGCGGGTCCTCGTCGACGGCATGGTGGAGCGCCTCACGGCCGCCGTCCAGGCGGTGCCCGCGCTCGGGCCGTACGAGACCGGGCTGCGCTCGGCCTTCGAGGCGCTGGACGACCTGGCCGCCGAGGGCCGCGCCTGGACCGCCCAGCGCATCCACGGCGACCTGCACCTCGGCCAGTGCCTGCGCTCGCCCTCCGGGCAGTGGTCGCTGATCGACTTCGAGGGCGAACCGGCCCGGCCGCTGGCCGAGCGGCGCATGCCGCAGCCGCCCGTGCGGGACATCGCCGGAATGCTCCGCTCCTTCGACTACGCGGCTCATTCCGTCGGTCCTGCGGCGCAGGACTGGGCGACGGCCTGCCGGGCCGCCTACTGTTCCGGTTACACCGAGGTCGCGGGCACCGACCCGCGCACCGATCCCGTACTGCTGCGCGCCTACGAGACGGACAAGGCGATCTACGAGGTCGTCTACGAGGCCCGGCACCGACCCGACTGGCTCCCCGTACCCCTCTCGGCGGTCCACCGCCTCGCCACGTCCGACCTGACCTAGGGGGCCGCCGCCCCCTGACCCTCGCCCGGGAGACGCGTCCGTGACGTCCAAGAAGTCAGCGTCCGAGAAGCACAAATCCGCCAAGACCAAGTCCGCCGGCAAGTCCGCCAAGAAGAAGGCGCCCGCGCAGGCCAAGCCGCCGGAGATCGAGACCGAGGTCGCGCCCGCGCCCGCTTCCGCTTCCGTGCCGGCTCCCGCCCCCGCGCCCGAGGTGGAGGTCGCCGTCTCCCCCGCCGTCGACGCCGGTGACCGCGAGCGGCTGCTGCACGGCACCCATCACGATCCGCACGGGGTACTGGGCGCGCACCCGGTGACCGGCGGGGTCGCCTTCCGGGCCTTCCGCCCGTACGCGCGGGCCGTCACCGTCGTCTCCGGCGAGCTGCGGGCCGAACTGCACGACGACGGCGACGGCTTCTTCTCCGGGCTGCTCCCGCTGCGCGAGGTCCCGGCGTACCGGCTGCTGGTGTCGTACGAGGGGAACGTCCACGAGACCGCGGACGCCTACGGCTTCCTGCCCACGCTCGGCGACCTCGACCTGCATCTGCTCGGCGAGGGCCGGCACGAGCAGCTGTGGCAGGCGCTCGGCGCGCACCCGACGACCCACCAGGGGGTGACGGGCACCCGGTTCGCGGTGTGGGCGCCGAACGCGCGGGGCGTGCGGGTGGCGGGGAGCTTCAACTTCTTCGACGGCACCGGCCATCCGATGCGCTCGCTCGGCTCCACCGGGGTGTGGGAGCTGTTCGTGCCGGACCTCGGCGAGGGCGAGCTGTACAAGTTCGAGATCACCCGCCCGGACGGCTCCCGTACCCTGCGCGCCGACCCGATGGCCCGGCGCACCGAGGTGCCGCCCGCCACGTCGTCCATCGTGACGGCCTCGCGCCACGAGTGGGGCGACGAGGAGTGGCTGGCCCGCCGCGCGGACACACCGGTGCACGAGGCGCCGTTCTCGGTGTACGAGGTCCACCTGCCGTCCTGGCGGCCCGGCCTCACCTACCGGCAGCTCGCCGAGCAACTCCCCGCCTACGTCAAGGACCTGGGGTTCACCCACGTCGAGCTGATGCCGGTCGCCGAGCACCCCTTCGGCGGCTCCTGGGGCTACCAGGTCACCGGCTTCTACGCGCCCACGGCCCGCCTGGGCACCCCCGACGACTTCAAGCACCTGGTGGACAGGCTGCACCAGGCGGGGATCGGCGTACTGATGGACTGGGTGCCCGCGCACTTCCCGCGCGACGACTGGGCACTGGCGGAGTTCGACGGCCGGCCGCTGTACGAGCACTCCGACCCGCTGCGTGCCGCGCACCCCGACTGGGGCACGCTGGAGTTCGACTTCGGCCGCCGCGAGGTGCGCAACTTCCTGGTCGCCAACGCCGTGTACTGGTGCGAGGAGTTCCACATCGACGGGCTCCGGGTGGACGCCGTCGCCTCCATGCTCTACCTCGACTACTCGCGCGAGCCGGGCCAGTGGACGCCGAACGAGCACGGCGGCCGGGAGAACCTGGACGCGGTGGCCTTCCTCCAGGAGATGAACGCCACCGTGTACCGGCGCTGCCCGGGTGTGGTGACCGTCGCCGAGGAGTCGACCGCCTGGGACGGTGTCACGCGGCCCACGCACCACAAGGGCCCGAGCGGCTTCGGCGGCCTCGGTTTCGGGCTGAAGTGGAACATGGGCTGGATGCACGACTCGCTGGAGTACGTCGCTCATGAGCCGGTGCACCGGAAGTACCACCACCACGAGATGACCTTCTCGATGGTGTACGCCTACAGCGAGAACTACGTCCTGCCCATCTCCCACGACGAGGTGGTGCACGGCAAGCGGTCGCTGGTGTCGAAGATGCCGGGCGACTGGTGGCAGCAGCGCGCCAACCAGCGCGCCTATCTGGGCTTCATGTGGTCCCACCCCGGCAAGCAGCTGCTGTTCATGGGCCAGGAGTTCGCCCAGGGCGCCGAGTGGTCCGAGGCGCACGGCCCCGACTGGTGGCTGCTCGACCCGGCCTACGGCGCCGAGTCCGACCACCGGGGCATGCGCGACCTGGTCCGCGACCTCAACGCGGTCTACCGGCACACCCCCGCCCTCTGGCAGCGCGACACCGACCCGTCGGGCTTCCAGTGGATCGTCGGGGACGCGGCCGACGACAACGTGGTGGCGTTCCTGCGGTACGACGCCGAGGGCGGTCCGCTGCTCGCCGTGTCCCACTTCGCCCCCGTCGTCCGCCACGAGTTCCGCCTCGGCGTCCCCGACGACATCCCCGCCTGGCACGAGGTCCTCAACACCGACGCGGCCCGCTACGGCGGCGGCGACGTCACCAACCCCGACCCGGTCAAGCCGGAGGCGACCGCCTGGCACGGCCGCCCGGCGAGCATCCGGCTGACCCTGCCACCGCTGGCTACGGTGTGGCTGCGGCCTGCTTGAGTCCCTCGGGCAGGTCACCCGTGTGCAGCACCCCGAGCCGCTGGGTCGCCCGGGTCAGGGCGACGTACAGGTCGCTCGTGCCGTAGTCGCCCGGCTCGACCACCAGGACGGAGTCGAATTCGAGGCCCTTCGCCTGGCGCGGGTCCAGCAGGACGACGGTCCGCGTCAGGTCGGGCTCGGCGCCGGCCGTGACGCCGTCGAGGTGCGCTGCGAGGCGGCGGTGGAGGTCGCGGGGGGCGATCACCGCCAGCCGGCCCTCCGTGGGGGTCAGTTCGGAGACCGCCTTCTCCACGGCGCCGGGGAGGTCGTCCGCCACGTGCCGCACCCAGGGCCGTACCCCGGTCGAGCGTACGGAGCTCGGCGGGGTGAAGTCCGGGTTCTCGGCGCGGACCACCGCCGCGGCGACGTCCATGATCTCGGACGGGGTGCGGTAGTTGACGCCGAGCCGGGTGTGCTCCCAGCGGTCCTCGACGTACGGCTCGAGGATCTCCGCCCAGGAGCCGACGCCCGCCGCCTCCGCGGTCTGCGCCGGGTCGCCGACGAGCGTCATCGAGCGGGTCGGGCTGCGCCGCATCAGCAGCCGCCAGGCCATCGGGGACAGCTCCTGCGCCTCGTCGACGATGATGTGCCCGAACGCCCAGGTCCGGTCGGCCGCCGCGCGCTCGGCGGCGCTGCGGGAGTCGTCCTCCTCGTGCCGCTCGGCGAACCGCTCGGCGTCGATGATGTCGTGCGCGGACAGCACCTCCGAGGACTCCGGGTCGCTGTCCTCCTTGTCCTCGAACTCGTAGGTCCGGGAGGCGTAGGAGACGTCCAGTACGCCCTGCGCGTAGGCGATCTGCGTCTCCCGCTCCCGTTCGGCGCGGGCCCGTGCCACCCGGTCGTCCTCGCCGAGGAGTTCGGCCGCCTCGTCGAGGAGGGGCACGTCCGCCACCGTCCAGGCCCGGGTCACCGGGCGCCGGACGGCGTCGGCGTCGGCCTCGGACACGTATCCGTCGGGCTCGGCGAGGAAGTCGGCGACCAGCCGGCGCGGGGCCACCCGCGGCCACAGCTGGTCGATGGCGGACCAGACCTCGGGGTTCTCGGCGAGTTCGTCGCGGATCTGGGTGATGTCGGAGGCGTCCAGCAGGCTGCTGCCGTCGTACGGGTCGGTGCCCACACGCTCGGCGTACAGCTCGGTGAGCGCGTTGAGGATGTGCCCCTCGAAGTGCTCGCGGGCCACGTTGTGCGGCAGCTTGGCGGCTCGGGTGCGCTCGCGGGCGACGTTCACCAGGCCGTCGTCGAGCATCAGCACCTCGCGGTCGTGCTCGATGGCGATCACCGGGTCGGGCAGCGCCTGCCGGTCCCGTACGACGGCGGCGAGCACGTCGGCCATGTCGGCGCGGCCCTTCACGGCGGCCGCCTCGGGCGTGTCGGTCGCCGTCGCCCTCACCCCGGGGAACAGCTCGCCGACCGTTGCCAGCAGCACACCGGTCTCGCCGAGGGAGGGCAGCACCTCACCGATGTAGCCGAGGAAGGCGGGGTTGGGGCCGACGATCAGGACGGCGCGCCGGGCCAGCAGCTCCCGGTACTCGTAGAGGAGGTAGGCGGCCCGGTGGAGGGCGACGGCCGTCTTGCCGGTGCCGGGGCCGCCCTCGACCACCAGCACCCCGCGGTACGGGGCCCGGATGATCTCGTCCTGCTCGGCCTGGATGGTCTGCACGATGTCGCTCATCCGGCCGGTGCGGGCGGAGTTGAGCGCGGCCAGCAGCACGGCGTCGCCGGTCGGGTCCTCGTGGCCGGTCCTCTCCCGGTCCCCCAGGTCGAGGATCTCGTCGTGCAGGGAGGTGACCCGGCGCCCGTCGGTGGCGATGTGCCGGCGCCGGCGCAGGCCCATCGGGGTGTGGCCGGTGGCCAGGTAGAAGGGGCGGGCGACGTCGGCCCGCCAGTCGATGAGGACGGGGGTGCGCTCGGCGTCGTCCCGGCGCAGCCCGATCCGGCCGATGTGGTGCTTGACCCCCGAGGTCAGGTCGATGCGGCCGAAGCAGAGCGAGCCGTCCACCGCGTTCAGCGCGGCGAGCAGCCCCGAGCGCTCGGCGACCAGGATGTCCCGCTCCAGCCGGGCCTGCATGGGCTTGTCGCCCTGGGCGAGGGCGTCCGTGACGGAGTCCTCGGTGTCGCCGCGAAGGGCGTCCACGCGCGCGTACAGTCCATCGATGAATTCCTGCTCATGGCGCAATTCATCGTCTGGAAATTCGGTGTTTGACAATTCCGCTCCCGCCCGGATATACTGTGCTCACTGAACTTCTCCGCGATCTCATTCAATCGAAGTCGCGAACCATTGAATATACGCAGAGAAATCCCCCGAGCGCAATTGCTCGGGGGATTTGTTCTTGTCCGCGCGGGATTACAGCACGTCGGACAGCTTCTCCAGGAGCCGGCGCTTCGGCCGGGCGCCCACCATCGACTTCACCGGCTCGCCGCCCCGGAAGACCATCAGGGTCGGCGTCGACAGCACGCCGTACGCGATCGTGGTCTGCGGATTCCGGTCGACGTCCAGCTGGACGATCCTCAGCCGGTCACCCTCCTCGAAGGCGATGTCCTTCAGCACCGGCGCCAGCTGCCGGCACGGCCCGCACCAGTCGGCCGTGAACTGTACGAGCACGGGAAGTTCGGCGCCGATCACCTCCGCCTCGAAATCCGCGTCCGTCACCTCGTCCAGGCCGCTCACCTTGGTCACCGTATCCGCCCTCCCAGTTCGCACCCGGGTTCCGGACCCCCCGGAACCAGCGCCTCGGCGGCCAGCTCGCCCATGACCTGCTCGGCCCGCGCCAGCTGCCCGGCGACCGTCGCCCGCACCGCCGTCAGCTCGCCGACGAGCTCGTCGAGCTCGGCCAGCTTGCGCCGGTAGACCGCCAGCGACGCCGGGCACGAGTCGCCCTCCGGGTGACCGGCCCTGAGGCACTCCACGAACGGACGTGTCTCCTCCAGGTCGAACCCGAAGTCCTGGAGCGTCCGGATCTGCGTGAGCAGCCGCAGGTCGTGCTCGTCATAGGTGCGGTGACCGAGGTCGTCACGGCGCGCGGGCAGCAGCCCGCGCGACTCGTAGTACCGCAGCGTGCGCGTGGTGGTCCCGGCCCGTGCGGCCAGTTCGCCGATTCGCATACCCGTGACCGTAGGCCTTGACGCCGACGTCAACGCAAGCCCCTCACCGCGGCGGCAGCAGCGGCTTGTGCCGCACCGGGGAGGACAGCACGATCGACGTCGTCGTGCGCCCGAGCGCCGAGGTCTGCTCGAGGATCTCCTCCAGGTGGACGGTGTCGGTGACGGCGGCCTTGAGGATCCAGCAGTCCTCACCGACGACGTGGTGCGCCTCGGTGATCTCCGGCCGGTCGAGCAGTTCCAGGGTGCGGGGGTGCGTGAGGGTGTAGCCGCCGTGCGGGTTGACCCGGATGAACGCCTGGATGCCGTAGCCGAGACGGGCGGGGGTGACCCGGGCGCCGTACCCGCCGATCACGTCCGCCGCCTCCAGCCGGCGCACCCGCTCGGCCACCGCCGCCGGGCTGAGGCTGACCCGCCGCCCCAGCTCGCTGAGCTTGATCCGCCCGTCGGTCTGGAGAAGCTGGAGGATCTGCCGGTCCACCGCGTCGAACACCACCGGCGTTTCGTGGGCGACGGCACGCAGATGCCGTTGTTCTTTCGGTGCGGCGGCGGAATCTTCCATGTCTTCCCCTTCAGACCACGCGGACGAGCCGGGAAAATTATGGTCCATGCGAGACGTCGGAGAGACAGCCGGAGAGACAAGAGAAGCGATACCAGACGTGCTGGTGATCGGCGGCAGCCGCTATTTCGGCAAGCGGCTGATCGCGCGGCTGCTGGCCGCCGGGGACCGGGTGACCGTGCTCAATCGCGGTTCCTCGGCGCCGGCGCCCGGCGTGGTGCACCTGTCCGCCGACCGGGACGACGAGGCGGCGCTGACCGAGGTGCTCGGCGGGCGCACCTTCGACGTGGTGGTGGACCAGGTCTGCTACACCCCGCGCCAGGCGGCGATCGCCCGCCGGGTCTTCGCGGGCCGTACCCGCCGCTACGTGATGACGTCGACGGTCGAGGTGTACGAGCGGGAGGACTCCGCGACGCCGGTGCCGGAGACCGCGGTCGATCCGCGCACGGTGGCCGTCGACCTGGGGCTGCCCTGGTCGGACCCGGAGTTCCTCGACGCCCACTACGGCGAGGGCAAGCGGCAGGCGGAGGCGGTGTTCGCGGCCGGCGGGGACTTCCCGTACGCGTCCGTGCGGGTCGCCCACGTCCTGGGCGGGGACGACGACTTCACCGGGCGGACGGCGTACTACGCCGAGCGGATCCGCGCCGGCGCCCCCATCCCCGTACCGCCGGTCAGCCGGCCGGCGACGTACATCCACGTGGAGGAGATCGCCGACTTCCTGTTCTGGGCGGTGGGCGAGGACTTCACCGGGCCGGTGAACGCGGCCTCGCACACGCCGCTGAGCACTCGGGAGCTGTGCGCGGCGGTGGCCGCACACGTGCCGGGCGGCCGGACGGTCTTCCGTACCGCCGAGGCAGGCGAGGAGGTCTCCCCGTTCTCCTTCTCCCGCTCCTACGGCATGGACAACTCCCGGGCCACCCGGCTCGGTTTCACCTTCGGCGACGCCCGGGACTGGCTCCCGAAGGCCGTGGCCGAGACCCTCGGAAGGAACGACTGACATGAAGTCGCGTCTTGTCGGCGCCGTGCCCGTGAGTGCCATCGGCCTCGGAGCGATGCCGTTGTCCGTCGAAGGCCGTCCGGGCGAGGCCCGCGCGCTCGCCACGGTGCACGCCGCGCTGGACGCGGGCGTGACGCTGCTGGACACGGCGGACTCCTACCACCTGCCCGGCGACGACCCCGGCCACAACGAGTTCCTCCTCGCCCGCGCCCTCGCCGCGTACGGCGGGGACACCGACGGCGTCCTGGTCACCACGAAGGGTGGCCGCGGCAGACCCGCCGACGGCAGCTGGACGGTGACCGGCACCCCGCGGCACCTGAAGGCGGCCGCCGAGGCCTCGCTGAAGCGGCTGGGCGTCGAGGCGATCGGCCTCTACCAGCTCCACAAACCGGACCCCGCGGTGCCCTTCGAGGACTCGGTGGGCGCCCTGCGCGAGCTGCTCGACGAGGGCAAGATCCGCCTCGCCGGGATCTCGAACACGGATGTGCGGCAGATCCGCACGGCCCACGCGATCCTCGGTGACCGCCTGGTCTCCGTCCAGAACCGCTACTCCCCCGCCGTCCGCGACAGCGAGCCGGAACTCCGGCTCTGCGCCGAACTCGGCCTGGCGTTCCTCCCTTGGAGCCCGCTCGGCGGCGTCTCCCGCAGCGTCCTGGACGGACCGTCGGAGCCGGCGGCCGACCGCTTCGCCGCCTTCCACGCCGTGGCCCGGGAACGTGGGGTGAGCCCCCAGCAGATCACTCTGGCGTGGCTGCTGGCGAAGTCCCCGGCGATGGTGCCGATCCCGGGCGCGAGCCGCCCGGAGACGATCCGGGACTCGGCCGCCGCGGCCGACCTGGTCCTGAGCGGCGAGGAGCTGGCACGGCTGGACGGGGCCGAGACGTCCTAGACCCCGAGTCCGGCCGACTCCTCCACCTCCATCAGCGACGCGCTGTGCCGTTCCTCGTCGAAGGCCTTGCGGCCGCCGCGGAGGCCGAACAGGCGCTTGGCGAGGGCGATGTAGAGGACGGCGAGGATGTTGAGGACCAGCGTGGCGATCTTCAGGTAGCTGACCTTCTCGGTGAGTTCGTAGATCTCCAGGGGGAGGAAGGCGGCCGTGGCGACCACCGTGAGGTACTCCGCCCAGCGCTTGGCGTACCAGAGGCCGACCGCCTCGACCAGTTCGATCAGGGCGTAGGCCAGCAGCAGGGCCGCGACCAGGAGCAGCGTGGAGTGCTTGTAGCCGAAGGCCTTCTGGATGGAGCCGACGACCGGGGAGTGGTCGAGGTCGTAGTGGAAGTGCCGGAAGACCGGGCGGACGACGTCCAGGTTCTCGTTGAAGAGCCGGCGTACCGCGTCCTGGCTGTTGCTGAACCTCCACACCGCCACCGCGACCAGCACGATGAACACCCCGCGCACGGCCCGCTCGATCGCCAGGAAGCGGAGGATGAACAGGTCCCGCAGGACCTTCCCGCGCGGTACCAGCGGGGCGTCGGCGGCCGGTCCGGTGCCGTGCGGCTCGCCGAGCACGAAGTCGCCGCAGCGCAGGCAGCGCCAGACGTCCCCGAGCGCGGTCTGCGCGTGCAGCCGCACCCGCAGCCGCGGGTCGTCCGGCGCGTACGTCACATGGCCCTTGCGGGCGCAGGTCCGCCGGTCCCAGTCGATCTTCATTTCCCCCGTGCCTCCATACGTACACGCACAGCCGGCGAACACACGAACGTGCCGCTCCGGTTGGTCCGGACACGGCACGTTAGTGGATGCGGCCGACAGGCGGCCGGGAGGGGCCGGTCAGCGAGCCGCCTGATCCACCAGCTCCTTCTCCTGCTCGGGCTCCTCCGTCACCGCCGGGGCTTCCCTGCGCGGCAGCAGCACCGCCACCAGCACCGTACCGATGCCCAGGATCACCGCGCCGACCAGGCTGGTGTGGGCGACGGCGTCGGAGAACGAGGACCCGACCGCGTCGGCCATTCCCCGAGCGCCGGCGGAGAGCTGGGCGGCCTGCTGCTTCAGCTGGGCGGCCTGCTGCGGGTCGCCGGCCTGCGCGGCCTGCGCCGCGGCCTGCCGGGCCTTGTCCCCGATGCCCTGGGCGACCGCGTAGCCGGCGCCGACCGAGTCCCGGGCGGTGTCCAGGGCGCTCGCCGGGAGCCTGCTGCCGGCCGTGGCGTCGGTGAGGTGGTCGCCGTACGACGTGGACAGCAGCGAGCCGAGGATCGCGATGCCGAGCGAGCCGCCGAGTTCGAGCGAGGTGTCGTTCACCGCGCCGCCGACGCCGAGTTCCGACTCCGGGAAGGCCCCCATGATCGCGTCCGTGCAGGGCGACAGGGCGAGGCCGATGGCCAGGCCGAGGATGATCAGGGGTGCGACGAAGTCGCCGTACGTCGAGGACGCGTCCACCCGGGTCAGCAGGGCCAGGGCGGTCGTGCCGCCGACCATGCCCGCGGTGACCGTCCACTTCATGCCGACGCGCGGGGTCAGCCAGCCGGTGAGGGCCGAGCCGGCGAACACGGCACCGGCGAGCGGCAGCATGCGTACGCCGGTGCCGAGGGCGTCGTAGCCGAGGACGAACTGAAGGTGCTGGGTGAGGTAGTAGAAGGCGCCGAAGACGGCCAGGAAGAAGAGGGCCACGGCGAGATTGGAGCCCGCGAACCGGCGGTGCGCGAAGCGGCGTACGTCGAGGATCGGGCGGGGGTGGCGCAGCTCCCAGGCGACGAAGGCGAGCAGACCCACGCCGGCGACCACCGCGGCCGTCACCGCCTTGACGCCCCAGCCGAAGTGCGGACCCTCGATGATCATGTAGATCAGCGAGCCGGTCCAGATGACCGACAGCAGTCCGCCGACGTAGTCGATCCGGTCGTGGTGACCGGCCTTGGACGGCGGTACGAGGACGAGGGCGCCGACGATCGCGACGGCGGCGACCGGCACGTTGATCAGGAACGTGGACGACCAGCCGTGGTCCTTCAGCAGCGCGCCCGCGACCACCGGACCGGCGGCGATGGCGAGCCCGGCCGTCGCGGTCCACAGGGTGATGGCCTTGGCCCGCTCGGCGCGCGGGAAGGTCGCGGCGAGCAGGGAGAGGGTGGCGGGCATGATCAGCGCGGCGCCCACGCCCATCACGGCACGGGCGGTGATGACGGCCGTGGCGCTGTCGGCGAGGTAGCCGGAGACCGCGCCGCCGCCGAACACGAGGAGGCCGAGGAGGAGCGCGCCCCGGCGGCTGTACTTGTCGCCGATCGCGCCGAGCAGCAGCATCAGCGCGGCGTACGGGACGGTGTAGCCGTCGATCACCCACTGGAGGTCGGCGCCGGAAAGGCCGAGGTCGCTGGTCATGTCCGGTGCCGCGACCGTGAGGGCGGTGTTGGCCATCACGATGACCAGCAGGCTCAGGCAGAGCACGAGCAGTGCCCACCAGCGCCGGGCGTAGGGCCGGTCCATCCTTTCGACCGGTTCGGTCATGACGAGTCGCATGGGCAGGGGTCGCCTTCCTCGCAGCACGGGATTTGCACAGCGGTGTGTAATTGCACAACCATGTGCAATGTACGCCGTTGCACAGCGCTGTGCAACTCGGTGGAGGGAGGGCAGAATGGCTGCCATGACCATGGGTAACACCAGCCGCGCCGACGCCAACCGGCGCCGCATCCTCGACGTCGCCCTCGCCGAGCTGCTGCGCGACCCCGACGCCTCCATGGACCAGATCGCGCGCGCCGCGGGGGTCGTACGGCGGACGGTGTACGGGCATTTCCCGAGCCGCGAGGCGCTGATCGGCACGCTCGTCGACGGCGCGGTCCAGTCGCTGGCGGCCGCCCACGCGGCGGGCCGGGCGGGGGTCGACGACCCGGCGGAGGCGGTGGCCCGGTCCGTGCTCGCCGTCTGGGAGATCGCCGACCGCTACCGCCTGCTGGTCGCGCTCGCCCAGCGCACGGTCACCGTGCAGGGCATCCGCGACCGCCTCGCCCCGGTCCGCGCGTCCTGCGCCGAACTACTCCAGCGCGGCCTGGACGAGGGCACCTTCAGCTCACCGCTGCCCGCGGCGGCGCTGGCGTACGTGCACGAGCAGATGCTGTTCGCGGTGACCGAGGCGGTGAACGACGGCCTCCTGACAGCACAGGAGGCGGGCCGCTCCGCCGCGGTCAGTGTCCTGAACGCGGCGGGCGTGCCCGCCTCCACCGCCACCGCGCTGGTGGCGAAGCTGAGCGACTAGGGCCTGTTGCGAAAGTCCCTCCCCCAGCCTTCGGCCGGGAGGTGCCCCCAGCCCGGCGACGCCGCGCCCGCCCTCCGGGCGGACGACGGGACTTTCGCAACAGGCCCTAGAACGCGAAAGCCTCCGGACGGCTGAGCTTACGGGGGAGTCTCAGCCGCCCGGAGGCGTGTGGTCCGAGCGCCCGGCCCGGGTTCAGGCGGGGCCGGACGCTCGGGGTATGGCGGGGCTCAGGCCTTTGCCAGTTCCTTGTCGTCGCCCTGGCGCGGCTCGGGCAGATCCGCGGCCGGCGCGGACGCGCCCTCGTCCAGCAGGGTCGTCTCGTCGAACGGGAGCTCACCGGCGAGCACCTGCCGGACGCGGTCCCGGTCGATCTCCTTCGTCCAGGTGCCGATCAGGACGGTGGCGACGGCGTTGCCCGCGAAGTTCGTCAGGGCGCGGGCCTCGCTCATGAAGCGGTCGATGCCGACGATCAGGCCGACGCCGTCGACCAGCGCGGGCTTGTGCGACTGGAGACCGCCGGCCAGCGTGGCCAGACCGGCGCCGCTGACGCCCGCCGCGCCCTTGGAGGCGAGCAGCAGGAACAGCAGCAGCGGGATCTGCTCGCCGACGGACATCGGCGTGCCCAGGGCGTCCGCGATGTACAGCGACGCCATGGTCATGTAGATCATCGTGCCGTCGAGGTTGAAGGAGTAGCCGGTCGGGACGGTGATGCCGACCACCGGCTTGCTGACGCCCAGGTGCTCCATCTTCGCGATCAGCCGCGGCAGCGCGGACTCGGAGGAGGAGGTGGACAGGATCAGCAGGAACTCCCGGCCCAGGTACTTGAACAGCGAGAAGATGTTCAGGCCGGTGATGACTCGCAGCAGCGTACCGAGCACGACGAAGACGAACAGGACACAGGTCGCGTAGAAGCCGAGCATCAGCACGGCGAGGCTCTTCAGCGCGTCCACACCGGCCGAGCCGACCACCGCGGCGATGGCGCCGAAGGCACCGATCGGGGCGGCCCACATCACCATGGCGAGGATGCGGAAGACCAGCCGCTGGATGTGCTCGACACCGCGCAGCACGGGCTGCCCGACCGGGCCCATCGCCTGGAGCGCGAAACCGGCGAGCAGCGCGACCAGCAGGGTCTGGAGGACCTGGCCCTCGGTGAAGGCGGAGACGAAGGTCACCGGGATGATCGAGAGCACGAAGTCCACCGGCGGCAGCGCGTCGGCGGACACCTGGTCGTGCCCGGACGCCTTGATCGCGTTGGTGATGTGCAGCCCGTCGCCCGGGTGCAGCACGTTGCCGACGACGAGACCGATGGTCAGCGCGACCAGCGACATCACCGTGAAGTAGCCGAGCGCGATACCGCCGACCGCACCGACCTTGGCGGCCTTACGGACCGACCCGATCCCGAGCACGATGGTGCAGAAGATGATCGGCGAGATCATCATCTTGATCAGGTTCACGAAGCCCGTACCCAGTGGCTTGAGTTCGACCCCGGTGTCGGGCCAGATCAAGCCCACCGCGATACCGAGGGCCACCGCGACGATCACGGCTATGTAGAGGTAATGGGTGCGGTCCCGCTTCGCGGCGGGTGCGGCAGGTGCCGTACGGGGAGTGCTGGCGGCCACGGCTGCCCTCCTTGACGTCTTCGTCGGCTAACACCGGCGTGCGGCTCACGTCCGGGCGTTAAAGGGGAATGCCAGTGACTATCTCCCGCCATGTGAGGGCGGTCACCCTTCCGTTCATTTAGTTCACACTTAACTCAGAGGCAGACTGACGACATGCGATTTCCAGCCATCCCGAGGCCCCGCAGCCTGGCCGGCCAGCTGTTCGCCATGCAGGCCGTGCTCATAGCGGTGGTCGTGGCCGGATACGCACTGTTCACCTACGTCAGCGACCAGCGGCAGGCCGAGGAGGCGGCGACCCGCCAGGCGACGGCCGTGGCCCGCTCGATCGCGGACACCCCCTCCGTACGGGACGCGGTCCACACGCCGAACCCGTCGGCGCACCTCCAGCCGTACGCCCTCCAGGTCATGCGCGACACCGGGGTCGACTTCGTCACGATCATGACTCCGGACGGGATCCGCTGGACCCACCCCGACCACAATCAGATCGGCAAGCGTTACCTGGGCCACATCGAGGACGCCCAGCAGGGCCGCACCCGCTCCGAGACCTTCACCGGCACCCTCGGCGCCTCCGTCCGCACGGTGACGCCGGTGAAGGAGAACGGCCACGTCATCGCACTCGTCAGCGCCGGCATCCGGGTCGAGGCGATCAGCCGCCGCGTCCAGGAGCAGGTCACGGCCCTGTTCGGCGTCGCCATCGGAGCCCTGCTGCTGGGCGCGGTCGGCACGTACGTCGTCAACGCCCGTCTGCGCCGCCACACCCACGGCATGAACGCGACCGAGCTCAGCCATATGCACGACTACCACCAGGCCACGCTGCACGCGGTGCGGGAGGGGCTGCTGATGCTGGACGGGCAGTACCGGGTGGCGCTGATCAACGACGGCGGGCGGGAGCTGCTCGGGGTCGGCCCGGAGGACGAGGTGGTGGGCCGGTCGGCCGCCGACCTCGGCCTGCCCGCGCCGCTGACCGGCGCTCTGCTGGCCTCGGAGCCGAGGGTGGACGAGGTGCACCTGACGGCGGACCGGGTGCTGGTGGTGAACACCTCCCCGGTGTCGGGCGGGGAGCGCCGGGGCACCGTGGTCACCCTGCGCGACGTGACCGAACTCCAGTCGCTGATGGGCGAGTTGGACTCCGAGCGCGGTTTCACGCAGGCGCTCCGCTCGCAGGCCCACGAGGCCGCGAACCGCCTCCACACGGTGGTCTCCCTGATCGAGCTGGGGCGTGCGGAGGAGGCGGTCGACTTCGCGACGGCGGAACTGGAACTCGCGCAGGCGCTGACCGACCAGGTGGTGGCGGCGGTGAGCGAGCCGGTACTGGCCGCGCTGCTGCTGGGCAAGACGGCGCAGGCGAACGAGCGGGGCGTGGAACTCCTGGTGTCGCCGGAGAGCCGGCTGGACGACGGGGTGCTCCCGGACGACCTCTCGGCCAGGGACCTGGTGACCATCCTCGGCAACCTGATCGACAACGCGGTGGACGCGGCGCAGGGCACCGCCAGGGCACGGGTGACGGTGACGGCGTCCACCGGCGACACGGAGGAGCCCTCGCGGACCCTGGTGCTGCGGGTAGCGGACACCGGGACCGGCGTGGATCCCGCCCACGCCGGCCTGGTGTTCCAGCGGGGGTTCTCCACCAAGCCGGCGGGACCTGGCGGGCGTGGGCTCGGTCTGGCGCTGGTGCGGCAGGCCGTGCACCGGCTGCACGGCACCCTGTCCGTGGCGGAGGCCGACGGCGGCGGGGCCCAGTTCGAGGTACGGCTGCCGTTGCGCAAGGCGGTCGGGCCGACCCCGGTGTCTGGAGGCGACGCATGACGAACGAGCAGCACATCCGCGTACTGGTGGTGGAGGACGACCCCGTGGCGGCGGACGCGCACGTCATGTACGTCGGCCGGGTGCCGGGTTTCACGGCCGTCGGCAAGGCGCACAGCGGGGCGGAGGCGCGACGGATCCTGGACCGTACGCCGGTCGATCTGCTGTTGCTCGACCTGCACCTGCCGGATGTGCACGGGCTTCAGCTCGCCCGGTCGCTGCGGGCGGCCGGGCATCACGCGGACGTGATCGCGGTGACGTCGGCGCGGGACCTGGCGGTGGTGCGGGAGGGCGTCTCGCTCGGGGTCGTCCAGTACGTCCTGAAGCCGTTCACCTTCGCCACACTGCGCGACCGGCTGGTCCGGTACGCCGAGTTCCACGCCGCGGTCGGCGAGGCGAGCGGCCAGGACGAGGTGGACCGGGCACTGGGGGCCCTGCGCGCCCCGGGTCCCGCGGCCCTCCCGAAGGGGCTGAGCGGGCCGACCCTGGAACGCGTGACCGGCGCCCTGCGCGAGGCTGCCGAAGGACTCACCGCAGCGGGCGTCGCGGAGGCCGTGGGGATCTCCCGGATCACCGCCCGGCGCTATCTGGAGCACCTGGTGGAGGGTGGCCGGGCGGAGCGGAAACCGGTGTACGGGCAGGTGGGGAGACCGGAGTTGGTCTACCGGTGGGTGAGCGGGGTGGAGCAGCGCAGACCGTGAGGCGGGGCGACGGCGCTCACCGCTGCCGCGACCATTGACCTGACTAGACCATTCCTCTTACCGTCGCACGGCAGCAGTCTCCGCGCCACAACCACGTGCGTCCGCAGGAGGTCATGCCCGTGCGCCCCACCGCCGTCTTACCCCTCCTCCTCACCGCAGCCCTCGCCGCGACCGCCCTCACCGCCTGCGGCGACGGTTCCGGCAGCGATCCGAACACGCTGAAGGTCTCCTTCAAACAGTCGACGGACAACTCCATCAAGGTGACGGACACCTACCTCGCCGACATCAAGAAGCAGTTCGAGAAGCGGTACCCCGGCAAGAAGGTCCAGCTCGTCCCCATCAAGGCCCCGGACTCGGAGTACTACACCAAGCTCCAGCAGATGCTCCGCTCCCCCAGAACCGCCCCGGACCTGGTCTACGAGGACACCTTCCTCATCAACTCGGACATCACCAGCGGGTACTTGAAGCCCCTCGACGCGTACCTCGCCAAGTGGAAGGACTGGAGCCAGTTCATCGACACGGCGAAGTCCGCGGCCAGGGGCGAGGACGGGAAGACGTACGGCGTCCCGGACGGCACGGACACCCGGGGACTCTGGTTCGACAGGGAGATCTTCAAGAGGGCCGGGCTGCCCGCCGACTGGCAGCCGAGGACCTGGGACGACGTCCTCACCGCCGCCCGCGCCATCAAGCGGAAGGTCCCCGGCGTCACCCCGCTCAACGTCTACACCGGCAAGCCCGCCGGCGAGACCGCCACCATGCAGGGCTTCGAGATGCTGCTCTACGGCACGGGCGACGGCAGCACGGACCCCCTGTACGACAAGGTCACCAAGAAGTGGGTCTCGGGAAGCCAGGGCTTCAAGGACGCCCTCACCTTCGTCGAGACCGTCTACAAGGAGAAGCTCGGCCCCGACGTCTCCGACGCCCTCGACCCCAACTTCAACACCGCGGTCCGTGGCGAACTCCTCCCCCAGGGCAAGCTCGGCATCGACCTGGACGGCTCCTGGCTCCCGCAGGACTGGCTCCCCGGCAGCGGCCACGCATGGCCCGGCTGGTCGAAGCGGCTGGGCCTCGCCACCATGCCCACCCAGCACGGCCAGGCCCCGGGCAAGGTGAGCATGTCCGGCGGCTGGACCTGGTCGGTCCCGGCCAAGGCGGCCCACCCCGACCTGGCCTTCGACTTCATCCGGACGATGCAGACGAAGGCCAACGCCCAGAAGTGGTACATCGCCAACTCCGGTATCGCGGTACGCAAGGACGTGGCGAACGACCCCTCGTACGCCACCGCCCAGCCCGGCATCAAGTTCTTCACCGACCTGGTCGCCAGCACCCACTACCGGCCCGCCTACCCCGCGTACCCGAAGGTCTCCACCGCCATCCAGGAGGCGATGGAGAGCGTGACCACCGGTGACGCCTCCGTCGACAAGGCGGCGAGCGCGTACGACGACGAACTGAAGCAGGTCACCGACGGCCAAGTGGTCCAGAAGTGACCCCGGGACATCCCAGGAGGGTGCTGCTCCGCGCCCTTCCCCTCACTCCCGCCGTCGCCCTCCTGCTCCTCTTCCTCGCCGCCCCCATCGCCTACTGCGTCTACATCGCCTTCACCGACCTCCAGCTCACCGGCCAGGCCCACTCCTCCTTCGTGGGCTTCGACAACTTCCGTACGGCCTTCCAGGACGCGGCCTTCCGCAACGCGGTGTGGCTGACGCTCGTCTTCACGGTCCTGTCGTCCCTCGTCGGGCAGAACACCCTGGGCCTGGCGCTGGCCGGGCTGATGCAGCGGGCGTCGAAGCCCGTCCGTACCCTCACCGGCGGGGTCGTGATCACGGCGTGGGTGCTGCCGGAGGTGGTCGCGGGGTTCCTGCTCTATGCCTTCTTCCGGCGCGAAGGCACCTTGAACGCCATCCTGGACGGGCTCCATCTCCCGCGCCAGAACTGGCTGTTCACGCTTCCGATCCTGGCGGTGTCGTTCGCGAACGTGTGGCGCGGCACGGCCTTCTCGATGCTGGTGTACTCGGCGGCGCTGAACGAGATCCCGAAGGAGATCACGGAGGCCGCCGAGGTCGACGGCGCGGGCGGTCTGCGCCGCCTGTGGCACATCACGCTCCCGATGATCCGCCGCTCGATCGCCACGAACCTCATGCTCAACACCCTCCAGACCCTCTCCGTCTTCGGTCTGATCTGGGTGATGACGAGGGGCGGCCCGGGGGACAAGAGCCAGACGCTCCCCCTGTTCATGTACGAGCAGGCGTTCCAGAAGAGCATGATCGGCTACGGCACGGCGGTGGCGCTGCTGCTCCTGGTCGTCGGCTCGCTGTTCTCCGTCGTGTATCTGCGTCTGCTGCGGGCGGAGGTCTGAGATGGCCCTGGGCCGCGCCCTCCGTCACCGTACGTCCCGCCGCCTGGCCGCCGACGCCGGACTCCTCTTCTGCGCCGCCGCCTTCGCGCTCCCCCTGGCCTGGGTGGTCCTGTCCTCGCTGGACGCTCACGCGGATCTCCGGGTGAAGGTCCCGGACGCTGTGACGCTCGGCAACTTCGACGCCGTGCTGAAGCCGGACATCACCTTCACCCCGCTGCTGAACAGCCTGGTCCTGTGCGGCGGCGGAACGCTGCTGACGGTGGTGTGCGCGGCGCTCGCGGCGTACCCGCTGTCGCGCTTCCGGTCGCGGCTCAACCGCCCGTTCCTGCTGACGATCCTCTTCGCGACGAGCCTGCCGATCACGGCGATCATGGTTCCGGTGTACGCGCTGTTCGTGCGGGTGAACCTCATCGACACCACGCAGGGCACGGTCCTGTTCTTCGCCGCGTCCCAACTGCCCTTCGCGATATGGCTGATGAAGAACTTCATGGACGGGGTCCCGAAGGAGCTGGAGGAGGCCGCCTGGACGGACGGGGCGGGCACCCTCCAGTCGCTGGTGCGGGTCGTGCTGCCGCTGATGGGTCCCGGTGTCGCGGTGGTGACCGTCTTCTCCTTCGTGATGATGTGGGGGAACTTCTTCGTCCCGTTCATGCTGCTGCTGACGCCCGATCAGATGCCCGCCTCGGTCAGCATCAACGAGTTCTTCGGCAACCGCGGGATGGTGGTGTACGGGCAGCTGGCCGCGTTCTCCGTCGTCTACTCGACGCCGGTGATCGTGCTGTACGTGTCGGTGGCCCGGCGGCTGGGCGGGGGGTTCGCGCTGGGCGGAGCGGTCAAGGGGTGAGGAAGGGGGAGGGTACGGATCGAGCCGCCGTTTTCGCCTCCCCGGACCGCTCTTCCGCCCCCGCTGCGCCCCCCTCACCTCGTGTCCGGCCCGCGCCCCGCACCCGCATATGCCGCTCCACCTTGCCATTCCGGCCACCCGCCCCCGGAACGTACGGTTCCGGCCACCTCGCCCTCGTCCGGAACCGTACCTTCCTACAATCTGTGATCCTGGCCGAACAGTCCGTAGTCATCCCCTGCTCCGGCCCCCTAGTTTGAGCCGCGTGCGCCGACCGCCCTCAGTTCGACCGGATCAGCCAGGACCGCCTTTCGACGCCCCCGCCGCCCGACGGCTGCGTACCGCCCTCGGCATGGTGCCCGAGCAAGTCGCCTACGGCATGCGCGCCTCGTACGGGCTGCCGTACGTCTCCCCGGACCTCGTCGTCGCCTGGGAGCGCGGGGTCGTCTCGCCCAGCAACACCGAGCTCACCGCGCTCGCGGCGGTGCTGTGGTGCTCGCCGGGCGAGCTCATCGGCAGGCCGCAGACGCTGCGGGAGCACCGGACCGCCCGGGGGCTGGCCGCCGAGGACGTGGCCCTCGCCGTCGGTCTCGAGTTCCTCGCGTACCTGCGGATGGAGGAGAACGACGAGTGGCGCGGCACGGACCGGCAGTCGGCCGTCCTCGCCGACCTGCTGGAACTGTCGCTGCCCGACTTCGTCACCGTGACGGGCCGGGACCCCAGGCTGGCCGAGCTGCTCCGCAACGCCGTCACCACCCGCTGGCAGGCCTACGTCCGGCCGGTGGCCCGCCTGGTACCGCTGGACCGGCGGCTGCTGGAGGTGGCGCTCAAGGAGTTGCACCGGGGGTACCAGGGGCTGATGGCGGCCACACTCAGCTGGGGCGGCGGCGACGCGGACGCCGGCGACGGCGGGCAGGACTTCGTCGAGCGGATCGTCGAGCACTTCTGGACGGCGGTCCGGCGACAGACCGCCTGAGCGCTCCGCTGGATGTGCCGTGTTGTACCGTCGTCCGACTGCGGCGCCGTCGTGGCTGGTCGCGCCCGCGCGGCGGAGCCGCATGTCGACACAGCCCCGCGCCCCTTCGGGGCGCTGCCGGACCGTAGCGGACTTCGCCGAGCCCGCTCGGAAGACCGACCCCTGGAAGCCCGCCCGCTGGAAGGCCGACCCCTAGAAGACCGACTCCGCCTCGTCCATGCGGTCCTTCGGTACCGTCTTCAGCTCGGTCACGGCCTCCGCGAGCGGCACCATCACGATGTCGGTGCCGCGCAGCGCGGTCATCCTGCCGAAGTCGCCGCGGTGCGCGGCCTCCACCGCGTGCCAGCCGAAGCGGGTGGCGAGGACACGGTCGTACGCGGTCGGGACGCCGCCGCGCTGGACGTGGCCGAGGATGACCGGCTTGGCCTCCTTGCCGAGCCGGCGCTCCAGCTCGTACGCCAGGGCGGTGCCGATGCCCTGGAAACGCTCGTGGCCGAACTGGTCGATCTCGCCCTTGCGGTAGTCCATGGTGCCCTCGGCGGGGTGGGCGCCCTCGGCGACGCAGACGACCGCGAACTTCTTGCCGCGGGCGAACCGCTCCTCGACCATCTTGACCAGGTCGGCGGGGTCGAAGGGGCGCTCGGGCAGGCAGATGCCGTGGGCGCCGGCGGCCATGCCGGACTCCAGGGCGATCCAGCCGGCGTGCCGGCCCATGACCTCCACCACCATCACCCGCTGGTGGGACTCGGCGGTGGTCTTCAGCCGGTCCATCGCCTCGGTGGCGACGCCGACCGCGGTGTCGAAGCCGAAGGTGCGGTCCGTCGACGAGATGTCGTTGTCGATCGTCTTCGGGACGCCGACGACCGGCAGCCCCGCGTCGGACAGCATGCGCGCCGCGGTCAGCGTGCCCTCGCCGCCGATCGGGATCAGCGCGTCGATGCCGAACTCCTCGACCATGTCGGCGGCTCCGTCGCAGGCCTCGCGCAGCCGGTCCCGTTCGAGGCGGGAGGAGCCGAGGATGGTGCCGCCGCGGGCCAGGATGCCGCTGACGGCGTCCAGGTCGAGGGTGCGGTAGTGACGGTCGAGCAGGCCCCGGTAGCCGTCTTCAAAGCCGATCACCTCGTCGCCGTACTGCGCGACCGCTCGGTGCACGACCGACCGGATCACGGCGTTCAGGCCGGGGCAGTCGCCGCCTGCGGTGAGAACTCCGATGCGCATCGTGCTGTGTCTCCTGCTCGCTGTGGGTACCGGTGAGCCAGTCCGATTGTTTCATGTCCCCACAGGCACTGGTGCTCCCGTCCCGACCCGGTGGTGACAGGGGCACTGACGGGCGCCTTAGCCAGCTTCAGGGGTACTGTCAAGAGGGTTCTGCTCACCTCGGTGGGCGATTTTTCTGGCCCGAGACGGACCACGAGACCGAGAGGGAGAGCACACGTGACGCGCAGCGTGTACGTGACCGGGATCGATCGCGGCGACGGCCGCCAGGTCGTCGAGCTGGGGATGATGGAACTCCTTACCCGGCAGGTCGACCGGGTCGGTGTGTTCCGTCCCCTCGTCCACGACGGGCCCGATCGTCTGTTCGAGCTACTGCGCTCACGTTACCGGCTGTCGCAGGACCCGGCGACCGTCTACGGCATGGACTACCACGAGGCGTCCGCGTTCCAGGCCGAGCAGGGCACGGACGAGCTGGTGTCCGCCCTCGTGGACCGTTTCCACCTGGTCGCCCGGGAGTACGACGTCGTCCTCGTCCTCGGCACCGACTTCGCCGACACCCAGCTCCCGGACGAACTGTCCCTGAACGCCCGGATGGCGAACGAGTTCGGCGCGTCCGTGATCCCGGTGGTGGGCGGGCGCAAGCAGACGGCCGAGTCCGTGCTCGCGGAGACCCGGAACGCCTACCGGGCGTACGCGGGGCTGGGCTGCGACGTGCTGGCCATGGTCGCCAACCGGGTGGCCCGCGAGGACCGGGACGAGATCGCCGAGCGGCTCGACTCCCGGCTGCCGGTGCCCTGCTACGTGGTGCCGGACGAGCCCGCGCTGTCCGCCCCGACGGTCGCCCAGATCGGCCAGGCCCTCGGCGCCAAGGTGCTGCTAGGGGACGACTCGGGGCTGGCCCGGGACGCGCTGGGCTTCGTCTTCGGCGGCGCGATGCTGCCGAACTTCCTCGGCGCCCTGACCCCGGGCTGTCTGGTGGTCACCCCGGGCGACCGGGCCGATCTGGTCGTCGGCTCGCTGGCCGCGCACAGCGCCGGCACACCGCCGATAGCCGGGATGCTGCTCACCCTCGACGAGGTGCCGAGCGACGAGATCCTCACGCTGGCCGCCCGCCTCGCCCCCGGCACCCCGGTGCTGTCCGTGGCCGGCAACAGCTTCCCCACCGCGGAGCAGCTGTTCTCGCTGGAAGGCAAGCTGAACGCGGCCACCCCGCGCAAGGCGGAGACCGCGCTCGGCCTGTTCGAGCGGTACGCCGACACCGCCGGCCTGGCCAAGCGCGTCTCCGCGCCGAGCAGCGACCGGCTCACCCCGATGATGTTCGAGCACAAGCTCCTGGAGCAGGCCCGTTCCGAGAAGCGGAGGGTCGTCCTCCCCGAGGGCACCGAGGAGCGCGTGCTGCACGCGGCCGAGGTGCTGCTGCGCCGGGGCGTGTGCGACCTGACGCTGCTCGGGCCCGTCGAGCAGATCCGGAAGAAGGCCGCCGATCTCGGCATGGACCTGGGCGACGCCCAGCTGATCGACCCGGCCACCTCCGAACTGCGCGACGCCTTCGCCGAGAAGTACTCCCTGCTGCGCGCCCACAAGGGCGTGACGGTGGAGCTGGCCTACGACGTCGTCTCCGACGTCAACTACTTCGGCACGCTGATGGTCGAGGAGGGGCTCGCCGACGGCATGGTGTCGGGGTCCGTGCACTCGACCGCCGCCACGATCAGGCCCGCCTTCGAGATCATCAAGACGAAGCCCGAGTCGTCGATCGTCTCGTCCGTGTTCTTCATGTGTCTCACGGACAAGGTGCTGGTCTACGGGGACTGCGCGGTCAACCCGGATCCGAACGCCGAGCAGCTGGCCGACATCGCCATCCAGTCGGCGGCCACCGCCCAGCAGTTCGGCGTGGAGCCGCGGATCGCGATGCTGTCGTACTCGACCGGTACGTCCGGTTCGGGCGCCGATGTCGACAAGGTGCGCGAGGCGACCGAGCTGGCCCGCACGCGCCGGTCCGATCTGAAGATCGAGGGGCCGATCCAGTACGACGCCGCCGTGGAGCCGTCGGTCGCGGCCACCAAGCTGCCGGGCTCCGAGGTCGCGGGGCAGGCCAGCGTGCTGATCTTCCCCGACCTCAACACCGGCAACAACACCTACAAGGCCGTGCAGCGCTCGGCCGGCGCGATCGCCGTCGGCCCGGTCCTCCAGGGTCTGCGCAAGCCGGTCAACGACCTGTCCCGTGGCGCGCTCGTGCAGGACATCGTCAACACCGTCGCCATCACGGCGATCCAGGCCCAGAACCCCAGCGAGAAGGCGTCCGAGCTGTGAGCAGCCCCACCCGTGTCCTCGTCCTCAACTCCGGCTCCTCGTCGGTGAAGTACCAGCTGCTCGACATGCGGGACAGCAGCCGGCTGGCGGTGGGGCTGGTCGAGCGCATCGGCGAGCAGACCTCCCGGCTCAAGCACACCTGCCTCGCCTCGGACGACACCCGGGAGCAGAACGGCCCGATCGCCGACCACGACGCCGCCCTCAAGGCGGTGGCCGAGGAGCTGGCCAGGGACGGCCTGGGCCTGGACTCGCCCGAACTGGCCGCGATCGGGCACCGGGTGGTGCACGGCGGCATGTTCTTCACCGAGCCGACCGTCGTCGACGACGCGGTGCTCACCGAGATCGAGCGGCTGATCCCGGTCGCGCCGCTGCACAACCCGGCCAACCTCACCGGTATCCGTACGGCCATGGCGATGCGCCCGGATCTGCCGCAGATCGCCGTCTTCGACACGGCGTTCCACACCACGATGCCGGAGTCCGCGGCACGCTACGCGATCGACCCGAAGATCGCGGACCGGCACCGGATCCGGCGGTACGGCTTCCACGGCACCTCGCACGCGTACGTCTCCCGGGCCACCGCGCGGCTGCTGGGCAAGGATCCCTCCGAGGTCAACGTGATCGTGCTGCACCTGGGCAACGGCGCCTCGGCCTCCGCGGTCGAGAAGGGCCGGTGCGTGGACACCTCCATGGGGCTGACGCCTCTGGAGGGGCTCGTGATGGGCACCCGGTCGGGCGACCTGGATCCGGCGGTCATCTTCCATTTGGCACGTGTTGGCGGAATGTCCATGGACGAGATCGACACTCTTCTCAACAAGAGGAGCGGTCTGTTCGGCCTGTGCGGGGACAACGACATGCGGGAGATCCGTCGGCGGATCGACGAGGGGGACGAAGAGGCGCGGCTCGCCTTCGACATCTACATTCACCGCTTGAAGAAGTACATCGGCGCCTATTACGCGGTGCTCGGACAGGTCGACGCGGTCGCCTTCACAGCGGGAGTCGGGGAAAACGCGAGCCCGGTGCGGGAGGCTGCCGTCGCGGGCCTGGAGGAGCTGGGCCTGGCGGTGGACGGCGAGCTGAACGCCGTACGGGACGATCGGCCGCGGCTGATCTCGCCCGCACACGCGCGTGTGGCCGTCGCCGTGGTGCCGACCGACGAGGAACTGGAGATCGCGACACAGACCTACGCACTGGTGGGACACAACCGCTGAGCAAATACACGGGAGTAACACGGCTGAGCGCATAGCCGCCCATTTGTATTTTCCGCCAGACGGAATATTCCGTAGCGAAACAAACCGATAGGATCGCCCCCATGCGCCGTTCGAAAATCGTCTGCACTCTCGGCCCCGCGGTCGACTCCCACGAGATGCTCGTCTCCATGATCGAGGCCGGCATGAACGTGGCCCGGTTCAACTTCAGCCATGGCACGCACGCCGAGCACCAGGCGCGGTACGACCGCGTCCGGGCCGCCTCCAAGGAGACCGGCCGGGCCATCGGTGTCCTCGCCGACCTCCAGGGCCCGAAGATCCGTCTGGAGACCTTCGCCGAGGGTCCGGTCGAGCTCGAGCGCGGCGACGAGTTCGTGATCACCACCGAGGACGTCCCGGGCGACAAGCAGATCTGCGGGACCACCTACAAGGGCCTGCCGGGTGACGTCGACCGCGGTGACCAGGTCCTGATCAACGACGGCAACGTCGAGCTGAAGGTCCTGGACGTCGAGGGCCCCCGGGTGCGGACGATCGTCATCGAGGGCGGCGTGGTCTCCGACCACAAGGGCATCAACCTGCCCGGCGCGGCCGTGAACGTGCCCGCGCTGAGCGAGAAGGACATCGAGGACCTGCGGTTCGCGCTGCGCATGGGCTGCGACCTGGTCGCGCTGTCCTTCGTGCGGGACGCCAAGGACGTCCAGGACGTCCACAAGGTGATGGACGAGGAGGGCCGCCGCGTCCCGGTCATCGCCAAGGTGGAGAAGCCGCAGGCGGTCGAGAACATGGAGGACGTCGTGATGGCGTTCGACGGCGTGATGGTCGCCCGTGGTGACCTCGCCGTCGAGTATCCGCTGGAGAAGGTCCCCATGGTGCAGAAGCGCCTGATCGACCTGTGCCGGCGCAACGCCAAGCCGGTGATCGTGGCGACCCAGATGATGGAGTCGATGATCACCAACTCCCGGCCGACCCGCGCCGAGGCCTCCGACGTGGCCAACGCGATCCTGGACGGCGCCGACGCGGTCATGCTGTCGGCCGAGTCGAGCGTGGGCGCGTACCCGATCGAGACCGTGAAGACGATGTCGAAGATCGTCGCCGCGGCCGAGCAGGAGCTGCTCTCCAAGGGCCTCCAGCCGCTGGTCCCGGGCAAGAAGCCCAAGACGCAGGGTGGTTCGGTGGCCCGTGCGGCCTGCGAGATCGCCGACTTCCTCGGCGGCCGGGGCCTGGTGGCCTTCACCCAGTCGGGCGACACCGCCCGCCGCCTCTCGCGCTACCGCGCGGCCCAGCCGATCATCGCCTTCACCACCGACGAGGGCACCCGCAACCAGCTGTCGCTCAGCTGGGGCGTGGAGTCCCACGTCGTGCCGTTCGTGAACAGCACCGACGAGATGGTCGACCTGGTGGACCAGGAGATCACCAAGACCAACCGCTTCAACCCGGGCGAGATCGTCATCATCACCGCGGGCTCGCCTCCCGGCGTTCCGGGGACGACGAACATGCTGCGGGTGCACCACCTGGGCGGCGGCAACTGACCGGGCCTGTACGACACTGAGGGCGCCTCCTTCTACAGGGGGCGCCCTCAGCTTCTTTCGCCGGTTGCATGGACGATGCGGTGGCGCGATTGGCGTTATGGGCCACACCCCACCTCGCCGACCTGCGCTTCTGTCGTCCGCCCCTGGCCTATATCACGAGGTCCTGCGACATAGGCGTGTGGTCGCATCCAGACAAAACCGGACGACGGATCGGATGGTCACAGCGACTGGCAGATCCGTCCCACGCCTGCTCGACGTGACCCGCGACTATGCCGTCCTCCCATGGGCCAGATGTGCCAATCACCGAGTGCTGCGAACCTCCGCCGACCACCCGGCGCAGTTCCTCGTCCCGCACCGGCAGGGCCGGACATAGGAGCGCTCGGTACTCAGGATGTGGCCGTGGACAGCCTTGAGACCTTCCTCCAATCAGGCACGGACATCCATCCCGTGATCGGCCGGGTCGAAGCATCCCCCGGTCACGGCCGACCATCGATGCGCAGAACCTTCCCAGAGAGTGGCAAGCCGAGCAGGCGACGGACGTCCTCCCCCAGTTCGACTGGCTCCACACCGTCCGACCCGTCCGCCAGATCCAGGACCGCGACTTACGTGGAGCTCAGCTACTCATTGCGCTCGTACAGGAGTACCGGAGGTCGCACGATCTGCTCAGAGCCGTCGCATTGTCACCAGACACGTCCCTCGCCATGATCAAGGCAGCGGCAGAGGATTACCGAAATGGCAAGCAACCGGATCGACTTGAGTGACGCTCTCTGGTTCAAGAGCAGCTACAGCAACGCAAGCGGCGGCAACTGCCTCGAAGTCGCCGACAACATCCCCGGCCTGGTCCCCGTCCGGGACTCCAAGGTGCCCCAAGGTCCTGCCATCGTCCTCGGCGACGCTGCCTGAGCCCCCTTCGTCACGTCGCTCAAGAAGTGAAATAGGACGGGCCGCCGCCGAACCCAACGGCCGCCCACGCGAAACGCTCGGCTGGGAAACCCCAGCCGAGCGTCCGCATGAACGGCTGCTCAGTCGGTCGTGTACACGTGCATCCCGGGCACGTGCAGGTTGCCACCGAACTGACCGGCCTGCGTCACCTTCGCGTTGGTGAAGTAGATGAGCGGGATGTTCAGCGGAGGCGGGTTGTCCGGGCTGAACGTGATGGGGATCAGGCCGAAGAGGTTGCCGGAGATGCTCTCGGTGTACATCGTGGTGGCGCCGCCGGTGATGGTGGACGTCGAGCCCTTGGCCGCCTGCACGTGGTAGGTCTTGCCGGACTGCTTGTCGTTCACCGTCTGGTGCAGGTCTCCGATGTCGGTGCCGCCGGAGATGACGTACTTCAGGACCTTCTTCTTCGTCCCGTTGGCCGTCTTCACCTCGACGATGCCCTTGTAGTCGGCGCCCTTCAGCGTCAGCGAGCTGGCGCTCAGGTACCAGGGGTCGTCCGCCACCGGCACCTTGTTGTCGACGCCGCTCTCGTCGTCCGTGGCGGCCGGGCAGTCGTCGGCTGAGGTGGTGGAGCTCGCCGAGGGGCTGGGCGAGGAGGTGGCCGTGCCGGCCGCGTCCCCGGCCGCCTTGGTGGCGTCGCCCGCCGCCTTGGTCGCCGTGTCGGTGGTGTCCTTGACGGTGTCCTCGACCGTCTTGGTGGTCTTGTCGACCGTCTTCTTGACGGTGTCGGTGGAGCTGGAGTCCTTGCTGTCACCGGAGGACGAGGACGACGAGGTCGAGGGGGACGCCGACGGGGTGGGGCTCGCGCTCGGGCTCGCGGAGGAGCCGGATCCGCCCGTCAGGACGTCGCCGATCGTGTCGCCGATCGTGTCGAGCAGGTTGCCGCTGCTCTGGGACGCCGACGGGGTCGGGGTCGCGGTGTCACCGGACGACGAGGTGCCCTTGGAGTCCGAGGACCCGGAGGAGGCGGTCGCCGTGGGCGAGGGCGTCGCCTTGTCGCCGGAACCTGAATCCGACGAACCCGGTGAATCCGACGAAGAGGTCTTGCCCGACGTGTCCTTGGAGTCGGCGGACGCCGAGGGGGACGGCGTGCTCTCGCTCTTGTCCGAGGACCCGCTCTCGCTCGCCGAGGCGGACGGCGACGGCGACGCGGAGGAGCCGGAGTCGTCCAGGGCCTTGACGCAGTCCTTGTACTCGTCGGCCGTCAGGCTCTTCGACGCCGACGGGGACGGCGAGGAGCCGTTGTCGGCGAGGGCGAGGCTGGACGTGAATCCCATGCCCATGATGACCGCGGTCGGCATCGCCACGGTGGCTATCGCCTTGCCGGCCGGCATGTGGAACCTGGTGAACAGCGGCTTCTTGGGTGCCGCGTGGCGCGGCCCGGTTCTCACACGGGACTCGTCCACCTCAGTCCCGTGGGTCACCTCGTCAGCCGGCACTGTGCCTCCCGTTCGCCCCGTTGGCCGGGCTCGTTCCTGACAGGTCGTTCTCCCCCAGCGACTTGGGCGTCTGAGGGGGAACGCCGTTGCTGACCCCGTACGCGTCCGCGGCGGGCGGCACGGCCTCGGGGGCGTCGTTCGGCCCCGCGGCACGCTCCTCGACGGGCTGCGGCGCGGGCGGTACGCCCGGCGCCCACGCGACTGCCATGGCCCCGCCGATCAGCGCGAACAGGAAGCCGACGAGGAAGCCGCCGATGTTGGAGACGGGGAGGGACACCAGCCCCAGCAGGATCGCCGCGACACCCGCGAAGACCCGTACGTGCTTCTGGAACCAGAGGCTGATGCCCAGTACGACCAGCAGCACGCCGATGATCAGGGACCCGGCCCCCGCCGTGGTGGACATCGCCAGCGTGAGATGGCCCAGCTGAAGGTGCGCGTAAGGGAAGTATGCGATGGGGAGTCCGCCGAGCAGGACGAACAGGCCCGCCCAGAACGGCCTCGCGCCCCGCCAGGCGCGGAACTGCTGCCTCCTGCGGGTGAACTGTCCGGATGCGGCAGGAGTCTCGGCGCTCATGGAAAACAGCTCCCTGGTGCGGCGTTGCTGTGGTGGTGATGTGTGCCACGCGTGAAAACGCGGCCGGAGTGGGGACGGGCGGGGGCGCCCAGAGGCTCCCCCGCCCGTCAGCGAGCGCTTAGTAGCACTCGTGCGTACCCGTCGACAGCGACATGTGCAGCCCGCTGAGCTTGAAGGTTCCGGCAGTGGTCGCCCACGCCGTCTGCTTCACGTTCGTCAGCGTGGCCGAGTCGGCCTGCTGAGCGAAGCCGAACGGGTTGGCCTGCTCGCCGTTGCCCTTCATGCCCGGACCCTTGGAGGCGTCCTTGGCGGCCACACCGATGTCGATGTTGTTGAACGTGGCGTCCGCGCTCAGGTCGGCAACATCGATGTAGAGGTTGTCGGCCTCGACCGGCTTGTCGCCGCCCGCCTTCAGGATCAGGCTGACCGATCCGAAGATCGGGATGTCGGGGGTGACCACCGACTGGCACATGTTGTTGATCGTCGCCGACTTGAACGACGAGACGGCGACGGGGTGAGCCGTCTTCTTGCCGTCGAGCGTGTAGCCGTTGTCCAGCGCGCCGTACTGCGCGAAGCCGGTGCCCTCGAGCTTGTCGGCGGTCACCTTGAACGACTGGCCGGAAACGCTGAACGACGCGGCGAGAGCGCCCTGCGCGAGGGCGACACCTATCGCGGCCGTAGCGGCGACGCTGGGCACCATGACCACAGCGAACCGCTTCCATCTGGTCCCGCCACGCACCTGGGACTCCATATTTCCTCCTTCTCGGACGTACATCTCCTGGCCCTCGCTCGCCGCCTAGTCGGCGGCTCAGCCGGGCAGGGATGGGAGAAGTGCTACGTCCTCGGGAAGGGGAGCGCCCGATCTCGGAGGCACGAACCGCGCCCGAATCACCGGCGATCACCCCCGAGCGACAACCACTGGTCGCGCCTGACACGCATCACGCACAACCTTGCTGGACAGGCTTCGCCGTACGGCGAAGACCCCCCTGTCCTAGAGCCGGCGCCACTGCCGCCGACTCTGCTCGGTGGGGACCCAGATTGCCCCGTCGACCCGACCGGCTGTCGGGGTACGGGAATGGACCGAGCGTCGCCGATCGTGGTGCATTCTCGCCGCCCGCACAAGGGGCTTCGTTACTGACTAGTAACGGCCGGATAACCGAAGAACGACCTGACGGTCTCGGAGTGCGACGCTCGGTTGCATCCAAGGGCAGAACAAAACTATTGATCCTTGGACGGAACCAGACAGATCAACGCCGGGGTTTTACTCCGAGTAACAGCGGCCGCGATTACCAAGATTTGGTAAAGCGCGGCCGCCCTGACGCCGCACTGGCGAATCTTTCACGCCGGCATCACAAGCCCGGAAGGTTTAGCGACTGGTCAACAGCCGCTCAGAACAGGGCGCGAGCCAGCGCCCGGCGCGCCCCCACGACCCGCGGGTCCTCCGAGCCGACCACCTCGAAGAGCTCGAGCAGCCGGCGCCGGACGGCATCCCGGTCGTCACCCACCGTGCGCTGCACGGTCTCGATCAGCCGCCCGAACGCGTCCTCGACGTGTCCGCCCACCAGATCGAGGTCGGCGGCCGTGATCTGCGCCGCGACGTCGGCCGGCTTGTCGGCCGCGTCCCTGCGCACCTGCTGCGGGTCCACGCCCTGCACCCGCTCGAGCAACTCGGCCTGCGCCAGGCCCAGTTTGGCCTCGGTGTTGCCCGGGTCGTCGCTCAGTACGTTCTTGTACGCCTGGATGGCGCCGCCCAGATCCCCGGCGTCCAGGGCCTGTACGGCGGCCTCCAGCAGCGCGTCGTACGGCCCCTCCGGCATCCGGGCCTCCGCCGGCTCGCCGACGCCGGGCTGGGCGTCCGGGTCGACGGCCAGGCCGGTCAGGCCGAAGCGCTGCTCGGCGACCTGCACCAGCTGGTCGAGGGTCTGCCGGATCTGCTCCTCGCCGGCGGCGCCCTGGAAGAGCGGCAGCGCCTGCCCCGCGACGACCGCGAAGACGGCCGGGATGCCCTGCACCCCGAACTGCTGCATCAACATCTGGTTGGCGTCTACGTCGATCTTGGCGAGCAGGATGCGACCGTCGTACTCGACGGCCAGCCGCTCCAGGACGGGACTCAGCTGCTTGCAGGGCTGACACCACTCGGCCCAGAAGTCGATGACGACCGGGACCTCGGCGGACCGCTGGAGGACGTCGCGTTCGAAGGTGGCCTCGTCGACATCGATGACGAGATCGGCCGGTGAGACGGCACCGGTGCCGCCGCCCTGCCGGGCGGCCTCGGCGCGCGCCTGCTCCGCCTTGGCCTTGGCCTCCTGGGCCGCCTTCACCGCGGCGAGGTCGACGACGCCGCTCATGGACATGTTCCGTGGCTGCATGCGTCTATCCTCCCCCGTTCCCGCGCGTGTGTGAAAAAGCGTTGTGCTGGGCTGCGGCGCCGGGTCCCCACCCCACGCCATGTGGTCGTCGCCCGTGCGGTCCCACGAGCTGTCGCAAGCTTTCGCTACGAGTCGTAGCGTAATGCCATCGCGGGTGCGGGCGACACCCCGCCCCGGTGATCTCCCTCACGGCCTCACAGGAACCGCCGGTTATGGTCGGGGGATGCAGAGCCGCACCCCCGCCGGTCGTCCCGGCCGCCCGCGCAGCGCCGCCGCGGACACCGCGATCCTGGCCGCGACCCGGGAGGCGCTGGTCGAACTGGGCTGGTCCAGGCTCACCTTGGGAGACGTGGCGATGCGGGCGGGGGTTGCGAAAACGACTCTCTATCGCCGCTGGGCGGGCAAGAACGAACTCGTCGTCGACGCGGTGGCCGAACTCTTCGACGAGCTCGAACTCCCCGACCGCGGCAGCCTCGCCGCCGACATCGAGGGCGTGGTCCTCCAGTTCGCGGCCATCCTGGCCCGCCCCGAGGCGAAGAGCGGTCTGATGGCGGCGGTCGCGGAGTCGACGCGGGACGACGCCCTGCGCGAACGCGTCCGCGCCTCGATCGTGGACCGCCAGAAACGCCTCGTCCTCGAAGGCCGCGCCCGCGCCCAGGCCCGCGGCGAACTCCCCCCGGAACCCGACCCCGCCGAAGCCGCCCGCACCGCCGACCTCATCTTCGACGTCGTCGCCGGCGCGGTGGTCCACCGCACCCTGGTGAGCGGCAAACCGGCGAACGAGGAATGGGTACAGAGCTTCACCCGCCTACTACTCCACGGCCTGACCTCACCCACCACCACCGCGGACCTCGGCCAGTAGCCGCGAGACACCCGCACCGCACCTCGGACCACCCCCGGAAGCGGGACCGTGCCCGGGGCCGAGAAGTCCCCCGCCGGGAATGGGCCCTGGGCGCAGCCCCCAGAGAGGCGGGCCGAGGCGCCCCGGCAGCGGGACGAGGGGACAGCATCCGCGGGAGCCGGGACTGGGGGTGGCAACCCCGGGGACGGCGGCGACGGGACGACAGCCCCCTGGAGACGGGGCCGGGGCCGGCAGCCCGAGGAGGCCGGGGGCGCAGCCCCCTGGGGCGAGGACGAAGGCGCGGCCACCCCGGAGCGGGGCCGAGGGCGACAGCCCCCGGAAGTAAGCGTGCCGAGACGGCAACCCCTCAAGACGGGGCCGGGGCCAGCAGCCCCAGGAGGGCCGAGGGGCGCAGCCCCAGGGCCAGGGCTGAAGAGACGGCGACCCCAGAGCGGGGCCGGGGGCGGCAGCCCCCAGGGGGGCCGGGGGGCGCAGCCCCCAGGGGGGCCGGGGGGCGCAGCCCCCAGGGGGGCCGGGGGGCGCAGCCCCCAGGGGGGCCGGGGGGCGCAGCCCCCAGGAGCAGCTGTGAAGAGACGGCAACCCCAGAGCGGGGCCGAGGGCGACAGCCCCGGAGCGGGGCCGGGGGGCGCAGCCCCCAGGAGCAGCTGTGAAGAGACGGCGACCCCAGAGCGGGGCCGGGGGCGGCAGCCCCGGAGCGGGGTCGAGGGGCGGCAGCCCCGGGGGCCCGGGAGCCGTAGCCCCCGGGGCGGGGTTGAAGGGGCGGCAGCCCCTGGGGATGGGACGGGTAGGGGCGGCGGGGGCGAGGAAAGGCCGGGCGGGGGGCTAGAAGCCCGCCGGTTCCGTGTACACGCCCCACTCGTCGCGGAGCACCCCGCAGATCTCCCCCAGCGTCGCCTCCGCGCGCACCGCGTCCAGCATGGGCTCGATCATGTTGGCTCCGGAGCGCGCCGCGGCCAGCATGCCGTCCAGAGCCGCACGCACGCGTGCCTCGTCCCGCGCCGCCTTGCGCGCCCCGAGCACCCGGACCTGCTCCCGCTCCACCTCGTGGCTGACCCGCAGGATCTCCAGGTCCCCGGTGACCGACCCGTGGTGGACGTTGACGCCCACCACCCTCTTGTCGCCCTTCTCCAGCGCCTGCTGGTAGCGGAAGGCGGACTCGGCGATCTCGCCGGTGAACCAGCCGTCCTCGATACCGCGCAGGATGCCGGAGGTGATCGGCCCGATCGGGTGCTGCCCGTCGGGGTGGGCCCGCAGACCCCGCTCCTTGATCTGGTCGAAGATCTTCTCGGCGTCCGCCTCGATCCGGTCCGTCAGCTGCTCGACGTACCAGGAACCGCCCAGCGGGTCGGCCACGTTGGCGACGCCCGTCTCCTCCATCAGCACCTGCTGCGTCCGCAGCGCGATCTCCGCGGCCTGCTCGGACGGCAGGGCGAGGGTCTCGTCCAGGGCGTTGGTGTGCAGCGAGTTGGTCCCGCCGAGCACCGCCGCCAGCGCCTCCACGGCCGTACGCACCACGTTGTTGTACGGCTGCTGGGCCGTCAGCGACACCCCGGCGGTCTGCGTGTGGAACCGCAGCCACTGCGCCTTCTCGCTCCTCGCCCCGTACACGTCCCGCATCCACCGCGCCCAGATCCGCCGCGCGGCGCGGAACTTGGCGATCTCCTCGAAGAAGTCGACGTGCGCGTCGAAGAAGAAGGAGAGACCGGGGGCGAACACGTCCACGTCCAGGCCTCGCGACAACCCCAGTTCGACGTACCCGAAGCCGTCCGCGAGCGTGTACGCCAGCTCCTGCGCGGCCGTCGAACCGGCCTCCCTGATGTGGTAGCCGGAGACGGACAGCGGCTTGTACGCGGGGATGCCCGCCGCGCAGTGCTCCATCAGGTCGCCGATCAGCCGCAGATGCGGCTCGGGCTGGAAGAGCCACTCCTTCTGGGCGATGTACTCCTTGAAGATGTCGGTCTGGAGCGTGCCGTTGAGGACCGACAGGTCCACACCCTGACGCTCGGCCGCGACCAGGTACATGCAGAAGACCGGCACGGCCGGCCCGCTGATGGTCATCGACGTCGTCACGTCGCCCAGCGGGATGTCCTTGAACAGGACCTCCATGTCGGCCGCCGAGTCGATGGCCACCCCGCAGTGCCCGACCTCGCCCAGCGAGCGCGGGTCGTCGGAGTCGCGTCCCATGAGCGTCGGCATGTCGAAGGCGACGGACAGTCCGCCACCGCCGGCGGCCAGGATCATCTTGTAGCGCTCGTTGGTCTGCTCGGCGTTGCCGAACCCGGCGAACTGCCGGATGGTCCACGTACGCCCGCGGTAGCCGGTCGGATACAGGCCGCGTGTGAAGGGGTACTCACCCGGCCAGCCGATCCGCTCGAAGCCGTCGTACGTGTCCCCCGGCCGGGGTCCGTACGCAGGCTCCACCGGATCGCCGGAGAGCGTCGTGAAGTCTGCGTCGCGCTTGCGCGCGGCGTCGTAGCGGGCCTGCCAGCGACGGCGGCCTTCCTCGATGGCGTCAGCGTCCATGCCTTCAAATTTACTAGGACGTCCTAGTAAATGTCGACGGCTGACCGCCGCGCGGCGCTCGCGCGGCGGTGGAAGCTCGGGATCCGCCCGGCGGACCTTACGCCTTGGCGACGGCCGGAGCCTGGTCCGCGGCCCGGGACTCCAGCTCGTGGCTGATCTTCCGCTCGACGAAGAACGCGGCGGTCGGGATCGTCCCCGCGAGCAGCACCCACAGCTGCTTGCCGACCGGCCACTTGGCCTTGGAGCCCAGGTCGAAGGCGAAGACGAGGTAGACGACGTACAGCCAGCCGTGGGCGATGGCGACGACCCGGGTGAAGTCGGCGGCGCCGTCGATGTGAAGCCCGTACTTCGCGATCATGCTCAGGCACAGCAGCACCAGCAGGACACCGGTGGTGTAGGCCATGACGCGGTAGCGGGTCAGCACGCTCTTTTTCATGCCGTCGAGCGTAACCGTCCGTTCCGGGAGATCTTGTCCCGGGTCGCCCTCGGCCCGGTCCTCACCGAAACTCAGTCCTCGTCGAAGCTCAGTCCTCGTCGAAGTCGTGCGCCGCGATCCTGAGCGGGCGCAGCATCGCGAAGACCTCCGCGCACTCCTCGGCGTCGTACGCCCCGAGACCGAAGTCCATCGCCATCAGGTCCCGGGTGGCCGCGTCGACCACCTCGCGGCCCTTGGCGGTGATGCTGGCGAGCGTGCCGCGCCCGTCGTTCGGATTGGGCCGCTTGGCCACCAGGCCGGACTTCACCAGCCGGTCGATGGTGTTCGTCACGGAGGTGGGATGCACCATGAGCCGCTCACCGATCTTGGACATCGCCAGTTCCCCGGCCTTGGAGAAGGTGAGCAGCACCAGCGCCTCGTACCGCGCGAAGGTCAGCCCGTACGGCTTGACCACCGCGTCGACCTCGGCCAGCAGGATCTGGTGCGCCCGCATGATCGAGGTGATCGCCGCCATCGACGGCACGTTTCCCCACCGCTGCTTCCAGAGCTCGTCGGCGCGGGCGATGGGGTCGAAGGGAAGGCTGAGAGGCTTCGGCACGCCTCCAGACCCTACCCGCCGGTCACATTCCGGTCAGCTCCGTCTCGACTTTCGGTCACCCACGCCTTCCGGCCCGTCCGGCGCAGATGGTGGCGGACCGCCCGCTGGGCGACGGGCCCGAGGTCCTCCAGGGCGGCCACGAGCGCGCCGAGCTGCTCCAGGGCGTCGAGGGCCGCGTGGGCGCCCGCCTCGTCCACGCCCTCGTACAGCTCGATGCCGACGAAGGACGCGGCGACCGCGCGGGCCAGGTTCGCGGGGTCGGTGAACTCACCGAACGGGGTCGCCGCGAGCACCTTTCCGAGTACCTGCTCGATCTCCGCGATCCACAGGTCGAGGCCCGCCCTCGTGGCCGGGCCGAGGGCCTCGTGCGTCTGCGCGCCGGCCAGCAGCTGGCCGAGCAGGGCGACGTGGCCGCCGGCCCGCTCCTGTGCGTGGATCTCCCGGCCCACGGCCAGGAGTTCGGAGAGGGAGGACACGGACGCGAGCCGGGTACGGTGCCGGGCCACCGCGTTCTCCGCGCCGTACCGGCAGGCCGCCGCGAGGAGTTCGTCCACCGAGCCGAAGTGGTAGAAGACCAGCGCCTGATTGACCCCGGCCACCGCCGCGACCGTACGGGCGGACGTCTTGGCGATCCCCTGCTCGGTGAGGACGCGCAGGGCGCCCTCCAGGAGCTTGGTCCTGGTCTCCTGGGACTTGCCCTGGGGCTTTCCCTGGGCCTTCGCCTGCTCCGGGCTCACGACCGGTTGCCCAGGGTGGTGCGCAGGACGCACGGGTTGCCGACGGGCAGGGCCCGGGTGCGCCGGCAGCGGCGGGCGGCCGGGGTGCAGGACAGGGGCGCCTTGAAGAGGGCGAGGAAGACACCGACGACGAGGAGCAGCGGGCACAGGAAGGCCGCGGCGGCGCCGAGCGGACCGAAGACACCGAAGAAGGGGAGGGCGGGCCCGAGGCTCAGACCGGTGCCGCAGACGGTGAGCACCAGCGCGCGGACCGCGAGCTCGGCCAGCCAGTTCCGGCGTGCTCGCTCCGGGGTGATGCCGCGCTCGATCCACAGCCTCAGCCGGTCCAGGGACCAGGCCGTCGCCCAGCCCCTCAGGGGGCGCACCAGCAGCCGGCCGGCGAGCGCGCCGGGGGCGCTCCGGCGGGGCCGGTGGTCGTAGCCGGCGAGGAAGCGGAAGCCGTCGGCGTCGGGGACACAGCGCCAGTCGTCGATGAAGGTGAAGCGGGCCTCCCAGCGTCGCCGCTGGGACGGTTCCTGGGTGCGTTCCCTGAGCTCGGCGAGCCCGGCCCGTATTCGCGTCTCCACATGGAGCGCTTGCAGCGCTTGGAGCGCCATCGATGTGTCCCCCTGTCGGTCGGCCGGTCCGGCCGTTTGAGCGACCGCTCAACCACCTGCCCAACGGAAGTTACACCTCTTTGAGCAGTCGCTCAAAGAGGTGTACAGGCCGGCGAACACGAGAAAACCCCGGCGCTGGGCCGGGGTTGGGGAACGCGGGGCTAGCCGGCCAGGTGCCGCTCGACCGTCTCCACCTTGGAGGTGAGGCCGTCGGTCACACCGGGACGGATGTCGGCCTTCAGCACCAGCGACACACGCGGGGCGCGTTCCTCGACGACGGCGACGGCACGCCTGACGACGGCCATGACCTCGTCCCATTCGCCCTCGATCGAGGTGAACATCGCGTCGGTGCGGTTGGGCAGGCCCGACTCACGGACCACGCGGACGGCCTCGGCGACGTACTCCCCCACGTCCTCGCCGACGCCCATGGGCGTCACGGAGAAGGCGACGATCATGCGTTCACGACTCCTTCCTTGCGGGCGCGGGCGGCGATGACCGCATCCTCGGCCTCGCGGCGGAGCCTGCGCTCGGCGATGAAGCCGCCGCCGGGGATGATCGAGTAGGAGAAGTACACGGCGGCCGTGCCCTTGGACCACTTGGTGCGGTTCCAGGCGTCGAGCCAGAAGATCACGTAGAGGACGAACAGCACGCCGTGGATCGGGCCCAGCACCGGGGCGACGTCGAAGCCGGAGGCGACCGTGTACTTGATCACCGTGCAGGTCGCGAGCACGATCCAGGAGATGCCCTCCGGCACGGAGACCAGGCGCAGGCGGCGGATGGCGGAGGCTGTCTTGAGGTCCACGGGTCACCTTCGGTGGGAGAGTCGCTGACGACGCGGTCGCCTTGTGAACGGAAGCACAAACGTCGGCCCATTGTGACAAACGACCGCCCCGCCCTCGCGAGAGGGGTCTGTCCGTCGCCCCTGTGCGCCGCTACCTTCACCCCGTGGCGATGTTCCGACTTCAAGGAAGCAAGGTGCTCGCCGTCGACATGACCGGTGATGCCGTCAAGGCGAAGAACGGCTCCATGGTCGCGTACGACGGGCAGATGGCCTTCAAGAAGCTGAGCGGGGGCGGTGAGGGTCTGCGGGGGATGGTGACCCGGCGCCTCACCGGTGAGCAGATGACCGTGATGGAGGTGAAGGGCCACGGGACGTGCTGGTTCGCCGACCGGGCCTCGGAGATCAATCTCGTCGCCCTCCAGGGGGACAAGCTGTACGTGGAGTCGAGCAACCTGCTCGCCACCGACGCCGGGCTCAGGACCGGGACGACCTTCACGGGGCTGCGCGGCGCCTCCCAGGGCAACGGGCTGTTCACGACGACCGTCGAGGGGCACGGGCAGGCGGCGATCATGTCCGACGGGCCGGCGGTCGTGCTCCGCGTCAGCCCCCAGTACCCGCTGATCGTCGACCCGGGCGCCTACATCGCCCATCAGGGCAACGTCCGGCAGTCCTTCCAGTCGGGTGTGACCTTCCGCACTTTCCTGGGCGAGGGCGGCGGCGAGGCCTTCCAGATCCGGTTCGAGGGGGACGGGCTGGTGTACGTGCAGCCGAGTGAGCGGAACACGATCGCGGGGGACGTGTGAGATGGCGCTCCGCGAGATCAACTCCAAGATGGTCGAGGCCACCGTCGCGCCCGGACAGCGGCTGTTCAGTCAGCGCGGCGCGATGCTCGCCTACAAGGGCGACGTCTCCTTCACGCCCAACATCCAGGGCGGGCAGGGCGGGCTCATGTCGATGCTCGGGCGGCGCGTCGCCGGCGAGGCCACGCCCCTCATGACCGTGGAGGGCAGCGGCACCGTCTTCTTCGGGCACGGCGGCCACCACGTCCACGTGATCAACCTCTCCGGGGACACCCTCTATGTGGAGGCGGACCGGCTGCTGGCCTTCGAGGGCACGCTGCGGCAGGGGACGATGTTCATGGGCTCACAGGGCGGGGTCATGGGCATGGTCCGGGGGCAGGTCACCGGGCAGGGCCTGTTCACGACGACCCTCCAGGGACACGGGGCGGTGGCGGTGATGGCGCACGGCGGGGTCTTCGAGGTCCCGATCACACCGCAGCGGCCCGTCCACGTCGACCCGCAGGCGTACGTCGCCCACCACGGTGACGTACGCAACAAGCTGTCCACCGCCCTGGGCTGGCGCGACATGGTGGGGCGCGGCTCCGGCGAGGCGTTCCAGCTGGAGCTCAGCGGCAACGGCACGGTGTTCGTCCAGGCCTCGGAGGAGAAGCTGTGAGCGGGTACGGAACTCCCGGCGGGCCCGTGGTGTACGACCCCATGACGCTGCCCGTCGACGACAACGTCAACAAGTACACCTTCTGCGTGGAGCTCAAGAGCGCGGAGTGGTTCCTCCAGAAGGGGAAGATGATCGCCTACTACGGGGCGATCGAGTTCAGCGGGATCGGGCACGGGCGACTCGACCGACTTGTCCGTACGTCGTTTCATTCGCCTCTGCACGCGAGCGACTGGGTCGTGGCGTCGGGGTCGGGCAGGATGCTGCTCGCCGACCGGGCCTTCGATGTCAATTCGTACGACCTGGACGACGGCAACCTGACCATTCGCTCGGGCAACTTGCTAGCTTTTCAGCCAAGTCTTGCTCTCAAGCAGTCGATTGTGCCGGGTTTTCTGACACTCATCGGAACCGGAAAGTTCGTGGCCGCATCTAACGGACCGGTGGTGTTCATGGAGCCCCCCATCCGGGTGGACCCGCAGGCGCTCGTCGGCTGGGCCGACTGCCCGTCGCCGTGTCACCACTACGACCATGGGTACCTCACGGGCGTAATGGGCGGTCTACGTGCGATGACAGGGCTCGGCGGGGCCTCTGGGGAGGAGCACCAGTTCGAGTTCGTGGGGGCCGGGACGGTGCTGCTCCAGTCCACCGAGACGCTGATGGCGGAGCAGGCGGCGGGGGCGGTTCCGCAGGAGCCGGGCGTGCCCGGTGGTGGCGCGGGGGCACCGGGTGGACACGGAGCGCAACCGTCGGCGGCACCGCGCCTTCCCGGACAGCTGGGGGACCTCCAGCGTCGCTTCGGGCTGTGAGCGGTAGTCTGCGGAGTGTGACGTCGAACGCGTGCGCACAGTCACACCACCCTCACTAGTTCGCATTTCAACATTTTAGGTAGACTTCATTCATGGAGACCGAGACGGCCACGCGCTGGCTGACCGATGCGGAGCAGTGCGCCTGGCGCACACACCTGGAGGTCAACAGGCTGTTGACGTATCAGCTCGAGAAGGACCTTCAGCCGTTCGGCTTGACGATGAACGACTACGAGATCCTGGTGAATCTCTCCGAGTCCGACGACGTACGGATGCGGATGAGCGACCTCGCGTCGGCGACCTTGCAGTCCAAGAGCCGGCTCTCGCACCAGATCACCCGTATGGAGAACGCGAACCTGGTCCGCCGCGAGAACTGCGAGTCGGACCGCCGCGGGCTCTATGCCGTCCTGACCGAGCACGGCATGGAGACGATGAAGAAGGTCGCCCCACATCATGTGGCGTCCGTCAGGAAGCACTTCATCGACCTGCTGTCGCCGGAGGCCCTGACGGAACTGGACAAGGCCCTGAAGCCCATCGCCGACCACCTGCGAGGCCAACGGGGACGCCCCTGACCTGACCGGGGCGGCACAAGCGGCAGGCGGGTGTTCAGGTCTCGCCTGCCGCTCGTGCCGCCCGACACCGCCGCCGGGAAGCCCGCCGGCCCAGCTTTCCAGGGGCCGGGCTCCCGAGACGGGGTACGGCGACCGAAGCCCAAGAGGCACACAGGGGCTGCGCCCCGGCAGGACCCCGGGCGCAGCCCCAGACGGCGCGCAGGCCCCCGGGCCACGGGCCGGGGCGGGCCCCCGAGACGGGGTGCAGGAGCGGCGGAGCCCCGCCAGGACCAGGTACACAGCCCTGAACGGGGTGCAGGGGCCCAGCCTGGACAGGGCCAGTGGGCGCAGCCCCGCGGGGCCCTGGGGGCGGCAGCCCCCGTACGGGATACAGGGACGCAGCCCCGAACGGGGAGCACGGGCGCAGCCCGCCGGAGATCGTGGGGGCGGCAACCCCCGGCGGGGTGTAGGGGCGCAGCCCCGCGAAGACTCGGGCACGCAACCCCGAACGGGGAGCACGGGCGCAGCCCTGCGGGGGTCCTGGGGGCGGCAGCCCCCGGCGGGGTTCAGACGCGCAGCCCCGCAGGGGTCCTGGGGCGGCAACGCCCGGCAGGGTGCAGGGGCGCAGCCCCGCAGAGCCCTGGGGGCCGCAACCCCCGGCGAGGTGCAGAGGCGCAGCCCCGCGAAGGTTCAGGCACGCAACCCCGAACGAGGAGCACGGGCGCAGCCCTGCAGGGGCCCTGGGGGCGGCAACCCCCGGGCGGGGTTCAGACGCGCAGCCCCGTGGGGGTCCTGGGGCGGCAACCCCCGGCAGGGTGCAGGGGCGCAGCCCCGCAGAGCCCTGGGGGCCGCAACCCCCGGCGAGGTGCAGAGGCGCAGCCCCGCGAAGGTTCAGGCACGCAACCCCGGACGAGGGGCATGGGCGCAGCCCCGCGGGGGTCCTGGGGGCGGCAGCCCCCGGTGGGGTGCAGGGGCGGAGCCCCGTGGGGGGTTCAGGGGGTGAAGGGGCGGAGCCCCTGGGGATGGGAAGGGCAGGGGCGGCGGGGGCGGGGAAGCTGTGGTGGGTCAGCCTGCCGTCAGGCCCGTCACCAGTTCGTCCGCCGCGCGGTAGGGGTCCAGTTCGCCGGTGACGATCCGCTCCGCGAGAGCGCTGAGGCGGCGGTCCCCGTGAAGGTCGGCGATGCGTTCGCGCAGGGCGGTGACCGCGATGGTCTCCACCTCGCGGGCCGCACGGGCGAGACGGCGCTCGGACAGCACGCCGCGCTCCTCCATCCAGGCCCGGTGCTTCTCCAGGGCCTCCACGACCTCGTCGACGCCCTCGGCGCGCGCGGCGACCGTCTTGACGATCGGCGGGCGCCAGTCGCCGGGGCCGCGGGACTCGCCCAGGCCCAGCATGTGGTTCAGTTCGCGGGCCGTGGCGTCCGCACCGTCACGGTCGGCCTTGTTGACGACGTACACGTCACCGATCTCCAGGATGCCCGCCTTGGCCGCCTGGATGCCGTCGCCCATGCCCGGGGCCAGCAGGACCACCGAGGTGTCCGCCTGCGAGGCGATCTCCACCTCCGACTGACCCACGCCGACCGTCTCCACCAGGATCACGTCGCAGCCCGCCGCGTCCAGCACGCGGATCGCCTGCGGGGCCGCCCAGGCCAGGCCGCCCAGGTGCCCCCGGGTGGCCATCGAGCGGATGTACACGCCCGGGTCGGAGGCGTGATCCGACATACGGACCCGGTCGCCGAGCAGGGCGCCGCCCGAGAAGGGCGAGGAGGGGTCCACCGCGAGGACCCCCACCCGTTTGCCCTGTTTGCGGTACGCGGTCACCAGCGCCGAGGTGGACGTCGACTTGCCGACGCCCGGGGAGCCGGTGAGGCCGACCACGTACGCGTTCCCGGTCAGCGGCGCCAGGGCCGCCATGACCTCCCTGAGCTGCGGAGACGCCCCCTCCACCAGGGAGATCAGCCGGGCCACGGCCCGCGGCCGGCCTTCCCTGGCCTGGGCCACCAGAGAGGAGACGTCCTGCATCACAGCTCCGTTCGCGAAAGGGACCTACAGATAATGCGCTCAGGCCTTGGGCACGCGCACGATCAGCGCGTCCCCCTGCCCGCCACCGCCGCACAGCGCCGCCGCGCCGACCCCGCCACCCCGGCGCTTCAGCTCCAGGGCCAGGTGCAGGACCAGACGGGCGCCCGACATGCCGATCGGGTGACCGAGGGCGATGGCGCCACCGTTGACGTTCACCTTTTCCGTGGACACCCCGAGGTCCTTCATTGACTGGACCGCGACGGCGGCGAAGGCCTCGTTGATCTCGATGAGGTCGAGGTCGGAGACCTCCAGGCCGTCCTTCTTCAGCGCGTGCAGGATCGCGTTGGAGGGCTGGGACTGGAGGGAGTTGTCCGGGCCCGCCACATTGCCGTGCGCGCCGATCTCGGCGATCCAGTCCAGGCCCAGCTCCTGCGCCTTGGCCTTGCTCATGACGACCACGGCCGCGGCACCGTCGGAGATCTGCGAGGCGGAGCCCGCGGTGATCGTGCCGTCCTTGGAGAAGGCCGGGCGCAGCTTGCCCAGGGACTCCGCCGTGGTGTCGCCGCGGATGCCCTCGTCCTTGCTGAAGACGACCGGCTCGCCCTTGCGCTGCGGGATCTCGACCGGGGTGATCTCGGCCTCGAAGACGCCGTTCTTCTGCGCTGCGGCGGCCCGCTGGTGGGACAGGGCGGCGATCTCGTCCTGCTCGGGGCGCTTGATGCCGAGGCGCGTGTTGTGCTTCTCCGTGGACTCGCCCATGGCGATGCCCTCGAAGGAGTCGGTCAGGCCGTCGTACGCCATGGCGTCGAGCATCTCGACGGCGCCGTACTTGAAGCCCTCCCGGGACTTGGGCAGCAGGTGGGGGGCGTTGGTCATGGACTCCTGGCCGCCCGCGACGACGATGTCGAACTCGCCGGCCCGGATCAGCTGGTCCGCGAGGGCGATCGCGTCGAGGCCGGACAGGCACACCTTGTTGACGGTGAGCGCCGGGACGCTCATCGGGATGCCCGCCTTGACCGCGGCCTGCCGCGCCGGGATCTGGCCCGCTCCGGCCTGGAGCACCTGGCCCATGATCACGTACTGCACCTGGTCGCCGCCGATCCCCGCACGGTCGAGGGCGGCCTTGATCGCGAAGCCGCCCAGATCGGCCCCGGAGAATGACTTGAGCGAGCCGAGCAGCCGTCCCATCGGGGTACGTGCACCCGCGACGATGACGGAGGTCGTGCTGTTCGATGCTGACATGAGGTGGGATCCCCTTCCAGCTGCACAAAGCTGAGGAGTGAACGAGGGTTTACTTCGAATGTACTGACCGGTACTACGCCCCGTCACCCGGCCGTCGGTGTGATCGCGCGCACGTTGCGTAACCACCCGAGGCGCGCTGCACTAACACCATGCTGACGCGAATCGACCACATCGGGATCGCCTGCCACGACCTCGACGCGACCGTCGAGTTCTACCGGGCCACGTACGGCTTCGAGGTGTTCCACACCGAAGTCAACGAGGAGCAGGGCGTACGCGAGGCCATGCTCAAGATCAACGAGACGTCCGACGGCGGCGCCTCGTACCTCCAGCTGCTGGAGCCGACCCGCGAGGACTCCGCGGTCGGCAAGTGGCTGGCGAAGAACGGCGAGGGCGTCCACCACATCGCCTTCGGTACGGCGGATGTCGACGGCGACGCCGCGGACATCCGCGGGAAGGGCGTACGCGTTCTGTACGAGGAGCCACGACGTGGCTCCATGGGGTCGCGAATCACCTTCCTGCACCCCAAGGATTGCCATGGCGTACTGACAGAACTCGTCACATCCGCGCCCGTTGAGTCACCTGAGCACTGACCCTCGTACTTAGAGGCCGGTAGGGTTGGGGGCGGTCGTCCCGAAACTGGGGGCGACCGGGTCCTGCCGTTCAAGGGCAGGACCGCCGGGGTCCGGGTTTCGGGGGACGAGCGTCGGGGCAGCAGCCCATGCTCCGCCGTTGATCTGACACCATTCCCCGGGGGCCCCGTTCGGCGGATGGACGGAGCTCGTTTGAACAGGCACGCGACCAGGGGACGGATGGGACCGCGCAGTGCGGGGCTACGAGAGCCAGGAGCGAGAGCCGGCGGCTGACGTCGACCACCTCTCTCGGTTCGAGGCCGAGATGAAGCGGCTGAAGACCGAGCGGGAAAAGGCGATCCAGCACGCCGAGGACCTCGGCTACCAGGTCGAGGTGCTGCGCGCCAAGTTGCACGAGGCGCGGCGCACCATCATGTCCCGGCCCGACTTCGCCGGCGGCGACCTCGGCTATCAGGCCGAGCAGTTGCTGCGCAATGCCCAGATCCAGGCCGATCAGCTGCGCCAGGACGCCGAACGGGAGCTGAGCCAGGCCCGCGCCCAGACCCAGCGCATCCTCCAGGAGCACGCCGAGCAGGCCGCCCGGCTCCAGGCCGAGCTGCACGCCGAGGCCGTGGCCCGCCGCCAGCAGCTGGACCAGGAGCTCGCCGAGCGGCGCCAGACGGTCGAGTCGCACGTCAACGAGAACGTGGCGTGGGCCGAGCAGCTGCGCGCCCGCACCGAGTCCCAGGCCCGCCGGCTCCTCGACGAGTCCCGCGCCGAGGCCGAGCAGTCCATGGCCGCCGCCCGCAGCGAGGCCGAACGGCTGACCGCGGAGGCCCGGCAGCGGCTCCAGAGCGACGCCGAGGCGGCCCGCGCGGAGGCCGAGCAGCTGCTGCGCCGCGCCCGCACGGACGCCGAGCGGCTGCTGAACGCCGCCTCCACCCAGGCGCAGGAGGCCACCGACCACGCCGAGCAGCTGCGCAGCTCCACCGCGACGGAGTCCGACACGGCCCGCCGCCAGGCCGGCGAGCTGAGCCGGGCCGCCGAGCAGCGCATGACCGAGGCGGACGACGCCCTGCGCAAGGCGCAGACCGAGGCCGAGAAGCTGGTCACGGAGGCCAAGGAGGCCGCGGCCAAGGCGCTCTCCAGCGCCGAGTCCACCAACGAGCAGCGCACGCGCACGGCGAAGGAGCAGGTCGCCCGGCTGGTCGAGGAGGCCACCAAGGAGGCCGAGAACACCAGGACCGAGGCCGAGCAGCGGGTCGCGGACGCCCGCGCCGAGGCCGAGAAGATCGTCGCGGAGGCCACCGAGAAGGCCCGTACGCTCACCGCCGAGGAGAGCGCGACCCAGCTGTCCAAGGCGGCCAAGACCGCCGAGGACGTGCTGAACAAGGCGGCCGAGGAAGCCCGGAACACCACCAAGGCCGCGGCCGAGGAGGCCGAGCGGATCCGCCGCGAGGCCGAGGCCGAGGCGGACCGGCTGCGCGGCGAGGCGCACGACATCTCCGAGCAGCTCAAGGGTGCGGCGAAGGACGACACCAAGGAGTACCGCGCCAAGACGGTCGAGCTCCAGGAGGAGGCCCGCCGGCTGCGCGGCGAGGCCGAGCAGCTGCGCTCCGACGCGGTCGCCGAGGGCGAGCGCATCCGCGCCGAGGCCCGGCGTGAGGCCGTGGCGCAGATCGAGGAGGCGGCCAGGTCCGCCGAGGAGCTGCTGGCCAAGGCGAAGGCGGACGCGGACGAGCTCCGGCAGAAGGCCACGACGGACAGCGAGAAGGTCCGCACGGAGGCCATCGAGCGGGCGACGACGCTGCGCCGGCAGGCCGAGGAGACCCTGGAGCGCACCCGCGCGGAGGCCGAGCGCAACCGCGAGGAAGCGGTGGAGCTCGCCGAGACCATCACCTCGAACGCCGAGCAGGCCGCGCGCGAGCTGCGCGACGAGGCCGAGCGGGCGGCCGAGGCCCGACGGGCGGAGGCCGCCGAGGAGCTGGCCCGGCTGCACGGGGAGGCTCAGGCGCGGCTCGCGTCCGCCGAGCAGGCCCTGACGGACGCCCGCGAGGAGGCCGCGCGGATCCGCCGGGAGACCGGCGAGGAGACCGAGCGGCTGCGCGCGGAGGCCGCCGAGCGGATCCGTACGCTCCAGCAGCAGGCGGAGACGGAGGCCGAGCGGCTGCGTGACGAGGCCGCGTCGGACGCGTCCGCGTCCCGGGCGGAGGGCGAGGCCATCGCCGTACGCCTGAGGTCGGAGGCCGCGGCCGAGGCGGAGCGGCTGAAGTCGGAGGCCCAGGACACCGCCGACCGGGTGCGGGCGGAGGCGCAGGCCGCCGCCGAGCGGCTGGCCACGGAGGCGTCCGAGACGCTGGCAGCCGCCCAGGAGGAGGCCGCCCGCCGTCGCCGCGAGGCCGAGGAACTGCTCGGTGCCGCGCGCGGCGAGGCCGACCAGGAGCGTGAGCGGGCCCGCGAGCAGAGCGAGGAGCTGCTGGCCTCCGCGCGCCGGCGCGTGGAGGACGCACAGGCCGAGGCGGTCCGGCTGGTGGAGGAGGCCGACCGGCGCGCCACCGAGATGGTGTCGGCGGCCGAGCTCCACGCCCAGCAGGTGCGGGACTCCGTCGCCGGGCTGCACGAGCAGGCGCAGGAGGAGATCACCGGCCTGCGCTCCGCCGCGGAGCACGCGGCGGACCGTACCCGGCGGGAGGCCGAGGAGGAGGCGGACCGGGTCCGCGCCGACGCCTACGCCGAGCGGGAGCGGGCGAGCGAGGACGCGGGCCGGCTGCGGCGCGAGGCGCAGGACGAGTCGGAGGCCGCCAGGGCGCTCGCCGAGCGGACGACGACGGAGGCCATCGCCGAGGCCGAGCGGCTGCGTACGGAGGCGGCGGCGCACGCCCAGCGGGTGCGGACGGAGGCGTCGGACGCGCTGGCCGAGGCCGACCAGTCCGCGGCGCGCGCCCGTGCGGAGGCCCGGGACGACGCCAACCGGATCCGTTCGGACGCGGCGACGCAGGCGGACACGCTCATCACCGAGGCGCGCAACGAGGCCGAGCGGCTCCAGACCGAGACGATCGCCGAGGCGGAGCGGCTCCAGTCGGAGACGGCCACCGAGGCCGAGCGGGTACGGGCCGAGGCGGTGGCCAAGGCCGAGAAGCTCATCTCGGACGCCTCCGGCGACGCGGAGCGGCTGCGTGCCGAGGCGGCCGAGACGGTCGGGTCCGCACAGCAGCACGCGGAGCGGATCCGCACCGAGTCGCAGCGGCTCAAGGCGGACGCGGAGGCGGAGGCCGAGCGGAGGGTGTCGGCCGCCCGCGAGGAGTCCGAGCGGACGCTGGACGAGGCCCGCAAGGACGCCAACAAGCGGCGTTCGGAGGCGGCCGAGCAGGTCGACACGCTGATCACGGAGACCACGGCCGAGGCCGACAAGCTGCTGACCGAGGCGCAGCAGCAGGCGCAGAAGACCACCGCGGACGCCGAGGCGCAGGCCGACACGATGGTGGGCGTGGCTCGCCAGGAGGCCGAGCGCGTGGTGTCCGAGGCGCGGGTCGAGGGCAACTCCACGGTGGAGAAGGCCCGCACGGACGCGGACGAGCTGCTCGTCGGCGCCCGCCGGGACGCCACCGCGATCAGGGAGCGCGCGGAGGAACTGCGCGACCGGATCACGGCCGACATCGAGGGGCTGCACGAGCGGGCCCGCCGCGAGGCCGCCGAGACGATGAAGTCGACCGGCGACCGCTGCGACGCGCTGATCAAGGCCGCCGAGGAGCAGCACGCCAAGGCGCAGGCCAAGGCCAAGGAGATCGTCTCGGAGGCCAACTCCGAGGCGGGCAAGGTCCGTATCGCGGCGGTGAAGAAGGCGGAGGGGCTGCTCAAGGAGGCCGAGCAGAAGAAGTCCTCGCTCGTCAGGGAGGCCGAGGAGCTCAAGGCCGAGGCGATCCGCGAGGCGAGGCGGACGGTCGAGGAGGGCAAGCGCGAGCTGGAGGTCCTGGTGCGCCGGCGCGAGGACATCAACGCCGAGATCTCCCGTGTCCAGGACGTGCTGGAGGCGTTGGAGTCCTTTGAGACCCCGTCGTCCGGGAAGGACGGCGGAGTCAAGGCGGGTGCCACCGTGGGGCCGCCTCGATCGGGTGGCAAGTCGTCAGACAGCTAGCGGACAGGGTTGGTTCGATGTCTTCTGGGCGCTTTGGTCCGTCCTCGGCGAGATCATTTGCAACTCATCCGGGCGTCAGCCACTCAAAAGAGGTGTCATTCTCCAGATCAAACACGTATCCGCTCGATGACACACCGCTTCGGCCCCTAGGATTCGACCTATCACCTCACCGGTCTCATTCGACAGGAACCCCATGAGCGACACTTCCCCCTACGGCTTCGAGCTTGTGCGGCGTGGATACGACCGCGCTCAGGTGGACGAACGAATCTCCAAGCTCGTCTCCGACCGTGACAGCGCTCTCGCCCGCATCACCGCTCTGGAAAAGCGCATCGAAGAGCTCCACCTCGAGACGCAGAACGCCCAGGCCCAGATCACCGACGCGGAGCCGTCGTACGCGGGTCTCGGCGCGCGGGTCGAGAAGATCCTCCGCCTCGCCGAGGAAGAGGCCAAGGATCTGCGTGAGGAGGCCCGGCGCGCGGCCGAGCAGCACCGTGAGCTCGCGGAGTCGGCGGCCCAGCAGGTTCGCAACGACGCAGAATCGTTCGCTGCGGAGCGCAAGGCGAAGGCGGAGGACGAGGGCGTCCGGATCGTCGAGAAGGCCAAGAGCGACGCCTCCCAGCTGCGCTCCGAGGCGCAGAAGGACGCGCAGTCCAAGCGCGAGGAGGCGGACGCCCTCTTCGAGGAGACCCGCGCCAAGGCGGCGCAGGCCGCCGCCGACTTCGAGACGAACCTGGCCAAGCGCCGCGAGCAGTCCGAGCGCGACCTGGCCTCGCGTCAGCAGAAGGCGGAGAAGCGCCTCGCGGAGATCGAGCACCGCGCCGAGCAGCTGCGCCTGGAGGCGGAGAAGCTGCGCACCGACGCCGAGCGCCGTGCCCGCCAGACCGTCGAGACGGCCCAGCGCCAGGCCGAGGACATCGTGGCCGACGCCAACGCCAAGGCCGACCGCATCCGCTCGGAATCCGAGCGCGAGCTCGCGGCGCTGACCAACCGCCGCGACAGCATCAACGCCCAGCTGACGAACGTCCGCGAGATGCTCGCCACGCTCACGGGCGCCGCGGTGGCCGCGGCCGGTTCGCCGGCCGAGGACGAGCCGATCTCCCGCGGGGTGCCGGCCCAGCAGTCCCGGTAACACCCGGACGCTCGGCGACCGAACACAGCCGAAGCCCTCTGCCACTCCCCCGGTGGCAGGGGGCTTCGTCCCGTTCTAGCGTGACCGCATGATCGAGCTGGACGGGCTGACCAAGCGGTACGGCGAGACGCTGGCGGTGGACGGTCTGAGCTTCGCCGTGCGGCCGGGCATCGTCACGGGCTTCCTCGGGCCGAACGGGGCCGGGAAGTCCACGACCATGCGGATGATCCTGGGGCTCGACCATCCCACCGCCGGGGACGTCCGGATCGACGGCAGGCACTACGACCGGCTGAAGGACCCGCTGACGTACATCGGGGCGCTGCTGGACGCCAAGGCCGTGCACGGGGGCCGGAGCGCGTACAACCACCTGCTGTGCCTCGCGCAGAGCAACGGGGTCCCGAAGAGCCGGGTGCGGGAGGTGCTGGACACGGTCGGGCTGACCTCGGTGGCGCGGAAGAAGGCCAAGGGGTTCTCGCTGGGGATGGGGCAGCGGCTCGGGATCGCGGGGGCGCTGCTCGGCGATCCGCGGATCCTGATGTTCGACGAGCCGGTCAACGGGCTCGACCCGGAGGGCATCCACTGGATCCGCACCCTGATGAAATCGCTGGCCGCGCAGGGGCGGACGGTGTTCGTCTCGAGCCATCTGATGAGCGAGATGGCACTGACCGCCGATCATCTGGTGGTCATCGGGCAGGGGCGGCTGCTGGCGGACACCTCCATGGCCGAGTTCATCCGGCGGAACGCGCGGGCGTACGTGCGGGTCCGCTGTCCCGAACCGGAGCGGCTGCTGGACGTGCTGCACGGGGCCGGGATCACGGTCGTGGAGACGGGCGGCGGGGCGCTGGAGGTGGACGGCGGGAAGGCCGAGCTCATCGGCGAGCTGGCCGCCGAGCACCGGATCGCGCTGCACGAGCTGAGTCCGCAGCAGGCGTCCTTGGAGGAGGCGTTCATGAGGCTGACGGCGGAGTCGGTGGAGTACCACGCGCACAGCGACACCGCGCCCGTGCCGCGAGGCTGGGGCGCCGACCGGCAGAAGGGCGTGTGACGTCATGGCCGCCGTGGAGGTCGTCCGGTCCGAGTGGACCAAGATCCGGTCCGTCGCGTCCACGGTGTGGACGCTGTCCCTCGCCGTGGTGGTCACCGTCGCCCTCGGCGGGCTGATCTCGGCGTTGTCGAGGAGCCAGTACGACAGGATGCCGGTGCGGGAGCGGCTCTCCTACGACCCCACGCTGGTCAGTTTCGCGGGCATGACCCTCGGGCAGCTCGCGCTGATCGTGTTCGGGGTGCTGGTGGTGTCCAACGAGTACAGCACCGGCATGATCCGCACCTCGCTGGCGGCCGTACCGCGGCGCGGCACCTTCCTGTTCAGCAAGATCGCGGTGGCCGCCGGGCTCGCGCTGGTCGTCGCCTTCGCCACCAGCTTCGCCGCCTTCTTCCTCGGGCAGTCCGTGCTCGGCCCCCACCGGGCACAGCTGGGCGACCCCGGGGTGCTGCGCGCGGTGATCGGCGGCGGGCTCTACATGACCCTCATCACCGTCTTCTCCATGGGCGTCGCCGCGATGCTGCGCTCACCGATGCTGTCGCTCGGCATCCTGATGCCGTTCTTCTTCCTCATCTCCAACATCCTCGGCAACGTCGACGCCACGAAGAAGATCGGCCGCTACCTCCCCGACCAGGCCGGCAGCCGCATCATGCAGGTAGTCCCCCGCCTCGGCGACGACACCCCGTACGGCCCCTGGGGCGGGCTGGGGATCATGGCGCTGTGGGTGGTCGCGGCGGTGGCGGGCGGCTATGTCCTGCTGCGGAAGCGGGATGCCTAGCGCCCGCAGCGCCACTGCATCTGGCGCACGCTGCGCACGACTCCAGAAGACCGGCCGACACCCCCCGACCAGCACCGGCAACCGCATCACGCAGGCAGTCCCCCGCCTCGGCGACGACACCCCGTACGGCCCCTGGGGCGGGCTGGGGATCATGGCGCTGTGGGTGATCGCGGCGGTGGCGGGCGGCTATGTCCTGCTGCGGAAGCGGGATGCCTAGCGGTTGTCGGGATATGGGTGGTTAGCCTGCTATGTGCCGCGGAGAAGGCGGGGCGCATAGCGTTCGTAGCTTTACTCTCCCTTGGGCGGAACCGTCAGCGCCCGGATATCCTCCTAACCCTTACGGGGGCGTGTGCCCTGCTGTCCTGATCCTTTCGATGGGTGCGGAGCATGATCGAGGCTGTCGGCCTGACCAAGCGCTACGGCGACAAGACCGCCGTGTACAACCTTTCCTTCCAGGTGCGACCGGGCGCAGTGACCGGCTTCCTCGGGCCCAACGGCTCGGGCAAGTCGACCACCATGCGGATGATCCTCGGCCTGGACAACCCGACCGCGGGCACGGTGACGATCGGCGGCTATCCCTACCGCAAGCTGCCCAACGCACCCCGCCAGGTCGGCGCGCTGCTCGACGCCAAGGCCGTGCACGGCGGCCGGCACGCCCGCAACCACCTGCTGTGCCTGGCCCAGCTGTCGGGCATCCCGGCCCGCCGGGTGGACGAGGTGCTCGGGGTCGTCGGCCTTCAGGAAGTGGCGAAGAAGCGGTCGAAGGGCTTCTCCCTCGGCATGGGGCAGCGCCTCGGCATCGCGGCCGCGCTGCTCGGCGACCCGCAGGTGCTGCTGTTCGACGAGCCGGTCAACGGCCTCGACCCCGAGGGCATCCTCTGGGTCCGCAACCTGATGAAGGCGCTGGCGGCGGAGGGACGGACCGTGTTCGTCTCCAGCCACCTGATGAGCGAGATGGCACTGACCGCCGACCACCTCATCGTCATCGGCCGCGGACAGCTGCTCGCCGACATGAGCGTGAAGGACTTCATCTCGGCCAACTCGGCCGACTTCGCGCGGGTCCGCACGCCGGACACCGAGCCGCAGCTGCGGGAGAAGCTGACCTCCGCGCTCACCGAGGCCGGCGGACACGTGCTGCCGGAGCAGGACGGCGCGCTGCGTATCACCGGGCTGCCGCTGCCCCGCATCAGCGACCTCGCGCACGAGGCGGACGTACGGCTGTGGGAGCTGTCCCCGCATCAGGCCTCGCTGGAAGAGGCGTACATGCGGATGACCCAGGGCGCCGTGGACTACCGCTCGACCATCGACCAGAAGGCGGGCCTCCAGCAGCCGCTGCCGCCCGGCGCCCAGCCGCCCATGCCGGTCCCGGGCCAGGGCCAGCCGGGCTGGTACGCCCCGCCGCCGCCCCAGCAGGGCGGGGCCCCCACGGGGCCGTACGGCGGTCCTGCGGCACCCGCGGGGGCGTACGGCGCTCCCGCTGCCGGTCAGCCGAATCCTTACGCCCAGCCGCCCGCGCAGGCGCCCGCCGCCCCGGCGACCCCGCCCGCTCCGCAGCAGCCGGCCGCAGAATCGTCCAAGCCCGCCGACTCCGCCCCCGCCGACCTGACCAAGCCCGAGGACGCCCGATGAGCACCCACCAGCCCCCGATGCCGCAGGCAGCCGCCGCCGCGCCCGAGTGGCAGGCGGCGCCCGGAGCCTCGTATCCCGGATACACCTCGCCGATCCCGGTGGTGCGCACCCACCTCGGGAACGCGATCGCCTCCGAGTGGACGAAGATCAAGTCGGTGCGCTCCACGATGTGGACGCTGGGCGTGTTCGTGCTGCTCGTGATCGGCATCGGGCTGGCCGCCGGCGCACTGGTGTCGAGCAACTCCTCCTCGTCGGACCTGGAGGGCCAGAACCCCCTCGGCCTCGGCTTCTTCGGGCTGCTGCTGGGCAGCATGTGCCTCATCACGCTCGGCGTGATGACCACGGCCTCGGAGTACGGCACCGGCATGATCCGCACCACGATGGTCGCCTGCCCGAGCCGGGGACGGGTGCTCGCGGCGAAGGCGATCGTGTTCTTCGTCGTCGCCTTCGTGGTCACCCTGGCGTCGGCCTCCTTCGTCGCCATGACCCAGGTGTCCATGCTCGGCAGCACCGGCGCCAAGGACCCGTCCGGCGAGGAGTGGCTGAAGGCCACGGTCGGCGTGAGCCTCTACCTCGCCCTGCTCGGACTGCTCTCGCTCGTGATCGGCTCGATCATCCGGCACTCGGCGGGCGCGATCACCATCATGATCGGTGCCGTGCTCGCCCCGCTGGTGATCGCGCTGTTCATGTTCTCCGACTCGCTGTCGGACCTGCGCGAGAAGCTGGTCGAGTACTCGATCCCGAACGAGCTGAGCGTCTTCTACTCCAACTCCCTCAGCCAGTCCGGCCCGTCCGGCTGGGACCCGCTGTGGATCATGCTGGGCGTGACGGCCGTCGCGTTCGGCGCGGCGTTCGCGCTGCTTCAGAAGCGGGACGTGTGATCTGGGGGTTCTCAGAACCTCGGCGCGTTACGGGACCGCTGCACCCGCGTGGTGCGGCGGTCCTTCGCGTTCCAGCACGCCTTGTGCCAGTGGCGGCGGTCGTCGACGCCCGAGTGCTCCGGCCAGGCCACGAGGTGCGGGACGCCGGAGGAGATCACCTGGTCGCAGCCCGGACAACGGTAGGTCTTGCCCTCCGCGCTGGCCCCGGCCACATGCCGCACGCTCCACTCCTCGCCCCGCCAGTTCTCCGTGGACTGCCAGCCTCCGTACCGGTCGGCGCGGTCGTCCTCGGCGCTCCGGCCGGACGCGGCCGTGTCCTTGGGGCCCTTGGGACGGTTGCGACGCGGGGACACGGGACACCTCACGGGGCTCTACAGGAAGCTCGGGCTGTTTCCAGCCTACGCGTCACGGACGGGGGTACGCGTAGGGAACCAACCCCCACAAGTCCCCCTGCCCGCCGACCCATTCTGCAGACAATCCGCAAATCCCTTCGCCAGGCCGTGTCCTCGGCACGTGTCGCACGGTTATGCCGGGTGGGGGAGCTCCGGGTCGGAGCCAAGGAAGCAGGAAAAAAGCAATGCGCGTAGGAAGTTTTGTGCTGGCCGCCCAGTTCCCTGGGCAGGGCCAGGGAGAGGCGCTGCACCGGGCGGTCCGCTCGGCACAGGTCTCCGAGGAGGCGGGCCTCGACGCGGTCTGGCTGGCCGAGCACCACTTCGTGCCGTACGGCACGTGCCCGTCCGCGATCACCCTGGCCGCCTTACTGCTGGGCCGCACCCACCGCATCCGGGTCGGCACGGCGGTCAGCGTACTGCCCACCGTGCACCCGGTCGCCCTCGGCGAACAGGCCGCGCTGCTGCATGTGACCAGCGGCGGCCGCTTCACGCTCGGCGTGGGGCGCGGCGGCCCGTGGGTGGACCTGGAGGTCTTCGGCGCCGGCCTCGCCGCCTACGAGCACGGATTCCCGGAATCACTCGATCTGCTGGTGCGCTGGCTGCGCGAACCGGCGGTGGCGGCCTCGGGCGAACGGTTCTCCTTCCGTGAGGTCCCCGTCGTACCGCGCCCCTCGGAGGCGCTGACGGACCTCCCCGGTCCCGAGGTCGTCGTCGCCTGCACCTCCCCGTCGAGCGTGCGGCTGGCGGCCGAGCGCGGGCTGCCGATGCTGCTCGGGATGCACGTCGGGGACGAGGAGAAGGCCGAGATGATCGCCCTGTGGCGGCGGCACGCGCGGGAGGCCGGGCGGCCGGCCGGGGAGATCGCCCACGCAGCCCATGTGTCGGCCGGCGTCTGCCAGATCGCGGACACGCGCACCGACGCGGCGGAGACGCTGCTGAAGGCGATGCCGGGCTGGCTGAAGCAGGGCCTGGAGGCCCATGTGACGGTGGACGGCCGGGCACGGGCGATGCGCGACCCGCTGGCCTACACCGAACTGCTCTGCGGACTGCACCCGGTCGGCACCCCCCGGCTGTGCGTCGATCGCCTCACGGCGACCTCGGAGCGCACCGGCATCTCCCGCTTCGCCCTGCTCGTGGAGGGCTCCGGGGACCTGGCGGCCACGGAGGAGAACGTACGAAGGCTGGGTGCCGAGGTCCTGACTCATCTGCGTTGACCGGGCAACTCCCTTTCCCGGTGCGGGGCTTGCCGCTCCAGTACTGATTGCACCTCCCGCGGGTGGAGCGGCAAGCAGCGGCTCACTGCGTCAGCAGCTGGTGGGCTCCGCGTCAGCAGTCCCTGAGGTCCGGGGACTGGTTCAGCAGTTGACTGCGCACCGAGGTGAAGCGGGCCAGACGCGCGTCGACCGAGGCGTCCAACGGGAACACCGCCACCCGGTGGCAGTTCTGGAACGCCAGCCGCACACCGAAGTGCCGCTGGAGCGCGCCGCGTATCGCGTCACTGGCGAGCGCGCGCAGCAGCTGACCGCGTGCCTGCTCGTCCGGCGGGGGCGTCTGGTTGTCGGCGAAGTCTCCGCCATCCACCTTCAGCTGGGCCACCAGGGAGCTGATCATCTCCCATGCGTAGGGCAGGGAGGTCCGGACGCAGTCGACGAAGGCTGCTTCGTCGACCTCGCCTCGCTCGGCCTGTTCGAGTAGGGCCGGTGAGACGTCGAGCGACATGGGTACTCCTCTCGCACCCCCGAACAGCGGGGGTTGCCGGACAGGTAAGGGAGTTCGCGATACCGAACACTCTGAGTACACACATCGCGACCTCCTGTTTACTACGGTAGGCAGCGGACGGTGACGGCACCAGCAGAATGCGTACATGTGCCGATCCCTTTAGGCCCACAATCGGCCAGGTATGAACGCGTGTTTCCAAAGCAAAAGGGGCGGCCCGGAGGGCCTCGGTTGAGGGCGGTGGCGGGAGACGGGAGGGCGAATCGCGTGGGCCCGTGTGGGTCGAGTAGCGTTGCCGACCATGCGTCTCGTCATTGCCCGGTGCTCGGTCGACTACGCCGGCCGGCTCACCGCTCACCTCCCCACGGCCCCCCGCCTGATCCTGGTCAAGGCGGACGGCAGCGTCTCGATCCACGCGGACGACCGGGCGTACAAGCCCCTCAACTGGATGTCGCCGCCCTGCACGCTGAAGGAGGAACCGGCCGACTCCGAGGAGACGCCGGGCGTCTGGACCGTCACCAACAAGGCGGGCGAGAAACTGATCATCACGATGGAGGAGATCCTCCACGACTCCTCGCACGAGCTCGGCGTGGACCCCGGCCTGATCAAGGACGGCGTGGAAGCGCATCTCCAGGAACTGCTCGCCGACCGCATCGAAACGCTCGGCGACGGCTACACGCTGATCCGGCGTGAGTACATGACCGCGATCGGCCCGGTCGACATCCTGTGCCGGGACGCCGACGGCCAGACCGTCGCCGTGGAGATCAAGCGGCGCGGCGAGATCGACGGGGTGGAGCAACTCACCCGCTATCTGGAGCTGTTGAACCGCGATCCGCATCTCGCCCCCGTCCGCGGCATCTTCGCCGCCCAGGAGATCAAGCCGCAGGCCCGCGTCCTCGCCACGGACCGCGGCATCGGCTGCCAGGTGCTGGACTACGACGCGATGCGCGGCATCGAGGACGACAAGCTGCGGCTGTTCTGAGGCGCGCCGCCGTACGGACGGAGGTGAGGGCCGGGCCCGGACGGGGCCCGGCCCTCACCCGTGTCACATCACCGGGCCCGTACCGCTGCTCTCCGGGGCGCTCGCCGAACTGCTCGTCGCCGCCGGGGCGCTGGAGGCGGGGCCGCTCGCCGTGTCCGACGTGGACGGGGTGGAGGTCGCCGTGCCCGTGGGACTGGTCGTCGGCGTCCCGGTCGGCGTCGGTGTCGAGGACTTGGTCGGCGTCGAGGACGGAGTCGACCTGGTCGGCGTCGAGGACGGGGTCGACGGCTTGGACGACGTCGGCTTCGACGGTGTGCTCGGCGAACCGCCGCCGCCCGTCCCCTTCGTACCGCTCGGGTCGTCCGAGGGCCGGGGCGGGTCCGCGGTCGGCGTCGGGTCGTCCGCCGTGCCGTAGGTGCCGTCGGGGCCGGGATCCGTCGGGCGGCTGACCGCCGTGCGGGTGTCGCCCCTGCCGCCGCCGCTGCTCTTCTTCGGCGTGTCCGCGCCCAGGTTGCCCTCGTCGGTGCCCTCGCTGGCGGACGGGTTGACGCTCACGTTGTTCGCCGGTTTGTCCGCGTTGTCGTTCGAGGTCATGCCGAGGGTCACCACGGTGCCGAGGACGGCGGCGAGCAGCGCGCCCGAGCCGGCCGCGACGAGGTTGCGCCGGGCCAGCCGCCGGATGCCGCCGCCGCTGTGGACCTTGGGCAGCTGCGTGGTGGCCGCGACCCGGTGGGTGACCAGCGTGTCGTCGGTGGGCAGCTGGAGCTGCGGGAACGGGGCCAGGATCCCGCCCGGGGGCGAGGCCGACTCCTCGTAGCGGGCGTCGGGCACCTCCTCGCCGGCCATCGCCGCGAACCCGGGCACATCGCCCGCGCGGTCGGCGACCAGGGCGAGGGCGCGGCGGCCGACGACGGTGCCGCGCTTGTCGGCGAGGGCGCCGCGCAGGCCGATGGACGCCTCGAGTTCGGCGCGGGCCCGGTCGAGCTGGCCGGAACAGAGCGCGAAGATGCCCAGTTCGTGGTGGAAATAGGCCTGTTCGGTCACCTCTCCGGCGAGCCGGGAGACCTCGGCGCCGGCGCGCAGCGCCCGCTCCCAGGCGCTCCAGTGCAGTCCGGCGGCGAAGGCGGGCGCGGCGGTGCGGGCGAGCTCGACGGCGATGCTCTCCTCGCCCTCGGCGGGCGGTGTGGTCAGCGGTCCCAGGACGGTCAGCGCGGCGAGCACCGCGTCGGCCTCGGCGCACACCCGCTCGGGCGTGACGGAGGGGTGCCCGGCCCACCAGGTGTAGTGCTGGGCGGCGGCGCGGGCGGCGTCCGTGACCTCGCCGGCGTATCCGGCGGTCTCCAGCTGGGTCTGCACGCCGGCCGCGAGGCGGTAGCGGGGGCCCACCGGGGTGACCAGTCCGCAGGAGGCGAGTTCACCGAGGGCCGCGTCCGCGTGGGTGTCGCCGACCAGTGCGGGCAGATGCGCCTGGTGCGGGACCTCGCCGCCGAGCGCGACGGCGAAGCGCAGGGTGGCGCGGGCGGAGGCGCTCAGCCGGGAGGCGAGCAGCCGTGCGGGCGCGGCGGCCTCGCCGAGCGACGGGAGGGGGATGTCCTCGCCGTCGTCGGCGTCGGTGTCGAGCGGGGTGTCGAAGGGGGCGTCGACCGGGTGCCGTACGTCCTCGAAGACCCCGAGGTCGTCCACGACGCCCGCGCTGGTCCGCAGTTGGTCGCGCTGCATGAGCAGGGCACCGGCCTGGACGAACCGCAGGGGCAGGCCCTCGGACTCGAACCAGAGGTCACCGGCCCAGTTGGCCTCCTCCTCGGTGAGGACGCGGCCGACCGCGCGCTCCAGGATCTCCACTCCCCCGGCGCGGTCCAGGCCGCCGAGGAAGACCTCCTCGACGGCCGAGTCGGCGGACGGGGCGGGCACGTCCGGGGTGGCGGAGATGAGGAAGGCGCACTCGGGGGTGGCGTCGAGGAGTTCGTCGAGGGCGGCGCCGCCGAACTCGATGTCGTCCAGGACGACGACCGCGCCGATCTCGCGCACCAGGTCGAGCAACTCGTCCGGGCCGGGGCGGTGCAGGGGTGCGTCGTAGACGGCGTGGCAGAGGTCGTGCAGCAGGTCGGCCGTCGTGCGGTGGAAGCCGGTGAGGCGGATCACGCCTTCGGGGGCGAGGTCCGAGCAGTCCTCGGCGACCAGGTCGAGCAGGGCGGTGCGGCCGGAGCCCGCCGGCCCGGTGAGGCGTACGGAACGGCCGCGGGCCAGCAGGCGTACCAGGCGCTCGCGTTCGTCCTGGCGTTCCAGGAGCGGCAGCGGGGGCTGGGTGGGTCCGGGCGGTACGGGTGCCCGGGCCGCGCGGTCGGTGGCGGCGCGCTCGGCGGCGGTGAGCTTGGCGGGCCTGCCCGGCTGTTCTCCCGGCGGGCAGGGCTCGATCTCGCTGCCGTCGACCGGGTTGACGGTGAGCAGGAAGTCGCCGGCGACGAGTTGCACCGTGCGGGCGAGCGCCGGCGCGCTCTGGCCGAAGTCGTTGGTGAGGGATTCCCTGGGCGGGCGCTGACGCGGCGCGGAGCCGGCTGTGTCATGGCCGTGGTCCTCGGGTCCCCGGTTGATCGGGTCCATAGGTGTTAGCCCCCCAAAAGCGTCGTGTGCCCGTGTCCGGCCCCTCCCGGCCTGCTGCACACCGCGCTGTCGCTTCTGGTCCGGGCCCGCTCGAGGGTTGCGAGGCAGCGGGCGACCGAACCCTAAACCTTCGCACAGTATCTACGACAGTCCGGGGTGGCGCGCGGTGCGCGACGTCACAGTCTCGTGAGGATTGCACGTGACGTGCGGTTCGGCAGCTCCGCCCGGGTCTCCCTCGTCGCCCGTTTCACACCCGGTCGCGGCGTCCCACGCGGGTGTCACACCCGGGGCAGCGACTCCACGCCGATGCCGCCCTCGATCGCCAGGATCCGGTGCAGCCGGGTGGCCACCAGCAGGCGCTGCATCTGCGGCGGTACGCCGCGCAGCACCAGGCGGCGGCCGCAGCGGCCGGCCCGCCGGTGGGCACCCATGATCACCCCGAGTCCGGTGGCGTCCCAGGAGTCCAGCTCGGACAGGTCGAGCACCAGGTCGCCGACTCCGTCGTCGACGGCCGAGTGGAGGACCGTACGGGCGTCCGCCGCGCTGCGGACGTCGAGGCGGCCCCCGACGACCAGCTCGGCGTGGTCGCCCCTGATGTACATATGCGCTCCCCGTGAGTGCGTCTCGTGCTCGGTGATGTCTGGTGATGCAACCTCTGACGGCGTTCAGCGGTCAGAGGTTGCCGTCTGTGAGCGAACCGATACCGAATTCACCCGCGGGAGTGAATCCCCCAGGTAGAGCTCAGTACTTGTAGAAGCCCTGCCCGCTCTTGCGCCCGATGTCACCGGCGTCCACCATCCGGCGCATCAGCTCCGGCGGGGCGAACTTCTCGTCCTGCGACTCGGTGTAGATGTTGCCGGTGGCGTGCAGCAGGATGTCGACGCCCGTGAGGTCGGCCGTGGCGAGCGGGCCCATGGCGTGGCCGAAGCCCAGCTTGCAGGCGATGTCGATGTCCTCGGCGCTGGCGACGCCCGATTCGTACAGCTTCGCCGCCTCGACGACGAGGGCGGAGATGAGCCGGGTGGTGACGAAGCCGGCCACGTCCCGGTTGACGACGATGCAGGTCTTGCCGACGGACTCGGCGAACTCCCGTGCGATGGCGAGGGTTTCGTCGCTGGTCTTGTAGCCGCGCACCAGCTCGCACAGCTGCATCATCGGGACCGGGGAGAAGAAGTGGGCGCCGACCACGCGCTCCGGGCGCTCCGTCACGGCCGCGATCTTGGTGATCGGGATGGCGGAGGTGTTGGAGGCGAGGACGGTGTCGTCGCGCACGATCTTGTCCAGGGTGCGGAAGATGTCGTGCTTGACTTCGAGCTTCTCGAAGACGGCCTCGACGACGATGTCCGCGTCGGCGACGGCGTCCAGGTCGGTGGTCGCGGTGATGCGAGCCAGGGCGGCGTCGGCGTCGTGCGCCTCCAGCTTGCCCTTGCTGACGAACTTGTCGTACGAGGCCTTGATGCCGTCGGTGCCACGCCCCAGTGCCTCGTCGGTGACGTCGCGCAGGACGACCTCCCAGCCCGCCTGAGCGGATACCTGGGCGATGCCGGATCCCATGAGACCGGCCCCGATGACGGCGAGCTTCCGTGCCACTCCGACTCCCCTTACACGCTGTTTACGGTTGCCTCTTCGGCGGACCATAGCGCTCGTGAGGGGCCGTGTGACCGGTAAGTAATGCGCGTCACGTCTCAATTGACGGACATCACACCGGCAGGGGTCAGGCCTCGCCTCGGACGGCGTAGTTGAGCACCTTCTCTCCCAACAACTCCTCTATGTCGTCGAGGAGGTCCAGTACCTCTCGTGACACTTCGCGTGGATCGCGCCCCTTGACCATCTCGCGCCCGATGACCGCCATGACCGCACTGTTGACCCACCCGATCTGACCGGCCATCAGGTACGGCTCCTCGTCGCCGTCCGCCGCACCGGTCTCCTCCCGCAGGGCCTGCTCCAGGTTGGCCTGGGCCTCCTGCATGACGCCCCACAGCCGGGAGCGCAGCGCGGGCGCCTCCTCGATGACCCGCATGAAGCGGGCATATCCGGGCATCAGCCCGACCCGGGGCGAAACCGCCTCGACCTCCTCGCGCAGTTCGCGCAGGACGGCCCCGGCCGCGGATTCACCCACGCCCCGACCGCGCACCCAGCGGGCGAGCCGGTCGATGAGGCCGGCGGAGCGGTCGAGGAAGAGGTCCTCCTTGGCCGGGAAGTAGTTGTAGACGGTGTTGACGGAGACATCGGCGGCCTCGGCGATCTCCGCGACCGTCACCGCGTCGAATCCGCGCTCGACGAACAGCCCCGTGGCGACATCCGAGATGTACTGCCGGGTCTGCCGCTTCTTCCGCTCCCTGAGTCCCTCGGCCATGTCCGAATCCTAGCTTCCTTGGCCTCCCTGAAATTTTGGTGTCGTTGCAAAATTTCAGAGACTCTGTTTTTCTGCTGCCATGACAGCAGTCATCAGCGCGGCCGGACTGGCCCGCACCTTCCGGACCAAGGCCGGCACGGTCGAGGCCGTACGCGGCATCGACCTCACCGTCCACGAGGGCGAGATCCTCGGCTTCCTCGGCCCCAACGGCGCCGGCAAGACGACCACCCTGCGGATGCTCACCACCCTGCTGGCTCCCACCGGCGGCACGGCCACGGTCGCGGGCCGCGACCTGGCGACCGACCCGGGCGGGGTGCGCAGGGCGTGCGGATACGTGGCGCAGTCCGGCGGCGTCGACCCGCAGATCTCCGTACGCGAGGAACTGGTCACCCAGGGCCGCCTCTACCGTCTGACAAGACGACAATCAGCCGAACGGGCCGAGGAATTGGCACGGGAACTCGGCCTGACCGAACTGCTCGACCGCAAGGCGGGCGCCCTGTCCGGCGGCCAGCGGCGGCGGCTGGACATCGCCATGGGCCTCACGCACCGCCCGCAGATCCTCTTCCTCGACGAACCGACCACGGGCCTCGACCCCGGCAGCCGCGCCGACCTGTGGGCCCTCATCCGCCGGCTGCGCGACGAACTCGGTACGACGGTCTTCCTCACCACCCACTACCTCGACGAGGCGGACGCCCTCGCCGACCGGCTGGTCGTCGTCGACGGGGGCGTGGTCGTGGCCGAGGGCACGCCGACCGCGCTCAAGCTCCGGTACGGCGGCTCGATCGACGCCTCGCTCCAGGACACCTTCCTCGCCATCACCGGCCGCGGGCCCTCCCCGGCCGACACCGCCCCCGTAGCCGTATAGGACCGCCAGGATGCTTCTCCACGACACCGCGCTGATCTACGGCCGCTACCTCCGCCAGTCCCTGCGTTCCCGCTTCGCGCTGCTCTTCGGCGTCCTGATGCCGCTCCTCTATCTGCTCTTCTTCGGGCCGCTCCTCACGGACCTGCCGCTCGGTGCGCGGGGCACCTCCTGGCAGGTGCTGGTGCCCGGACTGCTGCTCCAACTCGGCCTGTTCGGCGCGGCCTTCGCGGGCTTCACGATCATCATGGAGAACGCGCAGGGGGTGGTGGAGCGGATGCAGGTGACGCCGGTCAGCCGGCTCGCGCTGCTCCTGGGGCGCGTGCTGCGCGACGCCACGGTCTTCGTGTTCCAGGCCGTACTGCTCGTGCTCGCCGCGGTGGTCATGGGCCTGCACGCGCCGCTGCCCGGCGTCCTCATCGGCTTCGCGTTCGTCGCGCTGCTGACGGTCTCGCTCGGGTCGCTGTCGTACGCGCTGGCGATGAAGGTGCGCACCCCGCAGGAGTTCGGGCCCGTGATCAACGCCCTGACCATGCCGTCCATGCTGCTGTCCGGCCTGATGCTGCCCATGACCCTGGCACCGGCGTGGCTGGACGTGCTCTCCCACTTCGTCCCGTTCCGCTATCTGGTGGACGCGGTGCGGGACGCGTACGTGGGCTCGTACACGTCCGCCCACATGCTGTACGGCGCCGCGGTGGCCGTCGGCTTCGCCGCGCTGGCCGTGACAGTGGGCACACGGGTCTTCCGGACCACCGGGGCGTAATTACGCTGGTGGCATGGTCAATCTGACGCGCATCTACACCAGGACCGGCGACCGGGGCACCACCGCCCTCGGTGACATGAGCCGGGTCGCCAAGACCGATCTCAGGATCTCGGCGTACGCGGACGCCAACGAGGCGAACGCGGTGATCGGCACGGCGATCGCGCTGGGCGGACTCGACGAGGAGATCGCCAAGGTCCTCACCCGCGTCCAGAACGATCTGTTCGACGTGGGTGCGGACCTGTCGACGCCGGTGGTGGAGGATCCCGAGTTCCCGCCGCTGCGGGTCGAGCAGTTCTACATCGACCGGCTGGAGGCGGACTGCGACCACTTCAACGAGCAGCTGGAGAAGCTCCGCTCCTTCATCCTGCCCGGAGGCACGCCCGGCGCGGCCCTGCTGCACCAGGCGTGCACGGTCGTGCGGAGGGCCGAGCGCTCGACCTGGGCCGCCCTGGAGGTGCACGGCGAGGTGATGAACCCGCTCACGGCCACCTACCTCAACCGCCTCTCCGACCTCCTCTTCATCCTGGCCCGCACGGCGAACAAGGAGACCGGCGACGTGCTGTGGGTACCGGGCGGTGAGCGTTAGCGGTCGCGCTTGGGGAACAGCGTGTAGCTGCCGGCGATGACCACGTTGATGCCGATCAGCCACAGCATGCGCTGCTGCCACTCCCGTAGGGAGCCGGTCTCGCCGGCGCCGCCGACGTACCAGACCGCGGCCTGTAGCAGGGCCATGGCGACCAGCGCCGCGAGGATCCAGCGGCCCGCGACCCTCCATTCGTGGACGGCGCGGGCCGCGCCGTACTTCGGGGGCCGGACGGGAGGCGGACCGCCCGCGAAGCGGTGGGCGGCCCGGGCGTCCGCCCACTTGATCGTGGAGTGACCGAGGCCGACGGTGAAGCCGATGTACACGGCGGCGAGGCCGTGCCGCCAGTCGGGCTCGGCGCCGTTCCTCAGGTCGATCGCCGTGACGACGAACAGCACGACCTCCAGGAGCGGCTCGCACAGCAGCAGCGCGAGGCCCACGCGGGGCATCCGGAAGACGTACCGGAACACCAGCCCCGCGGCCAGCAGTACCCAGAAGGCCACCTCGCAGGCGACGACCAGTCCGACGATCACGGCTCGCTCCCTTCGCTCACCCCACCAGGCTCGCCCCGACGGCCGCGCGGATCGTCGTCACCGGTGACGAATCCGCGGTAATCGAAAGATGCAGCCCGAGACCCTTCCGGAGGAGCACGCGGGCGGCACCGGCCCCGTGTTGGATGGGGCCATGCCCGTACCGCTCCCCCGTCCGCACCGCGACGACGTGCTCATCGCCGTGGGCGGGCTGCTCGGGGGGCTGCTGCTGTGGACGCTGGGCATCTCTCCGCGCGTGCCCTCGGACGACCTGGTGCTGTGGCCGCAGCGCTGGGCGGCCCTGGTGCCGCTGGTCGTGACCGCCGCGTGCGAGCCCCTGCGCCGCACCCGGCCCCGGGCCGGTCTGCTGGTCGGCACGGCGGCGCTGGTCGTGGACACGCTCACCCTGGGCAGCATCGTCACCATCGTGCTGTACACGGACCTGATGTACGCGGCCGTCCTGTACGGCAGCCCCGCCGCCGCCCGCCGCATCCCATGGATCACCGGTCTGCTCACGGTGATCGGCGGGGTGGTGCCGGCCGCGCTGTGGCGCGATCCGCAAGGCCTGCTGATCGGCGTGGGCGTCGGAGTCGTGGCGCTCGCCCCCGCCGCGACCGGCTGGGTCGTGCGCAACCATCGCGACGCCGCCGAGGCCGCCCGGCTGCGTGCCGAGCAGACCGCGCTGCTCGCCGAGATGGACCGGGTCCAGGCGGTCACCGCCGAGCGGGCGCGGATGGCGCGGGAGCTGCACGACCTGGTCGCGGGCCATCTGTCGGCGATCGCCATCCACTCCACGGCCGCGCTGTCCATCGACGAACCCGGCACCTCGAAGCGGGCCCTGTCCGTCATCCGTGAGAACAGCGTGGACGGGCTCGCCGAGATGCGGCGGCTGATCGGCATCCTCCGCGAGCCGGACGACGCGCCGGCCGCGACCCCGACCCTCGACGGTCTCGCCGCCCTGGTGGACGGCGCCCGCGCGAACGGCCTCGACGTCCGGCTCGACGCCGACCCCGGCCGGGTGCCCGTCCCGGTCGGTCTCGCCGCCTACCGGATCGTGCAGGAGTCGCTGACCAACGCCCTGAAGCATGCCGCGCGCGGTCGCGTCCACGTGGTGCTGAAGCAGGCCGACGGCGCCCTGCGGGTCCGGGTGAGCAGCCCGTACGCCGACGCCGACGAACCCCGTGCCCCCGGCTCCGGCGCCGGTCTCACCGGTATGCGGGAGCGTGCCGCGCTGCTGGGCGGCAGCTTCGACGCCGGGCCCGACGGCGCGCTGTGGACCGTACGGGCCGCCCTCCCCGTGACCGAAGGAGACCCCGAGTGATCCGTGTCCTGGTCGCCGAGGACCAGTCGGCCGTCCGGTCCGGGCTGGTGCTCATCCTGGGCAGCGCGCCCGACATCGAGGTGGTCGGGGAGGCGGCGGACGGCCTGCGGGCGGTGGCGCTGGCCCGGGAGCTCAGGCCGGACCTGGTGCTGATGGACGTGCAGATGCCCCGGCTGGACGGGGTGTCGGCGACCCGGGAGGTGGTCGCGGAGCGGCTCGCGGACGTGCTCGTGCTGACCACCTTCGACCTCGACGAGTACGTCTTCGGGGCGCTGCGGGCCGGTGCGGCCGGCTTCCTGCTGAAGAACGCGGAGGCGAGGGATCTGCTGGAGGCCGTGCGGACCGTGGCGCGCGGCGAGGGGATCGTGGCCCCGGCGGTCACCCGGCGGCTGATCGCCGAGTTCGCCGCCCGGCCGGTGCGGGCGCCGTCCGTCGACCCGGCGGTCCTCCAGGCGTTGACGCGCCGTGAGCGCGAGGTGCTGGCGTGCGTCGGCGAGGGATTGTCGAACGCCCAGATCGCGGAGCGGCTGGAGCTGGCCGAGGGGACGGTGAAGACCCACGTCAGCCGTCTGCTGGGCAAGCTGGAGCTGCGCAGCCGGGTGCAAGCAGCCGTGCTGGCTCAGGAGTTGGGGATCTAGCGCAACCCGAGGCCAAGTGGTCCAGACCTATTGACCGGTGGTCCAGACCTTTCTATTCTCGCGGCACCGTGGGCATGAAGGCTCAGTCATGCCCCTGACATCCCCACAGAGGAGGCGCAGCATGCGCTTCGTACACAGAGCCGCGGCAGGGTTCGCGACCCTGTTGCTCCCCGTGGCCGGGCTGGTCGGCCTGGCGGGTCCCGCCCAGGCCGCCACGACCGCGACCGCCACCTACGCCAAGGCGTCGGACTGGGGCACGGGCTTCGAGGGCAAGTGGACGGTGAAGAACACCGGCACCGCGGCCATCAGCTCCTGGACCGTCGAGTGGGACTTCCCCTCCGGCACGTCGGTCACCTCGGCCTGGGACGCGGACGTCACGTCCTTGGGCACCCACTGGACCGCCAAGAACAAGTCCTACAACGGCAGCCTCGCCCCCGGCGCCTCCGTCTCCTTCGGCTTCAACGGCGCGGGCTCCGGCTCGCCGTCCAACTGCAAGCTGAACGGCGACAGCTGCGACGGCACGACGGTCCCCGGCGACGCGGCACCCTCCGCGCCCGGCACGCCGACCGCCTCGGGCATCACCGACACCTCGGTGAAGCTCAGCTGGAGCGCGGCCACCGACGACAAGGGCGTCAAGAACTACGACGTCCTGCGGGACGGGGCGAAGGTCGCCACCGTGACCACCACCTCGTACACCGACACCGGCCTGAGCGCCGGCACCGACTACTCCTACACCGTCCAGGCCCGCGACACCGCCGACCAGACCGGCCCGGTCAGCGGCGCGGCCGCCGTGCACACCACCGGGGGCACCACCACTCCCCCGACCACCGGCTCCAAGGTCAGGCTCGGGTACTTCACCGAGTGGGGCATCTACGGGCGCAACTACAACGTCAAGAATCTGGTGACCTCCGGATCGGCGTCCAAGATCACGCACATCAACTACGCCTTCGGCAACGTCACCGGCGGCAAGTGCGCGATCGGCGACTCCTACGCCGACTACGACAAGGCCTTCACCGCCGACCAGTCCGTCAGTGGCGTCGCCGACACCTGGGACCAGCCGCTGCGCGGCAACTTCAACCAGCTGCGTGAGCTGAAGGCCAAGTACCCGAACATCAAGGTGCTGTGGTCCTTCGGCGGCTGGACCTGGTCCGGCGGCTTCGGCGAGGCGGCCAAGGACCCGGCGGCCTTCGCGCAGTCCTGTTACGACCTGGTCGAGGACCCGCGCTGGGCCGACGTGTTCGACGGCATCGACATCGACTGGGAGTACCCGAACGCCTGCGGGCTGAGCTGCGACACCAGCGGTGCCGCCGCCTACAAGAACGTGATGGCCGCGCTGCGCGCCAAGTTCGGCTCGAAGAACCTGGTCACCGCGGCGGTCACGGCCGACGGCTCCTCCGGCGGCAAGATCGACGCGGCCGACTACGCCGGCGCCGCGAGCTCCGTCGACTGGTACAACGTGATGACGTACGACTTCTTCGGCGCCTGGGACGCGCAGGGCCCCACCGCCCCGCACTCCCCGCTCACCTCGTACAGCGGCATCCCGAAGGCCGGCTTCACCACGGCCGACGCGATCGCCAAGTACAAGGCCAAGGGCGTGCCCGCGAGCAAGCTGCTGATCGGCATCGGCTTCTACGGCCGCGGCTGGACCGGCGTCACCCAGGACGCCCCGGGCGGCACGGCCACGGGCCCGGCGGCGGGCACGTACGAACAGGGCATCGAGGACTACAAGGTGCTCAAGACGTCCTGCCCGGCCACCGGCACCGTCGCGGGCACGGCCTACGCCCACTGCGGCAGCAACTGGTGGTCCTACGACACCCCCGCCACCATCGGCACCAAGATGTCGTGGGCCAAGAACCAGGGGCTGGGCGGTGCGTTCTTCTGGGAGTTCAGCGGTGACACCGCGAGCGGCGAGCTGGTGAGCGCCATCAACAGCGGACTGTCGTAAGCCGCAGCCCAAGCGACGTTCACTCTCCTCCGGACGTCACTTCGTCTGGGGGAGAGTGAACGTGGCTACGCCACATTCACTCGCTGTCCGGGCGGGGCTGCCTCCAGCCACGCGAGGAAACCGGTCAGCGCGTCCTCGCTCATGGCGAGTTCCAGGCGCGTGCCCCGGTGCGTACAGGCGAGGACGACGGCGTCGGAGAGCAGGGCCAGCTCCTCCTCGCCCTCGGGAAGGCGACGGCCGGCCACCTCGATCTGCGCCCGCTCCAGGATGCGGCGCGGGCGGAGGGCGTAGGAGAAGACGCGGTACCACTCGATGCGGTCGCCGTTGTAGCGGGCGACGCCGTAGCTCCAGCCCTTGCCGCCGGTGTCGGGTTTCTCCGGCACGTCCCAGCGCAGGGAGCAGTCGAAGGTGCCGCCGGAGCGCTGGATCAGCCTGCGGCGCAGGCCGAACAGGAACAGTCCCACCACCACGAGTACGACCACGATCCCGCACACAGTCAGAGCGAGGACCATCGGCACCGACCTCCTCGTCTCCTAGGTAACGGAACGGAAAAAAGACCCTGATTCACCTCAGCCGCGGCCGGCACCGGATCGCTCCGGTCCCAGCCGCGGCTGAGGTGCGTCATCGCGCGCTCTCCCAGAGCCTAAAGGGCCTGGGAGGGGCCTCCAGTTCAGCGCGCCGTCGCGGCGCGCAGGCGGACGTCCGCCCGACGCTCGGCGGTGGCGTCGCCTTCGGCCTTCGCCCGCTCGAGCTCGCGCTCCACGCGCTGGACATCGATCTCGTCCGAAAGCTCGGCGATCTCGGCCAGCAGCGACAGCTTGTTGTCCGCGAACGAGATGAAACCGCCGTGCACCGCGGCGACGACCGTTCCACCATCACTCGTACGGATGGTCACCGGGCCCGACTCCAGCACACCGAGCAGCGGCTGGTGACCGGGCATGACGCCGATGTCGCCGGAGGTGGTGCGCGCGACGACCAGGGTGGCCTCGCCGGACCAGACCTCTCGGTCGGCCGCGACCAGCGCGACGTGCAGCTCAGCAGCCAATGTGGCTCCTCGGGTCACCACCCGGCAGAGGTGCCGGGTGTTGGGGTCAATTCTAGTAGGCGTGGGTGAGGGGGCGGGACGCGCCCGCCCCCTCAGCCGAACTCATGCCGAGTTCAGGAGACGCCCAGCTCCTTGGCGTTGGCCTTGAGGTCCTCGATGCCACCGCACAGGAAGAACGCCTGCTCCGGGAAGTGGTCGTACTCACCGTCGATGATCGCGTTGAACGCGGCGATCGACTCCTCCAGCGGCACGTCCGAACCGTCGACGCCGGTGAACTGCTTGGCGACGTGGGTGTTCTGGGACAGGAAGCGCTCCACACGACGGGCACGGTGGACGACGAGCTTGTCCTCCTCGCCCAGCTCGTCGATACCGAGGATCGCGATGATGTCCTGGAGGTCCTTGTACTTCTGGAGGACCGTCTTGACGCGCATGGCGGTGTTGTAGTGGTCCGCCGCGATGTAGCGCGGGTCCAGGATCCGGGACGTGGAGTCCAGCGGGTCCACGGCCGGGTAGATGCCCTTCTCCGAGATCGGACGGGAGAGAACCGTCGTCGCGTCGAGGTGGGCGAAGGTGGTGGCCGGGGCCGGGTCGGTCAGGTCGTCCGCGGGGACGTAGATCGCCTGCATCGAGGTGATCGAGTGACCACGGGTCGAGGTGATGCGCTCCTGGAGGAGACCCATCTCGTCGGCCAGGTTCGGCTGGTAACCCACCGCGGACGGCATACGGCCGAGCAGCGTGGAGACCTCGGAGCCGGCCTGCGTGAAGCGGAAGATGTTGTCGATGAAGAACAGCACGTCCTGCTTCTGGACGTCACGGAAGTACTCGGCCATGGTGAGGCCGGCCAGCGCGACGCGCAGACGGGTGCCCGGGGGCTCGTCCATCTGGCCGAAGACCAGGGCGGTCTTGTCGATGACGCCCGAGTCCGCCATCTCCTCGATGAGGTCGTTGCCCTCACGCGTGCGCTCGCCGACACCGGCGAACACGGAGACACCGTCGTGGTTGTTGGCGACGCGGTAGATCATCTCCTGGATGAGCACCGTCTTGCCGACACCGGCACCACCGAACAGACCGATCTTTCCACCCTTGACGTACGGGGTGAGAAGGTCGATGACCTTGACGCCGGTCTCGAACATCTCGGTCTTCGACTCGAGCTCGTCGAAGTTGGGGGCCTTGCGGTGGATGGACCAGCGCTCGCCCTCGTACTGCTCGTCGACGTTCAGCACCTCACCGAGGGTGTTGAACACCTTGCCCTTGGTGAAGTCGCCGACCGGGACGGTGATGCCGTCGCCGGTGTCGACGACCGGGGCCTGGCGGACCAGACCGTCGGTGGGCTGCATGGAGATCGTGCGGACCAGGCCGTCACCCAGGTGCTGGGCGACCTCCAGGGTCAGCGTCTTCTTCTCGCCGGCGTTGGCCGGGTCGGCCACCTCGACGTGAAGGGCGTTGTAGATGTCCGGCATCGCGTCGACGGGGAACTCCACGTCGACGACCGGGCCGATGACCCGGGCGACGCGGCCCGTGGCCGTCGCGGTCTCAACAGTGGTGGTCATTAGCGGTCACTCCCCGCGGTCGCGTCGGCCAGGGCGCTGGCGCCACCGACGATCTCGCTGATTTCCTGGGTGATTTCGGCCTGGCGGGCCGCATTGGCAAGACGGGAGAGCGTGTTGATCAGCTCGCCCGCGTTGTCGGTGGCCGACTTCATCGCGCGCCGTGTGGCGGCGTGCTTGGAAGCCGCCGACTGCAGGAGCGCGTTGTAGATCCGGCTCTCGACGTAGCGCGGCAGCAGGGCGTCGAGGACGTCCTCCGCCGAGGGCTCGAAGTCGTACAGCGGAAGGATCTCGCCCTGGGGCTTCTCCGCGGCCACCTCTTCGAGGCGCAGCGGAAGCAGCCGGGCGTCGAGCGCAGTCTGCGTCATCATCGACACGAACTCGGTGTAGACGATGTGGAGTTCATCCACCCCGCCGTCCGCCGTCTCCGTCTCGATGGCCTCGATCAGCGGCGCCGCGACCTTCTTGGCGTCCGCGTACGAGGGCTCGTCGGTGAAGCCCGACCACGACTCCACGACCTTGCGCTCGCGGAAGTTGTAGTGGGACAGACCGCGGCGGCCGACGATGTAGGTGTCGACCTCCTTGCCCTCCGCCTCGAGGCGCGCCGTCAGCTGCTCGGCGGCCTTGATGGCGTTGGAGTTGAAGGCACCGGCCAGACCGCGGTCGCTCGTCAGGAGCAGCACCGCGGCACGCGTCGGCGTCTCCGCCTCGGTGGTCAGCGGGTGCTTGGTGTTCGACCCGGTACCGACCGCCGTGACCGCGCGGGTGAGCTCGGTCGCGTACGGCGCGGAGGCCCGCACCTTGCGCTGCGCCTTGACGACACGCGAGGCGGCGATCATCTCCATCGCCTTGGTGATCTTCTTGGTCGCGGTGACGGATCGGATGCGACGCTTGTAGACCCGGAGCTGGGCTCCCATGAGTCAGGTCCCTTCCTTACGTCACTTGGCCGCGGCGGCCGGGGTGTCCTCGCCGAGAAGCTTGCCGTCCGAGGTCTCGAACTGCTTCTTGAACTCGGCCACGGCGTCGTCGATCGCCTGGATGGTGTCGTTCGACATCTTGGCGCCCTCCTTGATGGAGGTCATGAGGCCCTGCTCCTTGCGGTGCAGGTACTCCAGCAGCTCCTTCTCGAAGCGGCGGATGTCGCCGACCGGTACCTCGTCCATCTTGCCGTTGGTGCCGGCCCAGATGGAGACGACCTGGTCCTCGGTGGCCATCGGCTGGTACTGAGCCTGCTTGAGCAGCTCGACCAGACGCGAACCGCGCTCCAGCTGCGACTTCGACGCGGCGTCCAGGTCGGAACCGAAGGCGGCGAACGCCTCCAGCTCACGGTACTGGGCGAGGTCCAGACGGAGACGCCCGGAGACCTGCCGCATCGCCTTGTGCTGCGCGGAACCGCCGACTCGGGAGACGGAGATACCGACGTTCAGCGCGGGACGCTGACCGGCGTTGAACAGGTCCGACTCCAGGAAGCACTGGCCGTCGGTGATGGAGATGACGTTGGTCGGGATGAACGCCGAGACGTCGTTGGCCTTGGTCTCGACGATCGGCAGACCGGTCATCGAGCCGGCACCCATGTCGTCGGAGAGCTTGGCGCAGCGCTCCAGCAGACGGGAGTGCAGGTAGAAGACGTCACCCGGGTAGGCCTCACGGCCCGGCGGGCGGCGCAGCAGCAGGGAGACGGCGCGGTAGGCGTCGGCCTGCTTCGAGAGGTCGTCGAAGATGATGAGGACGTGCTTGCCGTCGTACATCCACTGCTGGCCGATGGCCGAACCGGTGTACGGCGCCAGGTACTTGAAGCCGGCCGGGTCGGACGCCGGGGCGGCGACGATGGTCGTGTACTCCAGCGCGCCGGCCTCTTCGAGGGCGCCACGCACGGAGGCGATGGTCGAGCCCTTCTGGCCGATGGCGACGTAGACGCAGCGGACCTGCTTCTTCGGGTCGCCCGAGCGCCAGTTGTCGCGCTGGTTGATGATCGTGTCGACGGCCAGGGCGGTCTTGCCGGTCTGGCGGTCACCGATGATCAGCTGACGCTGGCCACGGCCGATCGGGGTCATCGCGTCGACGGCCTTGTAGCCGGTCTCCATCGGCTCGTGCACCGACTTACGGGCCATGACGCCCGGAGCCTGAAGCTCCAGGGCGCGGCGGCCGGACGTCTCGATCTCGCCGAGACCGTCGATCGGGTTGCCGAGCGGGTCGACGACGCGGCCGAGGTAGCCCTCGCCGACCGCGACGGAGAGGACCTCACCGGTGCGGTGCACCGGCTGACCCTCCTCGATGCCGCTGAACTCACCGAGGACGATGGCGCCGATCTCGCGCTCTTCCAGGTTCAGCGCGAGGCCGAGGGTGCCGTCCTCGAACTTCAGCAGTTCGTTGGCCATGGCCGAGGGGAGACCCTCGACCTTCGCGATGCCGTCGCCGGCAAGGGTGACCGTACCGACCTCCTCGCGCGAGGCCGCGTCCGGCTTGTACGACTGGACGAAGTTCTCCAGCGCGTCCCGGATCTCCTCCGGCCGGATCGTGAGCTCCGCCATCTGGGTTCCCTGCTCTCCTTGTTGGGCCCGAAGTTTCACTTGGGGGTTGGGGGACTCCCCCCAATAAGAGGTGAATCCTCTGCACGGCCCAACCAGGGCCGTCGTGTACGTCTTGCGTGTTGAGTTGCGGCTAGCTCGCCATGCGGCGGGCGGCGTCTTCCAGCCGGTCCGCGAGGGAGCCGTTGATGACCTCGTCACCGACCTGCACCCGGATCCCGCCGACGACCTCGGGGTCGACGTCCAGGTTGAGGTGCATCCGGCGGCCGTAGAGCTTCGCGAGAGCGGCGCCGAGGCGCTGCTTCTGCGTGTCGCTCAGCGGCACCGCCGAGGTGACGACGGCGACCGCCCGGTCCCGCCGCTCGGCGGCGAGCCTGGACAGGGACTCGAGTCCCGCCTCCAGGCTACGTCCCCGCGGCGCGGTCACAAGGCGCGTCACCAGACGCTCGGTGGTCACCTTGGCCCGGCCGCCGAGCAGCCGGTGCAGCAGCTCGACCTTGGCGGAGGCGGTGGCCTTGCGGTCGGTCAGCGCGGCGCGCAGCTCGTTGTTCGAGGAGACGATCCGGCCGAACCGGAACAGCTCGTCCTCGACGTCGTCGAGCGTGCCCGCCTGCTGCGCGGCGGTGAGGTCGGCGACGTTCGCCAGCTCCTCCAGCGCGTCCACCAGGTCGCGGGGCTGCGACCAGCGGGAGCGCGTCAGGCCGGACACCAGGTCGGCGGTGTCACCGCTGACCTGGCCGCCGATCAGGCGCTGGACGAGCGTGGCCTTGGCCTCGCCGGGCTGCGCCGGATCGGTGAGGACCCGACGCAGCGACACCTCGCGGTCGAGCAGCGCGGTGACGGCCGCCAGCTCGTCGGCGAGCTGCGTCGCGTCCACGGACGTGGCGTCCGTCAGCGCGTCGAGCCGCTCACGTGCGGCTGCCAGTGCCTCGCGGCTCGCTCCGTTCATCGCGTGGCCTCGGCCTTCTCCTCGAGCTCGTCGAGGAAGCGGTCGATCACACGGCTCTGGCGGGCGTGGTCCTCGAGGGACTCGCCGACGAGCTTGCCGGCCAGTTCGGTGGCGAGCTTGCCGACGTCCTGGCGGAGCGCGGACGCGGCGGCCTTGCGGTCGGCCTCGATCTGCGCGTGACCGGCGGTGATGATTTCCTCACGCTGCCGCTGGCCTTCCGCGCGCATCTCGGCGATGAGCGTGGCGCCCTGCTCCTGAGCCTCCTGGCGCAGGCGCGCGGCCTCGTGCCGGGCCTCGGCGAGCTGGGCCTTGTACTGCTCGAGGACGCTGTGGGCCTCGGTCTGCGCGGCCTCGGCCTTCTCGATACCGCCCTCGATCGCCTCGCGGCGCTGCTCCAGAACCTTGTTGATGTTCGGAAGGAGCTTCTTGGCGAGGAAGCCGAAGACGATGACGAAGGCGATCAGGCCGATGACGAGCTCTGGGATCGGCGGGATGAGGGGGTTTTCGGCCTCCTCCGCCGCCAGCAGAACCAGGGGGCTCATATCAGTGCCTTTCGTCTATGGGTGCGCGACGGTCGGGTCAGGAGGTCGGGTAGACGAACGGCATGACCAGACCGATCAGGGCGAGCGCCTCACAGAAGGCGAAGCCGAGGATCTGGTTGGCACGGATGAGGCCGGCCGCCTCGGGCTGGCGGGCGAGAGCCTGCGTGCCGTTACCGAAGATGATGCCGACGCCGACGCCCGGGCCGATCGCGGCGAGGCCGTAACCGATCGAGCCGAGGTTGCCCTTGATCTGGGTGGCGGCGAGGGTGGCCTGCGCAAGAGCGGACATGCCGGTTCTTCCTTCTCTTTCAAGTACCGGTGGGGGTTGGCCACCGGATGTCTCTGGGTGGGAGGTCGGGGTGCTCAGTGGTGCTCGGCGAGCGCGCCCTGGATGTAGCTGCAGGTCAGCAGTACGAAGACGTACGCCTGGACAGCCTGGATGAAGAGTTCGAAGGCGGTCATCACGATGACCATCACGAACGAGACACCGGAGTAGGCGATGCCGATGCCGTTCAGCATGTACCAGCTGGCGATCGTGAAGAGCAGCAGCAGCGTGTGACCGGCGAACATGTTCGCGAAGAGTCGCACGGCGTGCGTGAAGGGCCGGACCAGCAGGTTCGAGAAGAACTCGATGGTCATCGACAGCGGGAGCACTCCGCCGAGCGTCTTGTCGTAGCCGGTGAAGTTCTTGAAGGCACCGACGAAACCCTGCCGCTTGAAGGTCAGCGAGACCCAGGTGATGTAGACGAGGCCGGCCAGGACGGCGGGGTACGAGATGATCGCCGTGACCGGGAAGGCCGCGATCGGGATGATCGACCAGAGGTTCATCATCCAGACGAAGAAGAACAGCGAGACGACGAACGGAACGTACTTCTCACCCTCCTTCTTGCCGATGGTCTCGTAGACGACACCGCGCCGCACGAAGTCGTAGCCGGCCTCGGCGACCAGCTGGAGCTTGCCCGGGACGATCTTCGGGCGAGCGAAGGCGGCCCAGAAGAAGCCGACGATGATGATCGACCCGAGCAGCGCCAGCAGCATCGTCTTGTTGAAGTACAAGTTGCTGTCCGCGTCGCCCCAGAGCGGCTTGAACAGGAACGAGTGCAGGCCCGGAGCCGGGAAGCCGCACCCGTCGAACAGGTGACAGCTCGTGTCGAAAGCGAGCGTCTGCGTCGGGTCAGCACTCACCGCGGGCTCCTTCATCGTGGCGCATAGGTACGGCAACCTCGTTGTGTCGGCGCGGCGCGGAGCCGCGGTTCGGCACGGGACTGGTGTTACGGATGTGGGGGCGGCTGGGGGGCATCTCGCCTCGCGATTGAGCAGGCGTCAGCTCGGATGCCCGCGCCCGCGATGCCGCAGTTGGCACCGGACGATAGCAGGATCTCTCGTGTGTCTTTATCCCGGGCCTACCTCTCACGACGAGTGCCCCGACTTCTCGGGCTTGTCACCCTTCGCGGAGGCATTCGAGTCGGGCTCGACATAGAGGATCTTGGCCTTCATGTGAGCCCGCGTCTGGGCGGCGATCCACGTGAGGGTGCCGGCCACCAGCACGATGGCGAAGGCCCGGGGGCTGAACAGCGTCGTGTTCTTGAAGATGGAGAGGAAGATGAAGAGCAGCAGCAACTGGGCCGCGTAGAGCATCAGGCCCATCATCTGGAACAGCTGCGGAAGCGCTTTGGCGGTGCGCTGGAGCACATAGAGCCCGATCCCCATGAAGAGGACCACGATCACCGTCGCGACGGCCGCTCCGATCGCACCCTTGCCGCCCGCGACCACGCCGCTCACGACGGCGGCGATCACGCCGACGGCAGCCGTGGGTACGGCGGCCTGGGCCAGCATCCGGGCGTCATTGGACGGCATGGCGGCAACTCCGCTTTCACAGGGGGCAGGGTGTCGTCATGGACGAGCGTAGTCCCGGACTGAGTGTTGGAGACCTCACGCCAAGGGACCGTCGCATCGCGGTCCTTCGGCTCTATCCGGGGTTCTCGTGAACCGTATCACAAACTATTTGATGAGGTCTTTACCTCTAGGGTGTGCTCGCTGTCACACATGAGAGTGACAGTGCGCGTCTGTGCAAAAACCAGGGTGTCTTGTCTGGTATTAGGGGGCTTTGCTCCCCCACGACTTGGCAATGCTCTCGTCAGATTCTTACCTTGAGCCGCCGCCGACGCGGGGCCGCGAGCGGGCGCCGAGGGCGGTCGATCCGTTGGCCCGGGACACCGCGGCGCCGACCGGAGCGGGGTGCGCCGCGGCCTCCTCCTCGCCGTGTTCGACGGCCTGCGCGTGCTCGTACGTCGTCTCCGCCGCCGCGCTGCGGCGCCGGTACCGCGGCGGCACGAAGTGCTCGGCCCAGCGCGGGGTGCGCGGGGTGAACCGCGGCAGCAGGAGCAGCACGAGGCCGATCGCGCTGAGGAACACCACACCGAGCACGATCCACATCGACGCGGAGTTCACCGAGTAGGCCAGCGCGCCGAAGCCGATCAGCGCCGACCAGAAGTACATGATCAGCACGGCCCTGCTGTGCGAGTGGCCGATCTCCAGCAGCCGGTGGTGCAGGTGCCCGCGGTCGGCGGCGAACGGCGACTGACCGCGCCAGGTGCGGCGCACGATGGCCAGGACCAGGTCGGCGGCCGGCACGGCGATGATCGTCAGCGGCAGCAGCAGCGGGATGTAGACCGGCACCGTCTGGTGCACGGCCGCCTTCTCGGATCCCGCGTACAGGTTCAGCGCGTCCGGGTCGACCTGCCCGGTGATGGAGATCGCGCCCGCCGCCAGCACCAGGCCGATCAGCATCGAGCCGGAGTCGCCCATGAAGATCCGCGCCGGGTGCATGTTGTGCGGCAGGAAGCCCAGGCACATGCCCATCAGGATCGCCGAGAACAGCGTGGCCGGGGCGGCGGCCTCGATGCCGTACGAGTACCAGATCCGGTAGGCGTACAGGAAGAACGCGGCGGCGGCGATGCACACCATGCCGGAGGCGAGGCCGTCGAGGCCGTCGACGAAGTTGACCGCGTTGATGGTGATGACGACCAGCGCCACCGTCAGCAGCGTGCCCTGCCACTGGGTGAGCGCCACGTTGCCGACGCTCGGGATGGGCAGCCACAGGATCGTCAGACCCTGCATGACCATCACACCGGCGGCGATCATCTGACCGCCCAGCTTGATCAGGGCGTCGATCTCGAACTTGTCGTCCAGGACACCGATCAGCCAGATCAGGGCCGCCCCGGAGAGCAGGGCGCGCGGCTCGTTGGACTTCGTGAACGCCTCACTGAGGTTCGTGAGGTGGTCCGCGACCAGCAGGCCCGCGCACAGGCCGAAGAACATGGCGATACCGCCGAGCCGCGGAGTGGGTTCCCGGTGCACGTCACGGGCCCTGATCTCCGGCATCGCCCCGGCCACGATCGCGAACTTCCGTACCGGCCCTGTCAGCAGATACGTCACCGCGGCCGTGATGCAGAGCGTCAGCAGGTATTCACGCACGGGCTTCCCCACAGGTCTCGCTGGCCATCTCAGCCCCACACCCTAGCGACGTACGCATATCTGTGGGGACTGCCGGGTAGCGACGATGGTTGCACGTAAGGCTGTGTGCTCGGGCGCACGTCGGCGTCCACGAGGGTGCGGCTACCCGCGCTCAGCCGGAATACGGCCCGGATACGGCGGGAATCCGCCGGTCAGTTCCCGCACCTCGTCCCGCGCCGCCGTGAGCTGTGTCGCACCGCGCAGCACGCCGGCGAGCAGCGCCGAGATCCGCGCCATCTCCCGCTCCCCCATGCCCTGCGTGGTCACGGCGGCCGTGCCCAGGCGCAGGCCGCGGGCGTCGCCGTGCGGCAGCGCGCAGCAGTCCAGGACGATCCCGGCGGCGGCGAGCCGGCCGCGGGCGGTGCGTCCGTCGACGCCCAGCGGGGCCGGGTCGGCGGTGATCAGGTGGGTGTCGGTGCCGCCGGTGGTGACGGCCAGCCCCTCGGCGGCCAGCCCGGCGGCGAGGCTGCGCGCGTTGGCGACCACCTGGTGGGCGTACGCGGTGAACGCCGGTGTCGAGGCCTCGCCGAACGCCACGGCCTTCGCGGCGATGGTGTGCATCTGCGCGCCGCCCTGGGTGAAAGGAAACACAGCACGGTCGACGCGCTCGGCCAGCTCGCTGCCGCAAAGAATCATCCCGCCGCGGGGACCGCGCAGCACCTTGTGGGTGGTGGCGCACACGATGTCCGCGTACGGCACCGGGCTGGGCGCCGCCCGGCCCGCGACCAGCCCTATCGGATGCGCGGCATCGGCGATCAGATAGGCGCCGGCCTCGTCGGCGACCTCGCGGAAGAAGGCGTAGTCGATGTGGCGCGGGTAGGCGATCGACCCGCACACGATCGCCTTGGGCCGGTGCGCGCGGGCCAGGGCCCGCACCTGGTCGTGGTCGATGAGCCCGGTCTCCGCGTCCACCCCGTATCCGACGAAGTCGAACCAGCGGCCGGAGAAGTTGTGGGGCGAGCCATGGGTGAGATGCCCGCCGTGGGTCAGCCCCAGGGCGAGGACGGTGTCGCCGGGCCGCAGCAGGGCGGCGTAGGCGGCCAGCACGGCGGACGACCCCGAGTGGGCCTGTACGTTCGCGTGCTCGGCCCCGAACAGCCGCTTGGCCCGGTCGACCGCGAGGCGCTCCGCGACGTCGACGATCTCGCAGCCGCCGTGGTGCCGGGCGCCCGGATACCCCTCCGCGTACTTGTTCGCCAACGGCGAGCCCAGCGCGGCCAGCACCGCCGGTGACGTGAAGTTCTCCGCCGCGATCAACTGCAACGACGTCGCCTGCCGCTCCACCTCACCCAGCAGTATCCCGGCCAGCTCCGGATCCTGCCGCCGCAGGACATCGGCCTCGATGGTATGGGTGACCGACATGACACACTCCGGACGGTCGACGGTGACGTCACTCCAATGTAGGCCCGGCACGAACACCCTGCGCAGCGTGGCCCCTGGCCGGGGGAGCCTCGGGGGGTGGGGCTGACCCGCCGGCGTTCAGGGGCGCAGCCCCCTGGCGAGGTCGAAAGGGCGGAGCCCGGCACGGAGCGCAGGAGCGGAGCCCCGGCGGGGTTCAGGGGGCGGAGCCTCATCAAGGTCGTAGGGGCGCAGCCCCAGCAGGGTTCAGGGCGCACAACCGCTGACGGGGTGCAGGGGCGAGCCCCGCAAGGCTTCGGGGGCGTAGCCCCGCCGGACTCAGGGGCATCCCCAGCGGGGTGCGGGGACGCAGCCCCGCAGGGGTGCAGGGGCGGAGCCCCGCGGAGGTTCGGGAGCACAGCCCCGCCGGACTCAGGGGCATCCCCAGCGGGGTGCGAGGGCGCAGCCCCGCAAGGGTTCGGGGGTGCAGCCCCGCCAGCCTCGGGGGCGCAGCCCCGGCAGGGCTTCGGGGGCGCAGCCCCGCAGGGGTTCTGGGGCGCAGCTCCGCAGGGGTTCTGGGGCGCAGCCCCGCAGGGGTTCTGGGGCGCAGCCCCGCAGGGGTTCTGAGGCGCAGCCCCGCAGGGGTTCTGAGGCGCAGCCCCGCAGGGGTTCTGGGGCGCAGCCCCGGCGGGGTGCAGGGGCGGAGCCCCGCGGGGGTTCAGGGGGCGGAGCCCCCGGCGGGGTCGAAGGGGCGGAGCCCCTGGGGACGGGAATGGGTAGGGGCGGCGGGGGCGGACCCCCTGCGGGTGCTACGCCCGCGCCGGTACCCCCGTCAGCGCCGTCACCACCGGGTCCAGCGCCTCGTGTATCTCGTCGCCGATCGAGCGGAAGAAGGGCAGGGGCGCGCCGTACGGGTCGTACACCTCGTCCGCCTCCGCGGTCGGGGCCAGCAGCCACCCCCGCAGCGCCGCCGCCGCCCGGACCAGCGCCCGCGCACGCGCGACCAGCCCGTACTCCAGCGGAGGCAGCGTCGCCGGGTCTATGGCCCGCACCAGGCGGGTGAACTCCTTCAGGGTGAAGGTGCGCAGGCCCGCAGAGTGCCCCATGGAGATCACCTGCGCCCGGTGGTCCCGCGTAGCGGTCAGCACCAGGTCCGCCATGATCACGTGCTCGTCCAGCAGCTCCCGCCCGACGAAGCCGGAGGCATCCGCGCCGAAGTCGGCCAGGACCGCCTCCGCGTTGGCCTCCATCGGCGCGCCCTCATGACCCCAGGTGCCCGCGCTCTCCACGATCAGCCCGCCGCCCAGTACGCCGAGCCGCTCCGCCACGAAATGGCGGGTCAGCCGCTCGGTGATCGGCGAGCGGCACACGTTGCCGGTGCTGACGTGGAGGATGCGGAAGGTGTCGCGCGGAAACCCGAACGTCGTCGTCTCTTCCGCGTTGTATCCACCGCCGCCTATGCCACGCCCCGCGTCAGGGGCCGTCAATTCGCCACCTCGAGGTCGGGTACGACCTTCCGCAGCTCGTCCGGTGAGATCGCGCCCTCGCGCAGCAGCAGCGGCACCTCGCCGGTGACGTCGACGATGGACGACGGCACGTTGCCGGGGGTCGCCCCGCCGTCGAGGTAGACGGAGACGGAGTCGCCCAGCATCTCCTGCGCGGCGTCGCAGTTCTCCGGCGCCGGGTGGCCCGTGAGGTTCGCCGACGACACGGCCATCGGACCGACGTCCGTCAGCAGCTCGATCGCGACCGGGTGCAGCGGCATGCGCACGGCCACCGTGCCACGGGTGTCCCCCAGGTCCCACTGGAGGGACGGCTGGTGCCTGGCGACCAGCGTGAGGGCCCCCGGCCAGAACGCGTCGACCAGCTCCCAGGCCAGCTCGGAGAAGTCGGTGACGAGACCGTGGAGCGTGTTCGGGGAGCCGATCAGCACAGGGGTGGGCATGTTGCGGCCCCGGCCCTTGGCGTCGAGCAGGTCGGCCACCGCCTGCGAGGAGAACGCGTCGGCGCCGATGCCGTACACGGTGTCGGTGGGCAGCACCACGAGTTCGCCCCGGCGGACGGCGGACGCGGCCTCGCGCAGACCGGTCGCGCGGTCGGTCGCGTCATTGGTGTCGTATCGCCGTGCCATGTCTAGCGGGCCTCCTCGTACACGTGGTGCTGGTGGTGGTGGGTCGTGGTGGTCACGGCAGCGCCTTGCGCGCGGTCGCGAACCGGGGACGGTTGTTGAGGTCCGGGTGGTCGGCCGCGTCGGCCCAGCCCCGCTCCTCGGTGAAGATCCACGGCACCTGTCCGCCCTGCGTGTCGGCGTGCTCGATGACGACGACACCGCCGGGCCGCAGCAGCCGGTGCGCGGTGCGTTCCAGTCCGCGGATGAGGTCGAGGCCGTCCTCCCCGGAGAACAACGCCAGTTCGGGGTCGTAGTCGCGGGCCTCGGGGGCGACGTACTCCCATTCGGTGAGCGGAATGTAGGGCGGGTTGGAGATGACCAGGTCGACCTGGCCGTCGAGGTCGTGGAAGGCGTCCAGGGCGTTACCCTGGCGCAGGTCGACCCTGGACCCCTCCACGTTCTTGCGGGTCCACTGGAGCGCCTCCTCGGAGAGCTCCACGGCGTGCACGCGGGAGCGCGGGACCTCCTGGGCGAGGGCGAGCGCGATGGCGCCGGATCCGGTGCACAGATCGACGATGCACGGCCCGACCACGTCCATGGCGCGTACCGCGTCTATGGCCCAGCCGACCACGGACTCGGTCTCGGGCCGGGGTACGAACACGCCCGGCCCGACCTGGAGTTCCAGGTACCGGAAGTAGGCCCGCCCGGTGATGTGCTGGAGCGGCTCGCGCTGCTCGCGCCGGGCGATGACCTCCCAGTAGCGGGCGTCGAAGTCGGAGTCCTTCACCGAGTGCAGCTGGCTTCTCTTCACCCCGTGCACGAACGCGGCGAGTTCCTCCGCGTCGTTGCGCGGCGAGGGCACGCCGGCGTCGGCGAGCCGCTGGGTGGCCTGCGCCACCTCCGCGAGCAGCACGCTGCGGGGGCTTGGGGGTCGCCCCCCAAAATCTTGCTGCACGCTCGTCCTCCGGTGTTCAGTACTTCGTCACGTGCGTGACCTGCGTAACGTGCCTTACGCGGCCGCGAGCTTCGCCGCCGAGTCCGCGTCGACGCAGGCCTGGATCACCGAGTCGAGGTCGCCGTCCAGTACCTGGTCCAGGTTGTACGCCTTGAAGCCGACACGGTGGTCCGAGATGCGGTTCTCCGGGAAGTTGTAGGTGCGGATCTTCTCGGAGCGGTCGACGGTGCGGACCTGGCTGCGACGGGCGTCGGCGGCCTCCCTCTCCGCCTCCTCCTGCGCCGCGGCGAGCAGCCTGGAGCGCAGGATACGCAGTGCCTGCTCCTTGTTCTGAAGCTGGCTCTTCTCGTTCTGGCAGGAGGCGACGACTCCGGTCGGCAGGTGCGTGATGCGCACCGCGGAGTCGGTGGTGTTCACGGACTGGCCGCCCGGTCCGGAGGAGCGGTAGACGTCGATGCGGAGGTCGTTGGGGTTGATCTCCACGTCCACCTCCTCGGCCTCGGGGGTGACGAGGACACCGGCGGCGGAGGTGTGGATACGGCCCTGGGACTCGGTCGCGGGCACCCGCTGCACGCGGTGCACACCGCCCTCGTACTTCAGCCGGGCCCACACGCCCTGGCCTGGCTCGGTGGCACCCTGGCCGCCCTTGGTCTTCACCGCGACCTGGACGTCCTTGTAGCCGCCGAGTTCGGACTCGGTGGCGTCGATGATCTCGGTCTTCCAGCCGACGCGCTCCGCGTAGCGCAGGTACATGCGCAGCAGGTCACCGGCGAACAGGGCGGACTCGTCGCCGCCCGCGCCCGCCTTGATCTCCAGAATGACGTCCTTGTCGTCACTCGGGTCGCGCGGGACGAGCAGCAGGCGCAGCTTCTCGGTGAGTTCCTCGCGCTGCTTCTCCAGCTCCTTGACCTCGGCCACGAAGTCCGGGTCGTCGGCGGCGAATTCGCGCGCGGTGTCGATGTCGTCGCCGGTCTGCTTCCAGGAGCGGTACGTGGCGACGATCGGGGTGAGCTCGGCGTAGCGCTTGTTCAGCCTGCGCGCGTTGGCCTGGTCGGCGTGGACCGACGGATCGGCGAGCTTCGTCTCCAGGTCGGCGTGCTCGGCGACGAGTTCCTCGACGGCCTCGAACATCTTGGGCTCCTGATACTGCGGGGTGAGGGCTGGCGGGCGACCAAAAACGCCGGTCCCGGCGCGGCGCCCTCCGGGGAGGGGACGCGGCCGTGGACCGGCGGATTGGGGCTCGCTACTTCTTGGAGCCGGCGGCAGCCTTGCCGAAGCGGGCCTCGAAGCGGGCCACACGGCCACCGGTGTCGAGGATCTTCTGCTTGCCCGTGTAGAACGGGTGGCACTCGGAGCAGACCTCGGCCCGGATGGTGCCGGACTCGATGGTGCTACGGGTGGTGAACGACGCCCCGCAGGTGCAGCTGACCTGCGTCTCGACGTATGCGGGGTGGATGTCGCGCTTCAAGGTGTCTCCTAGGTTTCGGGAGGGCACCGGGTCGCTTCCGCGGGGTGCGGCGGCGTGAACCGGGGCCGACGTACCAGTCTGCCAGGACTGGGGCCATCCCCCAAAACCGGGGGTTCGCGTTTTCTATTCCCCGGGGGTGCGGTCCCCCTACGAGGACGTCACGACGCCCTTGGCCTCGCCCGTCGCCGTGCCCTTCACGGCGCTCGCCGGGATGGGCTGGTCGTTCTTGAGGGCCGTCCACACCTGCTTGGCCTTGGTCTGCTGGACGATGACGCGGTTGGGGTTCGCGGGGTCGTACTGGACCGGCATCGTGACCATGTGCATGTGCGAGGAGCTGATGCCCTTGAGGCCGTCGGCGAAGTCCGACAGGGAGTTCACCGAGCCCAGGTCGGAGTCGGCCGTGACGGCCTTGGTCGCGGTGTCGGCGAGGTCGAGCAGCTTCTTCGGGTTGGTGAAGACGCCGATGTGCTTGACCTGGTCGACCAGGGCCTTGACGAAGGCCTGCTGGAGCTGGATGCGGCCGAGGTCGGAGCCGTCGCCGACGCCGTGCCGGGTGCGGACCAGGCCGAGGGCCTGCTGACCGGTGAGCTGGTGCGCGCCGGCCTTGAGGTCCAGGTGGCTCTGCGGGTCCTTGATGTTCTTGGTGGTGGTCACCGGGACGCCGCCGAGCTCGTCGATGAGCTTCTGGAAGCCGGCGAAGTCGACCTCGAGGTAGTGGTCCATGCGCAGGCCGGTGAGGGTCTCCACGGTCTTGACGGTGCAGGCGGCACCGCCGGTGGAGTACGACTCGTTGAACATGACCCCCTTGGCCGCGGGGTGGGTGGCGCCCTTGGTGTCGGTGCACTCGGGGCGGTCGATGAGGGTGTCGCGGGGCATGGAGACCACGGCGGCCTTCTTGTGGCCCTTGTAGACGTGCACGATCATCGCCGTGTCGGAGCGGGCGCTGCCGTCGTCGGTGCCGCCGCCGAGCTTCTTGTTGGAGCCGGAGCGGGTGTCCGAGCCGAGGACCAGGATGTTCTCGGAGCCGTTGTCGGCCTTGGCGGGCCGGTCCGTGCCGAGCGCCTGGTTGATGTCGACGCTCTTGATGTTGCCGTTGAGCTTGAAGTACACGTAGCCGATGCCCGTGCCGCCCAGCACCAGCACACCGCCCGCGGTCCAGGCGGTGATCAGCAGCGCTTTGTGGCGCTTGCCGGGGGCCTTGCGGCGGCGCCCCTTGGCTCGGCGGCCCTTCGTGCCGGGCTCGGTTATCGCGGGCTCCGGCGTGCTCTCGGCAGACATGTGCTCCTCGAATTCTCGTCCGGTCGGTTACCCCCTGTTTTCAGGGACAGGCCTGGTCTTTCGACCCTTACCGCACCATCGTCGCTCCGCCTGGTCAGACGGGGAAACTCGGCAAAGGGTTGCACAACGGACTGTGCCCACCGCGCACGACGGTGGGCACAGTCCGTAGCCGGGCGAGCGGGACACCACCCGCTCACCTGCGGGTTCAGCCGAAGATGTCGTACTTGTCGAAACCGGTACCGACCGAGACACGTGTGGCAAAGATCTCGCTGGTCGCCTTGCCGGTGCCCTTGTACAGGTACAGCGTGCCGCCGGGCGTGCGGGCCAGGAAGTCCGCCTTGCCGTCGCCGTTCACGTCACCGATCGCGTCGAAGGCGTTGTACGTCGTACTGCTCCACGTGCGGACCTTGACCCGGGTGGAGAACGCCCCGGTGCCCGACTTGCCGGTGCCCTTGTACAGGTACACGTCGCCCGTGCTGCTCTGGCGTGCGAGCAGGTCGGCCTTGCCGTCGCCGTTGAAGTCGCCGTGGCCGCGTACCGAGTTGTACTGGTTCCAGCCCGTGCCGACCTCCACGCGGGCGGCGAAGCTGCCGTTGCCCTTGCCCGGGTAGAGCCACATCGTGCCGCCGGAGTCGACGGACAGCAGGTCGGGCAGGTAGTCGCCGGTGAGGTCGCCGGGGGCGATGACGCGGGTGCGGGTCTTCCAGTTGTCGAAGATCTGCTGCGTGGACCAGGATCCGCTGGAGACCACGTAGTGGGACCAGAAGACGGCGCCGGTGGTGCTGTCGCGCACGATCAGGTCCTGGTAGCCGTCACGGTCGAGGTCGGTCTGGAGGACGACGTTGACGCCGCTCCAGCCGCCCCAGGACTGGCGGGCGCCGAACGCGCTGCCCGTGGAGTCCTTCTCGTAGCCGGTCTTGGTGGAGGACTCGCGCACCCACAGGTCGGCCTTGTGGTCACCGCTGAGGTTGGTGTCGTCGATGCGCGGGTAGGCGGCGCCGACGTACGTGCTGGCCTTGGTGAAGACGCTGTAGGAGCCCTTCGCGACGCAGTCCTTCACGCCCCAGGAGACCACGCCCACGATCCGGTTGTTCACGATCAGCGGGCCGCCGGAGTCGCCGTTGCAGGAGGCGGTGGTGCCGGTGTCGCTGCCGGTGGCGGGCTTGCCCGCGCAGACCATGTGGCCCTTGACGAAGTCCGTGCCGTAGGCGCCGGCACAGGTGCTGTCCGACTGGATGGGCAGCGTCGCCGTCTTCAGCGTGTCGGAGATGTCCTGGCTGGTGGAGCTGGTGCGGCCCCAGCCGTACAGCTTGGCGTTGGTGCCGGCGGCGTACGAGGTGGTGTCGCCGGAGGTCGTCATCCGGATCGGCGTGGCCTTGATCGCGACCGGCAGGGTGAGCACGGCGAGGTCGTTGTCGATGGTGGCCGCGCTGTACGACGGGTGGTTCCACTGCCGCCAGACGCCGGTGGCGGTCCCGCCGTGCAGGTCGGTGTTGCCCGCGTCGTCGGTGGTGGCCAGCTGGGAGGTGCCCGTGATGACGGTGCCGTGGGTGTGCCAGTCGTAGCCCTTGGCGCAGTGCGCGGCGGTGAGGATCTTCGTCGGCGCGACGACGGCGCCGCCGCAGAAGAAGCCGAGGTCGTCGGTCTTGTCGGTGGTGCCCTTGTCGTCGTAGTACCAGAGCTGGGCCATCCACGGCGCCGAGGTGACGGTGGTGTCGGTGCCGCCGATGATCTTCGGGTCGGCGGTGGCGGTGTTCGTGCTCGCGCTCAGGGACGACTTGTTCGTCGTCTGCCCCGGGGTGTCGTCACCGGCGAGGGCTCCCGCGACCCGCTTCTCCAGCTCACCGAGCGACGGCGAGCTGATGGCCGGCTTGACCGTCGGTGTCGGCGGAGTGGTGGCCGCACCGGCGGACGAGGTCATCACCGCGGCGGTGACGGCCGCGGCCACACCGGCGGCGGCGAGGGGAAGGACGATGCGTATCCGGCGTCTGTGCCGGCCGCTGCCGGGCGTGGCTGTGCTCAAGGGAGTCCCCAGGGAGGCAAGAGGTGGAAGGGACGCATGATGCGTCCCTTCCTACACAGCGCCAAAAGGCCGCCCCCCGTCACTCGTGTGACGGGGGGCGGCCCGGAAAAACGCCTGGCGAGGCCCTGAGCGAGGCCCTGCCTCAGTCTCCGTTGCCGGGGGTCGGCGTCGTCTTCTGGATCTGCATCAGGAACTCGGCGTTCGACTTCGTCTGCTTCATCTTGTCGAGCAGCAGCTCGACCGCCTGCTGCTGGTCGAGCGCGTGCAGCACCCGGCGCAGCTTCCAGACGATGGCGAGCTCGTCGCTGGCGAGCAGGATCTCTTCCTTACGGGTGCCGGACGCGTCGACGTCCACCGCCGGGAAGATGCGCTTGTCGGCGAGCTTCCGGTCGAGCTTGAGCTCCGCGTTGCCGGTGCCCTTGAACTCCTCGAAGATCACCTCGTCCATGCGGGACCCGGTGTCCACCAGGGCGGTGGCGAGGATGGTCAGCGAACCGCCGTCCTCGATGTTGCGGGCCGCACCGAAGAAGCGCTTCGGCGGGTACAGGGCGGTCGAGTCGACACCACCGGACAGGATGCGGCCGGAGGCCGGCGCGGCCAGGTTGTACGCACGGCCCAGACGCGTGATCGAGTCGAGCAGCACGACCACGTCGTGGCCCAGCTCCACCAGACGCTTGGCGCGCTCGATGGCGAGCTCGGCGACCGTGGTGTGGTCCTCGGCCGGGCGGTCGAAGGTCGAGGAGATGACCTCGCCCTTGACCGACCGCTGCATGTCGGTGACCTCTTCCGGACGCTCGTCGACGAGGACGACCATCAGGTGGCACTCGGGGTTGTTGTGCGTGATCGCGTTGGCGATCGCCTGCATGATCATGGTCTTGCCGGTCTTCGGCGGGGCCACGATCAGACCGCGCTGGCCCTTACCGATCGGCGACACGAGGTCGATGATGCGGGTGGTCAGCACGCCCGGGTCCGTCTCCAGGCGGAGGCGGTCCTGCGGGTAGAGCGGGGTCAGCTTGTTGAACTCCGGGCGGCCACGGCCGTGTTCGGGCGCCATGCCGTTGACGGAGTCCAGACGGACCAGCGCGTTGAACTTCTCGCGCCGCTCGCCTTCCTTGGGCTGACGGACCGCGCCGGTGACGTGGTCGCCCTTGCGCAGGCCGTTCTTGCGGACCTGGGCGAGGGAGACGTACACGTCGTTCGGACCCGGCAGGTAGCCCGACGTACGGATGAAGGCGTAGTTGTCGAGGATGTCCAGGATGCCCGCGACGGGGATCAGGACGTCGTCCTCGGCCACCTGCGGCTCGGCGATCTCGTCGCGGCCACGACGGCCACGGCGGTCACGGTAGCGGCCGCGACGGCCCCGGCGACCGCCGTCGAAGTCGTCGTCGTCCTGCGGACCGGCGTTGCGGTCCTGACGGCCGCCGCCCTGCTGCTGCCCCTGCTGCTGGCGGTCCTGACGGTCCTGTCGGTCCTGACGGCCGCCGCCCTGGCCCTGCTGCTGGTCGTCGCCCTTGCCACCACGGCGGTCGCCGCGGTCGCGGTCCCGGCCGCGCTCGCGGCGGTCGCGGCGGCCACGGCCGTCGCCGTCACCGGCGTCACCCTTGGCGGCGTCGCCCTGCGGCTGAGCCTGCTGGGCGGGCGTCTCGGCCTTGGGCTCGCTCTTCGCCTCGGCGGCGATCGTCTCGGTGCCGTTGCTCGCCGGGGCACCCGCCTCGGCGGTGGCACGGCGACGGCGGCGCTCGGTCGGGGCGTCGTCCCCACCACGCTCGGCCTCGCCGCCACGGGCGGTGTCCCCGGCAGGCTGGCCGGGAATCTCGATCTGCTGCTGGGCCACGGCCTTCTCGGCGGGCGCCTCGGCGGCCTTGGCGGCCTTCTTCTCGGCGGCCTCATCGCCCGTACGGGCCTTGGAGGTGGCCCGGCGCTTCGGCTTGGCCTCGGCGGGGGCGTCGGCCTTGGCGGCCGGGGCGGCGCCGCCTCCCGCCTGCGCCTCCTTGATGACCTCGATCAGCTGGCTCTTGCGCATACGCGCGGTGCCCCTGATGCCGAGGCCGGATGCGACCTGCTGCAGCTCGGCCAGCACCATGCCCTCGAGGCCGGTACCGCGGCGCCGCCGGGAGCCGGCACCGGTGGCAGGCGCGGAGGCGTCCGTGGCGGGCGCGGCAGCGGTCTCCTCGACACGTGCGCCCATCAGATCGGTGGTGTCGCTCACGAAGGGTCCTTCCCTGGAGCGGACGTCGGCCTGTCTGGCTCGGCGACCGTTTGTGCTGTCCGGCTTCGGTTCTGTCTCTGTGAACCAAGCCGGGGCGGTGGTCCGCCTAAGCGGCGGAGGAAATTTCTGGTGATGGCGCTTCCACGAGCCGTGACACCCAGTGTCACGTGGCGTGGGAGCACCAATTCCGGAGCGTGCCCAGCGGCCCGCTCAGTGCCCGCGTACGAGGTGCTGCCCAGGTACGACGCACGGAACACGGAGTGGCTTGGGAGGATCCCGGAAGAATGTCTGTCCCGGACGGGGACACGAAGCACCTCGCCATGGTGGGGTCGGGTGCAGACTTGAGATTAACACTACCGGATCCAACAAACATTCCCCCTCTCCAAATCCGGCAACCGGACGCTTTTAGATATCACCGGGGTTGGCGAGCGGCAGGACGCTCGCTCCCTGGGCATCCAGGCTCAGCCGGTTGGCGGCCCAGCCGGCCCCCGCCAGCTGTTCCACCTTGTCCGCGGTTCCCGGGTCGGTCAGCGCCATGACGGTGGGCCCGGCGCCGGAGATCACCGCGGGGATCCCGTCCGCCCGCAGCCGCTCCACCAGCGCGGCGCTCTCCGGCATCGCGGGGGCGCGGTACTCCTGGTGGAGACGGTCCTCGGTGGCGGGCAGCAGCAGCTCGGGGCGCCTGGTCAGGGCCTCGACGAGCAGGGCGGCGCGGCCCGCGTTGACGGCGGCGTCGACATGCGGCACGGAACGCGGCAGCAGGCCGCGCGCGGTTTCGGTCAGTACCGGTTTTCCGGGCACGAAAACCACCGGAACGATGGAATCCTTGGGCTCCATCCTGATCGCCCGCGCGGCGCCGGCCTCCATCCAGGAGAGCGTGAAGCCGCCGAGCAGACAGGCCGCCACGTTGTCGGGGTGCCCCTCGATCTCGGTGGCCAGCTCGAGCAACGCGGTGTCGTCGAGCTTGGCCTCGCCGCCTATGGTCACCGCCCGGGCGGCGACGATGCCCGCGCAGATGGCGGCGGAGGAAGAGCCCAGGCCGCGGCCGTGCGGAATGCGGTTCGCGCACACGATCTCGAGGCCGCGCGGCTGGCCGCCGAGCAGGTCGAAGGCGGTGCGCAGGGAGCGTGCGAGGAGATGGCTCTCGTCACGCGGCAGCGTCTCGCTGCCCTCCCCCGCGATGTCGATGTGCAGCCCGGAGTCGGCCACCCGGACGACCACGTCGTCGTACAGCCCCAGCGCGAGGCCGAGGGCGTCGAAGCCCGGGCCGAGGTTGGCGCTGGTGGCGGGGACGCGCACCCGGACGGCGGCGGCGCGGAAAGCTGGACCGGCCATCGCTCGATGACTCTCCTTGAGCTGCGTGATGGTCGAATGACATTCGATAGGTACGTGAAGGCCCTCCGGCCGCGCAGACGGCGCGGCATCCTGCCATATGCGGGGCATATGCAGTGGGCGGGTTGACTACAGCCTATCGAAGGAAGGTTCTGTGGCGACATAGGGCGCACAGGAGGCGCACGATGCGTGTCGTGGGCCCCTTGTGCCCCCTTCCCAGGGAGTCCCCAGGTTCAGACGCCGCGGGGAGCCGCCGGGTTGCCCGGTGCGGGCGGGTTCTCCGGCGGATCCGGAGCGGGTCTCTGCGGATCCTCGGGTCTCCGCGGATCCTCGGGTCTCCGCGGATCCTCAGGTCTCCGCGGATCCTCAGGTCTTCGCGGATCCTCAGGTCTCCGCGGATTCTCGGGCGAGGCCGAGCCGGGATCCACAGGCCCTCAGGCGAGGCCGAGCCGCTCGGCGGCCGTCGCGGCGTCGACCGGGACGGTGACCGGCTGCGGGGCGCCCGCGACGGCCCAGTCGGGGTCCTTCAGGCCGTTGCCGGTGACCGTGCACACGATCCGCTGCCCCGGGTCGACCTTGCCCTGCTCGGCCGCCTTCAGCAGACCGGCCACGGACGCGGCGGACGCGGGCTCCACGAAGACGCCCTCCTGCGCGGCCAACAGCCGGTAGGCGCGCAGGATTTCACGGTCCGTCACCTCGTCGATGAAGCCGCCCGACTCATCTCTCGCCGCCAGTGCGTACTCCCAGGAGGCGGGGTTGCCGATGCGGATCGCGGTGGCGATGGTCGACGGGTCCTTGACGATCTCGCCGCGCACGATCGGGGCGCTGCCGGAGGCCTGGAAGCCCCACATCCGGGGGGTCTTGGAGGCGACGCCGTCCGCGGCGTACTCCGTGTACCCCTTCCAGTACGCGGTGATGTTGCCCGCGTTGCCGACCGGCAGGACGTGTATGTCCGGGGCGTCGCCCAGCATGTCCACGATCTCGAAGGCGGCCGTCTTCTGCCCCTGGATGCGCACCGGGTTGACCGAATTGACCAGCGCCACAGGGTAGTTCTCGCTCAGGGCGCGGGCGAGCGTGAGGCAGTCGTCGAAGTTGCCGTCGACCTGGAGGATCTTCGCGCCGTGGACGAGGGCCTGGCCCATCTTGCCGAGCGCGATCTTGCCCTGCGGCACGAGCACCGCGGAGACCATCCCGGCGCGCACCGCGTAGGCGGCCGCGGAGGCAGAGGTGTTGCCCGTGGAGGCACAGATGACGGCCTTCGCCCCCTCCTCCTTGGCCTTGCTGATGGCCATGGTCATGCCGCGGTCCTTGAAGGACCCGGTGGGGTTCGCGCCCTCCACCTTCAGGTGGACCTCGCAGCCCGTGCGCTCGGAGAGCACCTGCGCGGGCACGAGGGGCGTGCCGCCCTCGCGGAGCGTCACGACCGGCGTGGTGTCGGATACCGGCAGCCGGTCCCGGTACTCCTCGATGATTCCGCGCCACTGGTGGGTCATTGCTGGTTACTCTCCTTCAACCCGCATGATGCTGGCGACACCCCGCACGGTGTCGAGCTTGCGCAGCGCCTCGACGGTCCCGGTCAGGGAGGCGTCGGACGCAATATGGGTGACGACGACGAGGGAGGCCTCACCGCCACCGTCCTGTCGTCCCTGCTGCCGAACGGTATCGATCGACACCCCGTGCTCGGCGAACACCGTGGCCACCTGGGCGAGAACGCCCGGTTTGTCGGCGACGTCGAGGCTGATGTGGTAACGCGTGACGACATCGCCCATGGGCGAGACCGGCAGCGCGGCGTACGCCGACTCGCCGGGCCCGGTGGAGCCGCTGAGCCGGTTGCGGCAGACGGCGACGAGGTCGCCGAGCACGGCGGAGGCGGTGGGCGCGCCGCCGGCGCCGGGACCGTAGAACATCAGCTGCCCCGAGGCGTCCGACTCGACGAACACGGCGTTGTAGGCGCCGCGCACGGAGGCGAGCGGGTGGCTCAGCGGGATCATCGCCGGATGCACGCGCGCGGTGACGGAGGCGCCGTCCTTCGAGCGCTCGCAGATGGCGAGCAGCTTGATGGTGCAGCCCATCCTCTTGGCGGAGGCGAAGTCGGCCGCCGTCACCTCGGTCATGCCCTCGCGGTAGACGTCGTCGAGGCGCACGCGCGTGTGGAAGGCGATCCCGGCGAGGATGGCGGCCTTGGCGGCGGCGTCGAACCCTTCGACGTCGGCAGTCGGATCGGCCTCCGCGTACCCCAGGGCGGTGGCCTCGTCGAGCGCCTCCTGATACCCGGCGCCGGTCGAGTCCATCTTGTCGAGGATGAAGTTCGTCGTCCCGTTGACGATCCCGAGCACCCGGTTGACCTTGTCGCCGGCGAGGGACTCGCGCAGCGGCCGGATCAGCGGGATGGCACCGGCGACGGCGGCCTCGTAGTACAGATCCTTGTCGTTCGCCTCGGCCGCCGCGTGCAGGGCGGCGCCGTCCTGGGCGAGGAGGGCCTTGTTGGCGGAGACGACGGAGGCGCCGTGCTCGAAGGCGGTCGTGATGAGCGTACGGGCGGGCTCGATCCCGCCGATGACCTCGATGACGACATCGAGGTCGCCGCGTTTGACGAGGGCGGTGGCGTCGGTGGTGACGAGCGCCGGGTCGATGCCCTCGCGCACCCTGGAGGGCCGCCGCACGGCCACGCCCGCGAGCTCCACCGGAGCACCGATGCGGGCGGCGAGGTCGGCGGCGTGCGTCGTCATGATGCGCGCCACCTCTGAGCCGACAACCCCACAGCCCAGCAGCGCCACCTTCAGCGGACGCGTACGCATCATCCGACCTCGTTTCCTCATACCGTCTACGGTTGGACCAGTCTCACTCACCGGACGGGACTTTCTATCCCATGTCCGGATCGTGAGACATCTATTTCATTTCGAGGCGCGGGAAAGACCGTAGATCTTCCGGCCCCGCCCTCTCGTTTCGTTTCCGGTCGTTCCCGGGCCCTCACCCGACGTCGAGCCGCAGGAGGTCCTCCTCCGTCTCGCGGCGCACGATCACCCGGGACTCGCCGTCGTTCACGGCGACGACGGGCGGCCGGAGGACGTGGTTGTAGTTGCTGGCCATGGACCGGCAGTACGCCCCCGTCGCCGGGACCGCGATCAGGTCACCCGGTGCCAGGTCGGCGGGCAGGAACGCGTCCTTGACCACGATGTCCCCGCTCTCGCAGTGCTTGCCGACCACGCGCGCGAGCATCGGCTCGGCGTCGGAGGTCCGGGAGACGAGGGCGACGCTGTACTCGGCGTCGTACAGCGCCGTGCGGATGTTGTCGGACATGCCGCCGTCGACGGAGACGTACGTCCGCAGCCCGTCGAGGGGCTTGATGGTGCCGACCTCGTACAGCGTGAAGGCGGTCGGCCCGACGATGGCACGGCCGGGCTCGACGGAGATACGAGGCGTCCGCAGCCGGGCGGCCTCGCACTCACGGGTGACGATCTCGGTAAGCGCCTTGGCGATCTCGTGCGGCTCGCGGGGATCGTCGTCACTGGTGTAAGCGATACCCAGGCCGCCACCGAGGTCAATTTCAGGCAATTCCACGCCGTGCTCGTCCCGGATGTCCTTGAGCAGCCCGACGACCCGGTGCGCGGCGACCTCGAACCCGGACATGTCGAAGATCTGCGACCCGATGTGGGAGTGGATCCCGATCAGCTCCAGCCCGTCGAGCTGAAGGGCCCGCCGCACGGCTTCGGCGGCCTGCCCGCCCGCGAGCGGAATCCCGAACTTCTGGTCCTCGTGGGCGGTGGCGATGAACTCGTGGGTGTGCGCCTCCACGCCCACGGTGATACGGATCTGCACCCGCTGCCGCTTGCCCAGGGACTGGGCGATGTGGGCGACACGGACGATCTCCTGGAAGGAGTCGAGCACGATACGCCCCACCCCCGCCTCGACGGCCCGCCGGATCTCGCTCTCGGACTTGTTGTTGCCATGGAAGGCGATGCGGTCGGCGGGCATCCCGGCGGACAGGGCGGTGGCCAGCTCCCCACCGGAGCAGACGTCGAGGTTGAGGCCTTCTTCGTGCAGCCACCGCACGACGGCACGCGAAAGGAAGGCCTTGCCGGCGTAGAACACGTCGGCGTCGGCTCCGAAGGCGGTACGCCAGGCACGCGCGCGGGCCCGGAAGTCGGCCTCGTCGAGGATGTAAGCGGGGGTGCCGTACTCCTCGGCAAGGGTCTTGACGTCCGTACCGCCGACGGTGACGACCCCGTCGGCGTCCCGGGTGACGGTCTGGGCCCACACCTTCGCGTCGAGGGTGTTGAGGTCGGTGGGCGGAGCGGAGTAGTGCCCCTCGGGAAGAACGTCGGCGTGGCGGGGCCCGGCGGGGTGTGCGGAACGACTCATCTTGGGCGAGCTCTTTCAGAGGTGGTCGGGTGCGTCGATACCGAGCAGGGACAGGCCACCGGCCAGCACCGTCCCGGCGGCTTCGGCGAGGGCGAGCCGGGCACGGTGGGCGGCCGAGGGTTTCTCCTCGCCACGCGGGAGCACGGTCAGCAGGAAGGGCAGCGCGGCATCGGCGACGGTGACGAGGTGCCGGGCAAGACGGTCCGGGGCACGGTGGGTGGCGGCCGCGGCGAGGATGCGGGGGTGGTCGGCGAGGGCGGTGACGAGCACGACGGCGTCCGTGTGGTCGGGGTCACCGGGTGCTGCGCTGAAGCCGAGACGCACGGCATTACGGGTCAGAGCCCGGGTACGGGCATACGCATACCGGACACGGAAGAGGGGATTGCCCTCACGCTGGACCAGATGATCGGCGGTGATCCGGGGCCGGTCGTGCGGGGCGGGATGGAGCAGGGCCCACTGGGCGGCGTCGGGCCCGAGCGGGGCGGGATCCTCCGGGGCGGGCACGGGCCGCAGATTCACCGGCTCGCCGTGCTCCACTTCAACACGTCCCCCTTGGGTGGCGACAATCCGCACGACCGCATCGGCGATGACCTCGGCCCGGACGTCGTACGGCACGCGCAGGGTGACGACCTGCCCGGCCAGCACGTCACTGTGCCCGTAGGCCGCCCCCCGCTCGCGCACGTCCCGTACGAGGTGGGCCGTGGGATCGGCGTCGGGCCTCAGGCTGATGTTGAGAAACCCCGGCCCGGTGACGACGACGTCCTCGACCCCCGCCACGCTCACGAGATGCGGCCGCAGTATCTCGGCGACCCGGAGCGGCGGCTGCCCTGCCGGCCGGGCGAGCTGAAGCGCGATGTTGGTGGCGTAGTCCCCACACCCGCCCGGCCCGGGAGGCGTGACCACGACCCGCTCCGGCACGGTGACACTCAGCTCCCCTTCATCGACGGCACGACGCACCGCGTGCAACACGGTGCGGGAGAGCTCGACGGGGGTCACGGGACAAGGGTAGGGGAGGAGGGGGGTGGGTAGGCGAGCTGGTTTGGGCCGGTGTCCCGCGATACGGACACGCCCGCTTTCCCTGCCCTACCGCTCCTGATACTCCTGCCGCTCGTGGTGCGGATGCCGATCACCGGGCTCGGCGTCCCCGCCCACCGCCACCGTGTCAGCCCTCCCCCGGTCGATCAACCGCCGGACGAGCTGCACGAGCTCGGCGGGCTCGAAGGGCTTGGCGAGGAAGGCGTCGACCCCGGCATCGAGACCGGCCTCGACCTCGTACGGCGTACAGGCACTCACGATGGCCAGCGGAAGGTCATGCGTCCGCGGATCGGCCCGCAACCGCTCGGCGGTCCGCAGCCCGTCCAGACGGGGCATGACGACGTCCAGCGTCACGACATCGGGCCGCACCTGATGAACGACATCCAGACACTCGGCACCATCGGCCGCGGTCACGACCTCGAGCCCCTCCAGCTCGAGATTGACCCTGATCAGCTGCCGGATGACCTTGTTGTCGTCCACAACAAGCACCCGACCCGACGCGCCTGGCACAACTCGAGAGTAGGTCCGGACCGGCCACCGCGTCCGGGTTTTCCCCACTTCCACCCCGTCCGAGCGACGCGCCCGTTCCCGGCCCCCGGAAACCCGTTCATGGACACCCCATCAGAGCTGGTAGTGTTTCACCCGTCGCCAGGAGCAAACAGCTCCCGACCGACACGCCCCCGTAGCTCAGGGGATAGAGCAACGGCCTCCGGAGCCGTGTGCGCAGGTTCGAATCCTGCCGGGGGCACCCTGTATGAGGTGCCCAAAGACCCCGACACCAGCGGAAACGCTGAGGCCGGGGTCTTCTTGTATGTGCAGGCGTATGCAGCGCTGAGCGGCCCTATGTCGGGGTCTGTGGACTATTCGTGGACAGGATCTTGAGGCGTCTGCCCTGGTCAGCTGCACAAACCGAGCAGCCGCCCACATGTCCACAGGCCGCGTACCAGACGTCAACGACAGGGAGGTCGCCGGCAACGCCACACAGCGGCTCCCTCCTCGGCGATGCCAGGGATTGCACCGAGCCAGGCAGGCGGGTTGGCTACCGTCTGATCGTCAGGGGAAGTCAGTAAGTCCCAGGGGGTGGGGATGTCGAGCGGGACCTTCTCTGTGATCGTTGCGAGCGTTGGCGTATTCGGCACGCTGGCCTCAGCAGTGATCACTCAAGTGCTCGCGCAGCGTGCCGAATCGGCAAGATCGGAGAGGGAGAAGCAGGTCCGTATCGCGGAACAGCGAGCTTCTGAAGATCAGCGGAAGATCGATCAACTCCGAAACTGCTACGTTCAACTGAACGCCAACGATCGCTACTACAGAGATGCGATGCTGGCGTACGCCTACGCGCTCAAGTCGGGATCAGCCGACGCAGAAGCAGCGGAAGTGAATACTGCGCGGCGCGCCCAACGGGACACCCGCGCTGAAGCTCAGCTGGTGGCAAGCGACGCAGTACTAAAGATCGAGAGCCGCGTGAACGCCCAGCTCACGACCGCCTACAGGGACCTGATGGACGCAGCGGGCGAGTCGGACTCATCCGCTCGTCAGGCGAAACTCAGCCGCGTCATCCCTCGCCTGAACTCACTCACCGCGCAACAAGGACACGTGCGAGCACTCATGCGCGTTGAGGTGCGTGCCACTGAAGAACTCCCAGACTGGTACGACCCCGAGATCGGGCCAGCAGCGCATTGGCAACACAGCCACTGATCATCTACAGCCGACGTTGTGAAAGGCGCAGGCCCCCCGGAGAACCCGAGGGGCCCACGCCTGGCACAGCAGTGATCACTCGTACTCGCGCAACAGCTCCTCGATCTTGCGGTTAGCGATCTCTCGCCGACCGCCGATGCACTTCGCGTAACGGCTCAGCAAGACCTCGACACTGTTACCAGCACGCTCGGCAACCTCGGTCGGGTCGACGCCGGAGTTCAGCCACGTCGACAGCGCCGAATGCCGCAGGTCGTACGGACGTGCGGCAAGTGGCGAGGCGACAGCAGCCGGCGGCAGCGCCAGCGCCCGCGCCTCCTGCCACACGCGGTAGTACGTCGAGGAGCCAACCACTCCCCCGCGTTCGTTGGTGAACAACCGCCCGTCCGTCGCACTGCCGAACGTTTCGAGGTGCTGACGAAGGATGGTGACGAGCTGGGGCGGGATCGGTACGAGTCGGACCTCCTCCGTCGGCCGGTTCTTCAGGCCCCGGTGGTCGTGGGTCTCGCCAGAATCCGTCCACTGCTTCCCGACACTGGGGCGCGTCCGGTTCAGCAGGGCTGTTCCCCAGCCGATCTCTGGCAGCTTCAGGTCCGCTATGGCGAGTCCTACAGCCTCAGCGGGGCGGAAGGCCCCGTAGTACATGCAGGCGAACAGGCCGACGAGCCGACGACCACGGGCCCGGCCATAGCCACCGACATACGAGACAGCAGTCAGCAGGGCCCGAGCCTGCTCCGGATTGGCCACCACTCGGGGATCGACTTCCCCGGCCACCTTCGGCTTCTTCCAACGGATACCGGTGATCGGGTTTTCGCTGAATTCTCCAAGGTCGACCGCATAGTGCAGCGCGTTGACCAGGGTCCGACGCTTACGCCGAACGGTTTCCGCAGCTGCCGCCGTACCGTCGAGCTTCAGTTTGAGCGAGTCCAGGACTGCCCTACCGATCGCAGCGTCACCGAGGTCGGAGAGAGGACGCGATGCCTTGGCCGCCCAATGCAGCGTGTTCGCGATTTCGGTCGGCAATTCGCGATCACTAGGACCCGGCAGGACGAAAGCCCAATTCCGTAGTGCCTTCCTGAGCAGATCGTCAGACGGCCGCCCCGGACGATCATCGAGAAGTAACACGGTGACGGCCGTCAGCGACTCGTTGATCCCGTTGCGCGTGTTCGGCGCAGCGTGGGGCCACTTCATGGCGAGGTACCTCAGAGCGAATGCGTACCAGGTAGTCGAAGGCGCCTTCACAACCATCGAGTCAGGCAAACCCGTGCCCGTGTCAAACTCTTCGCCGTCACGGGCGGCTCGAAGGAGCTTGGCCCGGTAATGGTCCGCCAGCCCCTTCGTACGGAACTGTTCGGAGAACACGTTACCGGCGACCGTCCACCTGACGTCATAAGACGACTTCTTGGTGTTCCTCTTCCGGACACCCCACACCTTCACGTCGAGAGACTTCACGCCGTGACCCGCTCTCGGGCATTCAGCCATGCATTGAAGTCGCTGCGCCACACCCGCAATTCCCCGTTGGGCAACTTGAACGCCTGGGGTGCGTCCCCCAACTCACGCCAGCGATAGAAGGTCCGACGCGAAATTCCCTTGAGTTCTGCGCAGACCTCCCGAACGGTCATCAGCTCGTCTTTCACGTCAACACTCCTTCCTGGCTGAGTTGGTCACGTAGGGCTTCACGGGCGGTCTCGCGGTTGAGCTGGAGGCCACGCGCGATCGATGCGGCGAGGGCGGATTCGCCGGGGGTGTGGCCGTGGCCGGCGTACTGCCAGTCAGCGAGGACGAGGACGGTGTCCGGCTCGCGGTCGTCGAGGCCGAGCACGGCGTGTTCCTGTGCGGCTCGGTAGTCGGCACGTGCCTGGCGGAGGGCGCCGAGGGTGGTGGAGTAGCGCCGGGACTTGGACGAGAAGTGCCCGTGGAAGCCGAGCATGTGAGCCCAGGCCCACAGGCGACGATCCGGGTACAGCGCGTCGAGGTCGCGGCATGCGGTGATCAGGCGGCGGGCGTGGTCGGGCACGCCGTGGCGGTCGAGTTCGGACATCTCGCCAATGCGCCGGTCGAGGGTGCCCGTGCTCTCAGCCGCTTTGGTCGCGTACTTGGCGACGTAGGAGGCAACGGCCTGCTCGGTGAGGTCAGAGCCGTCCCCAAACGCCTTCACGGGCCGCACGTCGAGTTGACGGCCCCATTGGAAGGTGCGGGCCGGTTGGTCCCCGGCGGCCGGCACGGTCACGCTGCAGGTGTGCTGAGCTGCCGTAGCAGTCACTCCGCGTGGCGGCCATGGGGTGAGGGCGAGCTGGCTAACGTCACGGTACACCGCTGGTCCAGGACGGCTCTGGATCTCCGCTCCGCGTCGCGGTTGCCACTGACTATGTGGACGAGCAGCCACGGTCGCGGGTACTCGGCACCCATGACCCACACAGATGGCTAGGACACAATCGCTCTCCGGAGCGCCGTTGCGAACGGCAGCCATGACAGCCACGGATGCCTCGTCATCACCGACCAGCAGCCGCAACAGGTGCCCGCCATAAGACCGCACCGAGGTCCGAGGCCGCGGAGCTGCCGAGTGGACCGCGCATACCGCCCGGCAGAGCCCCCGTCAAATTGGGAAGCGCTTGAACCGTTAACTCCTCCATGATGGTCACATGAATGTAGATGAGGCATCAGATGACGCCACAGCATGGCTCTGGCCGCAGCCTGGCCAAGATTTGCTGACCGACCAGGGCCATTGGTCACAAATTGCGTGCGTCGGCTGGCTGAAGGACGACTGGTATGGACATGCCCACGCATTTCGCAGGTCTGCTGAAATCCTTCACCAACAAGCATCGCAGGACACATGCGAGCTTGACACTGCTTTCTTCCCAATGGCCTTCCTTTGGCGTCACTATGTGGAGTTGACGCTCAAGCGGTTGATCACGGATCTCCAGCACCTCCTAAATGAACCATCTCAAGAAGTGATGCGCACTCACAATATCGAAGTGCTGTGGCGGGTGTTTAGGCCGCTCGCGGAGCGAGCCCACCCTAACGAACCAAGTACTGACCTGGATAACGTTGAAGCAACGCTCCGTCAGCTTCATGGACTGGACCCAACGTCCGAAGGCTTCAGATACCCCATACGCGCCAACGGTTCTCCAACTCTGGAAGGAATCGATCGCATCCATTTAGGAACATTTCACGACGCGATGGTACGCACAGCAAACTGGCTGGATTCCGGCGTCGATCTCGTGGATGAGGAACTGCAAATGAAGGCGGAGTACGATAGGGAAATGAGCGCGGAACAGGACTGGTACTAAAATGGGGGCCTCGCGCAGCGTCCTCTATTGCCTCGAAGCCTTCCGAGGCCGGCACCGCGACGAGGCAGCACATCACTCACCACAGACCCCGTGGACTATCCGTGGACTGGGGGCATACCAAACTGCCTCGCCGAAGCGTTTACCTGCACGTATGGCAGGCATTCAAGGGGCCCCCGGAGCCCTATGCGCAAGTTGCCGGGGCCCTCGCCGCACGGCCAGCAAAAATCAAGCACTGAGCTGGGCGGACGCCGACATGAGCGAGCGGGAGTCAGTCCCACTGACTCCCGCCCTTTCTTGCTGACCCTCACTGTTCGCGACACACCTGCGACTGCCGCAGACCTAGCTAACCTCGGCCTCGGGGGCGTCGTCGACGTCACCGATAAGCGACTTGCCGATCCCCAGGGGCACAGCCTTGTCGAGGGCAATCAGGGCGACCGCAGCGACGCCAGCGCGGACGTACATGCCCGGACCCCCATCTCCGGCCACCCAGTCGATCATCTCTTTGCGGAGCTTCTTGAACACAGGCTCACCTCACTTGATTCAACCGATGTCAATATGAGGAGAACTTTGCTCAGGGCAGTGTAGACAGGGTGCATTGGGCGCAGTGGCGCGCTTCAGGGGGCACAACCGGGCGCATCAAAATTGCAATGTGTGACTCGTGGGGCGCGTGCGTAGTCAGCATCTGCCGGAGCAGTTTGGGATCTCGGACCGCCGCGGCAGGTGATCCACTGCTACGCCGCGTTGCCGGGACCGTCCTTCGGTGGTGCGACGTTGCCCGATGGTCGCCGTCCCCCCAAGTTGCTTGGGGACGAAGTGGCCGTAGCCCCCACTCAGTACGGCCGAGGGATCTCGTGCTGCTGTAGTGCATCCTCGTAGCGCGTCAGCAGAGCGTCGAAGCCTGTCAAGAGCAGGCTGACAGAGTCCCGAGCCTCGGCCAGATCGCCACGCCCGCACACCTCCACCACCTCGGCCAAATCGCTACGAAGGATGTGAAGGGAGTCGCCCTGTATCAGCACCCCCGGGAACCTCCGGCCAGGCAGGCGGACCACAGCGTCGTTGCCACCATCAGTGAACAGCTCTGCTTCAACGCGCTCCATCGCACCATCCAACCTGACATCACCAGCTGACATCAACGACGGCGTACGCAGGCAGCCTTGAGCGACCGAGCGCACAGGGCGAACGAGAGCGTCAAGTCTCCAGGTTGGTCGATGGATCGAACTCCTAAAGCGGTGGTCAGCCCCTGTTCCAGCCGTTGACGGTTGACGTCGTGGCCGACTGGCCGAGCGTAGGGTGGAATCATGGCCATAGCAGCAGGCGAGTACGCGATTGGCAAGCAGGTCGGTCGGTTGCTGGTGCGCACCACTCGCCAGGGCGTGGCCGCAAGGGTTGGACATGACCTGCTCATCGAGGCCACCGAGTGGGAAGGCCACGTCACCGTGCCGGCGGACCCCGCGACCCAGCCGACGGTGGTGTCGGTACGCGTGGACCTGGGCGCGCTGAAGATCCTGGAAGGCACCGGCGGGGTCAAGCCGCTCAGCGACGGCGACAGGCAACAGATTCAGCAAACGATGCACAAGTTGCTGCGTGTCGATCAGCACCGATATGCGACCTTCACCTCCACAGGCGTGGAGATCCACGATGACAGCGCAACCGTTGAGGGAGATCTGACTCTGGTTGGGCAGACCCGTCCGCTCCGCTTGGATGTGCGACAGCTAGACGACGGAAGCGTCAAGGGTGCCGGGAGCGTGGTGCAGTCCCAATGGGGCATCAAGCCATACTCCGGCTTCTTCGGCGCCCTCAAACTTCGCGACGCCGTCGACATTGAGGTCACCACCGGTCTTCAGGAGATCCACGCACCAGGCTGACGGCAGCGACGGCAGTCCTGGGGCGTGCCCGCATCTTCTAAGCGCTTGGCATAGGTTGAGTCCTTCCCTGCCAGCGGCTGCCCGTCACCGGTCCAGTCGTGGTACGAAGCAACATGCCCATCACGATGACCGTCAGAGGGTTCTCGATCCCCGGCGATGCCACCTGCATTGTGTGCCAGCAGGTCCACCCTGTCTGGCCCTCGGGGAACCTGATCCCTCGACTTCATGATCTGGATGAGGACCCTCATGCCTGGGGGATGGTTCTACGCATCTTGGCCGCAGCTGGTGATGGGTCTACCGACTGCAACCGACCGATGGCCTGGACTGCCGTTGAGCACTACCAGCGCATGAGTGTTCACCTCAGCGACCGTAAACGGCACAGGCATTGGGAACATCGGCGGGACGGCAAGTCCCCGCTGCTGATGCATGAGGCGATGATCTACCTCTTCCACTCCCTAACGCTGCTATGGGCCCACGTGGTGGCGGAGGCCCGCGGAGTCGGCTACGAGACGGTACTCGACAACTGCGTCATCGACGGCGCCAAGCAGCTCATCCGGGGGGTCCAGGAGGAGGCCATCAACGTAACGGCATCCGCTCTCGCGCTCTGTGGTGCTGTGGCCAGTCCTGACGGCAGAAGCGCAGATGCAGGGCTCCTTCACACGCAAGCGCGCGGCGCCGGGATTGATCTCGAAGAGATCAGCGCATACGTCCCGGGAAACGTCTACGACGCGGAGGTTGAACCACTGATGGCGGCGGCAAGCTTCTCGATCTACGCCGGAGCCCTGGTATCCCAGTTGGAGTAGTTGGCGCTTGGGGCGGGGTTCTGTCGCTCTCGAGAGGTACACGGTCGAACTCGGCGGCCACGCGAGCCGGCCTGGCCGCGCAGCCCCCGCCGGTCGCATACGTGGCGCTGACCAGCGGCGTTCCCGGAGATGGGCCCTCCGGAGCCGTGCGCGCAGGTTCGAACCGTCCGCCTCTGCAAGGGCGCCCAGTCTTCAAGAGCTGGCCTCGGTCTCGTCCGGTCCGGCTCTTTGCCGTGCTCCCGCACCGCTGCGGGATACCGGTCTTTCACCCCAATTCGGACGGCGCAGGCATGGGCCCCCTCGGCCGTCTGGCTCAGGCGTTGGGGCGCTTGCCGTGATTGGCCTTCTTCTTCTTACGGCCACGTCGCTTGTTCCCTCGTTTAGCCACGGTGCGCATCTCCCTAATTCGGAACTTTCTATGCGTTGGTCAGTCTAGATCCGGCCCGGAGTGTCCGCATCAGCGGTGCCGCGGGCACACCGCACATAGCCCAGCCCCCGTCCCGGAGCAATCACTGGCTTCTGTCGAATGCACGTCGAAGCCGCCCAGACGTTGTGCAGGTCGTGCCAGAACTGTGCCAGGTCGTGCGGGGAACCAGGGGGAATGGCGGGGACCCGGTCGCCGGCCGGTCAGGTGCCCTAGCCAGTCCGCCACAGGTCACGCAACCGGCCGTAGATGACCCAAGCTTCCCAAGCTCAGGGCTTCGGCCACCGGACACGCGGTAGCCACCCGACCCGCGGTTCTGTAGCTTGCCCGCATGACCGACAAACTAAGGGGCGATGCCGCGTAGGCGCCCGTCAGCCCTGCGGGGCGACCTCCCTATCCGTCCCAGGAGGCGGCGACGATATCCGCTCATTGATCGACTCTCAGGATCTTGCACAGCTGACCTGCGTCGACTGGAGCGGACCCGCTTCTGGCCCGAAGCTACAGAAGAAGCGTTCTGGCACTGGCAGGCTTATGCCCATGGCCCTATCAGGGACCTTGTAGACCCCCTCACAGGTCCCGACTGCGGCATTCCCGAGTGCGGGTGTTACGGCGTCGGCTTCCGTGAGCACCTCGAAGCCGTGCTTCACGCGCTGCCGAGAAAAAGCGCGCGTGAGTTACGGGCCCTCGTGCGGGCCCACGACAGGAAAATCCTGGCAAGGGCCAAGGTCATCCCGGCTGACAGCCCAGACGTGCCATGGTGGCGAGATCAGCCCTAGGACGAGACCATAGGAGCAAGCACTGACAACGGACCCACCGGCGATCAACCTTTGAGGTATTAGTCTGCCGTTCGTCCGGGCTGCGGCGCTGGGGCGCCGGTCCCGGCCGAGCGGCAGACCAACAAACCAAGGGCATCGTGCACAGCAGAAGGCCCCGTACGTCGGTTGCCGGGGGAACGACGACGTACGGGGCCAGGCCGGCCAGTCGCAGGAACTGGTCGAACCATCGACCGGCCGGGGTCTCATCGGTGCTTCATCAGGCAGCCGGCTCATTCCGACCGGCAGCGCCCGCCTCCACCATCACCGCATCGAGGTTGCTCCCCGTCTCGGCCGCGAGGCCCGACACGATCAGTTCGGCCAGCATCCGCGCCGCCTCAGGCCGGAGGGTCCCCAGTCGTACCAGGCCGTCGCCCGAGACGTTCACATCCGCCGCGAGGCCTGGGAAGTCCGGTTCCAAGCCCAGCGCCGTCAACTGCGCGGCGAGGGCGCCAGCGCTGCGCCGAGCCTGAGCCCAGCCGCGGACATAGGGGACGCCGGGCATGATGTCCTCGGCGCGCTTGGCTACGACTCCCCGTCGGTCGATCACGGCGTCAATCCTTTCCCCGCACGGTGTTCGGCACCTTCGTCGCCACTCTCCTCAAGCCGCTGCAAGGCGGAAGCCAGTGCGAGGCTCAGCAGTTCCGCCAACCGCTCCGCTGTCGCCGGCGACACATGCCCGAGTTCGACAAGCCCATGTCCGAAGGCGTTCAAGTCGGCCCGCAGGTAAGGGAAGTCCTTCTCCAGGCCAGCGCGGACAAGAGCGTCCCTCAGCGCGGTTGTGGCATTGCGCGCCGCATACCAACCGTCGCTGTCCAAAGGCGACCAGCTCGCAGCGTCGTGCCGGTCAGTGGTCTCATCCTGCATCGGTCGCATCCCCTTCGATCAGGGAAAGGACAAGGTCAGCCGCAGACGGGTAGCGCTCGCCGTACCGGTCCACACGGGCAAGCAACTCGGCGGAGGCAACGAGCATGGTCGCCAGGGCCACCGGGCGGAGCGGATTGGCCATCGGCCGCCGAGTCGGGGCACGAAGCCACTCGTAACGGTCACCGCGCAGGGGCATGGGGCCAGGCACAACGACCACCGACCCTCGGCTCAGATAACGGTATGCGGGTGGCGAGCCGTCTTCCCGCCCGAGGTAGTGGACGAAGGTCTCCTGACTCTGCGAGCCCAGGAAGAAGCCAACCCGTCGAGCCTGGTGGTCGAGCACCGTTGGGCCGAACGGCAGTCCGCGACGCAGCAGTTGGTCAAACGTCTCGATACCGATTCGCTGGTCGACCGTCACCACGTCGAAGTAACGGCCGGTCGGCAACATGTACGGCGCGCGGGTCGTCCGCCCAGGTGGCCCGGCACGTAACTGGATCGTCCGCCGCAGCGGAGAGCCATTCCACACCTCTCCTGGTCATCCTCTGCACGTCATCTCACCTCGGTCGGACTCAGCTGCGGCTGTGCTGCCGCTCTGGTATTCAGACTCGCGGTCGGGCCCCTGACCAGGGCAGATGACGAGAGGTGATGAGGGGTGACGTGCCAAACGAGAACGCGTCATCCCTCGTCACGAGTTGAGCGCCCCGGGATCTCCCGTTACTTGCAGCGCGCAGCGATGAGCAGCGCGTACATTCGGTCGCAAGATCCCACAGCCGTGCGCTCAGCAACCACACCAGCCCGCGAGTAAGGGAGGGAACGGTCACGTCTTCGACGCAGCCGACCAGCGTTCGGTTACGGCACGCTCGAGTGAGCCGGGGTTGGAGCCAGCCTCGGTTGGTGCGCGAGTTATGTCAGGCTGCGCTCCGCCGCGGCCACCACCTGCCGGCGGACGCCAGCGTGAAACGTCGTATCGCCAGTTGGGAGAACGGACACAGCGTCCCGGATGACTTCTATGGTCCGCTGCTGTGCGAGGTCTACGACCTCAGTGCCGCCGAGCTCGGGCTGAATCACAGCGGTGAGCGGGATACAGGGCTGTTGAACGCCAGTTATCCAACGAGTCCCGAAGGCGCGATCGATACAGTCAGCCAAGCGGAAGCGATGAGGCCCCTGGACAGGGGGCCAGGGGCCTCGGACACGGTCAGATGGTGTCACTTGCGGGCTCTGTCCGGACGGCGGCCGTACTCCGTCGACGAACCGCTCACCAGGCCGTTGGACCCGTACACCATCGCCTTCATGACCCCAACGGCACAGCACACTCCCGCCCTCCGCGCCGGGCGGGAAGGAGAACTGCCCGCCACTGCGGACCGCTGGCTGTGGCAACTGGCCTCACGTTCCACCCCGGAGGACTTCCCCCTCCCACCGGAGGCCGCCGACGACCAACTCGACCACACCGTGCGGATCTCGGCGGACTGGAGCGCCCTGGTGCTACGGCAAGGAGCTGCCTTCCTCGGCCACCGGCCCGACACCGGCGCGGGTGACTTCTTCGACTTCGGGGCACTGCACTCCCGCACCGTCCTATCTCGACGCCCTGCTCCTCGGTGCTCTCCAACGCGATCACATCGACGAGCTCACCGACGAACTCTCCGGGGTGTTCGACTCTTCACCCCGACTGGCGCGCCGCGTCGCCGGCTTGGAGAGGAACATCGCCGTCTTTCGCAGCACCTACTGGCGGCAACACCTCACCGCCCACGGCCCGGCGAACGATCTGCTGCTCGCCTTCCAGAACCAGCACCGGTTACCCGTCCGCTTCAACGCGATCCTCGCCGAAGCCGCCGACTACAGCAGGCTCGTACAGACACAGGAGAGCCAACAGATCAGCGGCGCCCTGGGCGTCCTCACCATTCTCGGCCTGCCCCTCGGCACCGCGCTGAGCATCCTGCAGGTCCTCGGCGACGACTCCGTGACACACCTGCTCGTAGCACTCGCACTATCCATCGCCTCCACAGCAGGAGCCTTGACGACTCGGTACGGGCGCCTGGTCTTGTCGTCACTCAGGGGCGGGGAGGGCAAGGCGTAGAACGCCACGCCATGCAATCGCGCCCCTGATCAGCGGCCTTTCTGTCCCCGTACTCCGCGTCTCTCGTCTGGGCCGGAGTTTGCACCGGCGCGGATCACTACCGCAGACGCCGATACGCGGCAGCGAAGCCTCTTCAGGCGGCGGTAGCTCCGTAGTCCGGGTCGTAGAGCCGCAGCATGCCTACGAAGCGGTCCAGCAGGTCGAGTTGTTCGGATCTGAGTGAGGGCGCGTTGAAGTGCATGACCGTGTTGCGGACGACTTTCACGCTGCTGAGCAGCCCGATGAAGTGATCCCTGTCGACACCGGGCCAGCCGAGTTTGTTCCAGCGTTGCTCGTTGTCCAGGAGCCGGATGTACTCGCCGAACATCATCTCGTCGACGGACTTCTTTTTCTTGTGCACCTTCTGGACGTCGGCCTCGTCGTAGACCCGGCCGAGACATCGCCGCAACCGTCGCTCGATCTCCCCGAGGGTGAAGAAGGGCCGAGCGACCGTGCCGAACTCGCCGGCGAGATCTGCGGAGGTGACGATGCCGCTCACCCTCCCGTCCGCGGCCCGGACGAGAACGAACTCGTGGGCACAGATGAGCGGCAGCACCAGCAGCAGGTGAGCGGAAGCGTTGACGATCTCGTACTCGCTGCTGATTGCGTTGTCCAGACACGGCTTGCGTCCGGTCGCATGCATGTGGGCGATCGATGCCCAGGTGACGACTCCGTGGAGAGTGCCTGACGCGTCGATCACGGGAAGCTGTGAGTACCCGTGCTCGGCCATCCTCCCCATCGCCAGCGGCAGCTGTTCGTCAGGTGCGATCGAGGTGACGCTGTGGGCGCACGGCAGATCGTGGACCCGCATCGCTGTCTGCGGGAGCATGCCGACGGGTTCCTCGAGATCGTCGAAGTCCTCGACGATCCCGGTGTCGTCGGCATGCTCGGGCTCAGTGCCGCTGTCCGTGTCGCCGGTGGCGGCCCCGGTCTCGTACACACGGGTGACGGAGGCGATCGCAACCTCGTCGTCCAGCGAACCGGACGCGAAGTCCGGCACCGTGGTCAGGCCGAAGCCCTTCAGATCGAGTCCGATCTGCGGGACGGACACGTGGTCGCGGACCCGGAAACCCCACAGGTGCAGCAGCCCGCGGATCGTCAGGGAGGTGCCTTCCAGCCCCTTGACGGTCGCGTCATCCGGCGTCGCCATCGCCTGCCCCTTCGCGGACCGCAGCCTTGCCCATCTCCCGTTCGACGAGTTCCAGAAGCCTGGCGGTCCTGTCCCGGTAGAAAGCCTCGAAGTCGTCCGCGCGCAGCGGCTTCGGGTCGATGAGATGGGTTCCGACAATGTCGTCGAACCAGTCGCCCGGACTCCCGGTGTGCCGCTCGAACGACTGCAGGTAGGCCGAAGGGGTGCTGGTCCCCATGGTTTGCTGCGCCCGGTAGGACAGCGGGGTCTTGTTCACGATGCTGGTCATCCGGAGGCCGTTCACGCCGTTGTGCTCGAACCAGGTTTTCGGGAAGACCTGCCGGATGTCCACGTACTCCCCGATCAGGGACTGCTCGTTGATCGGCTCGCTGTGGAAGAACCAGTCGATCGCCCCTTCCTTGAGGAAGAGGGCGTAGATTCCCTTGTAGGCAGCGCTGTTGCGAGAGGTGAGCCGATGCAGGCGCTGTTCCTGGAAGGACGATTCCGTGATGGTGTCGGGCTCCGGACCACCGTCCCGGATCCAGCCGACCACCTGCTCGACATCCCGGACGAACCGGGTGTCCGTGACGCCTCCGTAGAGCTCACCGAGCACACCGCACCAGTACCAGCGTGTCAGCCTTTCATGGACGCCGGGTTCTTCCACCTTGTCCCCGAGGATGACGCCGATGGCTGCGAGGGGCACCACCTGGGACCCGTACGGCAGGTCGCGTTCGCGGAACACGTACTGTGAAGCGAGGAACCGGCCGGCCCAGGACAGCGCTTCGGCCGTCTTCGGGGAGATCTCCGTGTAGTCACCGAGCGGGAGATGCAGCAGATCGCGGCGCTTACAGCTCACCGCGGGTGCGTTCGTCGCTCCGGGATTCTCCGCCAAGAACTCTTGTTTGCGTCGGTACGTCCGCACCAACGCGATGGCTTGAAGGAAGTCCAGACTAGTGAGCCCGGTTTCTTGACCGCTGTCCTTGTCCAGGGTCCCGAAAACGGGATATTCCGAGCACAATTTTCCCTTGATGGCTCGCCAGTCCGCAATGAGGCTGAAGTCCTCACCCCCGTTGCACTCCGCGTACTGCGTGTCACCCGCGTAGGTCGCCGTCAGCAGCTCGAACACATTGAGGACGACGCCGCCGGTGTTCACCCGCTCGAAGACCGAGCACACCGCTTCCTTACGGGTTTCCTTCGGCAACCGGATCAACGGCACCTTGAATCCCTTGACGGTGTCGATGACCCGGGCCTGGAACGCCGACCACAAGTCCCAGCGGTCGTCGGCAGCGCTGACGTAAGCCCGTTGCCACTTCCCTGTCTTCTCCGGCTCGAAGATCAGGTTCAGAGGGAACAGGCCGCTCGCGCACTCCTTCTCCCGAGACGTGAGGTCCCAGGCCGTGCCGCGACCGAACGCACCTCGAACGATCCTGTCCTCCGCCACGGACAGAATCGCCTCGTCCCGGTCCGCCGCGTCGTCCACCGCCTTGGCGATGTCGATGTAGTACCAGCGGCGGAGCGGCCTGTTCCGCGCCCCGGTCGTCTCCACGGGACGGTCCGATTTGAGCGCCTGGAACAAAGACGTCAGTCGCTGCTGCCCGTCAAGTAGCAACTGTTCCGGGACGACGAGCGGGCCCACCTCGGTGCCATGCAGCGGGCGAGCCTTGAACTGAGCCTCGCCACCGGTCTCCAGCGTCATGGCGACACCCAACGGATAGTCAAGTGTCACCGTCGCTAACAGAGCGCGGATCCTGTCGTCGTCCCACTTCCACTGTCGCTGGAAATCGGGGAGCTGAATCCTCCCCGCCGCAACGTCGTCCAGCATCTTGCCAAGGCTGGGCCCGTCGAGCGCCACCCCATACCCCCCAGTGACAAGGACGCTCCTCCGCGTCACACGGGAGACATGCTACTGGCACGCATACAAGTGGCGCCGCCCCTTAGGCGAGGGGGTCACTGTGGAAACAGCTCCTTGCTGCGTTGATGAACTGATCAGTATCGAATCTCGACGAGGCGCCCGTCTGCATCCTGCTCGGGCGCCTCAGGAACCCGGTTCGCTGTCCCGAGCGCGATCCGGCGCGCCGACCAGGCCGCGACAGCGGCGTCGAGTACGTCGTCCACGGGAATGCGGTCCGCTTCGCCAAGCTCGTCCGGGAGCACGAGGCCGGCCTCGGCCAGCAGGGAGCGGCGCAGGGCCTGACCGCGCCAGGTCTTCTTGGCGTATGGCAGCGGCACTCCGTCGGCCAAGGCGTAGAAGGACACCTCGGGGTGCACCTCGTGGATCCGCTCATCGGCGAGCCAACACGCCCGCGCCTCAAGCAGCTTCGGTCTCAGCGCCCACGCCTGCTGGCTCAGCCGATTGCCGGTGAGCTCCTGGCATCGGCTGGCGGCCGCCCTGTAGTCCTGCTCCTGCCACACCATCCTTGGCGCTATGGGGAATACGCTGCTGCGCCGCACCCCGAGCAGCGCCCTGGCCGCGAGATCTGCGGCACGCCAGCTCTTCTCGACGAGACCCAACGGCATGTCCACCGCGATCGCATCCACCTCGGCAGCGCGCTCGATCAGCCTCTCGAGCCGGGAATCCACCAGGCTGCCCGCGTAGGCGCCGTCCGTGAGTCTGATCCCAACCCACCCCTGCTTACCACAAGCGTCGACGCCAAGGACGTCCATCCCACCCACCCCTCGCGCACAAGCCGAGCCGCAACGTAGCAGCACCTACCGTCCCAGAAACTGCCACCCGCCGCCGTTCCCATGTGTCTGTGCCCTGCCGGGGACTCGCACCTGCGAACTCCGCCAACGCTCTACCGGTTCAGCCGGACGACGGTCTGGATCACCAGCAGCCCGCCCCGACCGCCGATCATTCGTGATCCCATGCCCCGCGTCCCCCGCCGGCGGGCATCCGGCATGAAGTGCCCAAAGCCCCGTCACCATGCAGCGCTGGGCGACCCTATGACAGGGTCTGCGGACTGTTTGTGACCGGATCTCGGCGCGTCTGTCCAGGTCAGCCCCCTGCCGTCAAGGGGACTATTACCCGGCGTCGGGCCAGTCCTCAGGGGGCTGAAGCGTCTCAGGGGTCGCCTGCCGCTCCACTCGCCGTGCGTTCTCCGCTCGCAGGCTCGTCAGCCACGGCCACAGATCGGTCAGTAGCTGTGCCGAGCAGGCGAGCCGGTGTTCGATGCGGCAGCGCTGGAACGGATCCGGCGGACACACCCCGCAGACCGTTACCCGCCCATCGGACAGCACGATCCACTGATGCTCCGCCGGCACCGTATATGCCAACGGAGCCATGTCCGGTTCCAACAGCACCCAATCCTGCTGAAGCGTCACCACCCGATCCTGTAACTGTCCGCAGTACGGGCAGCACGACTGCGCGCCCCAGCCGACGCGGTTCCTCTCCGAAAACCCCCATACCGTCGAGAGTCGGCAGCGCGGCGGCCCACGCGTAGACGGTGAACCGGACGAGGCCAGCTGGAGCTGGGGGAGCACCCATCGCGGTGCGTGCGGAACTCAGCGATGAGGGCTGGGAGTTGATCGATCCGCTCTTTCCGATCGGCAGGTCCGGTTCGTATCCCGGTGATTGCTGAGGTGGCACGCCGGGGCAGGTAGATCTGTCGCTGGGCACCGTGGGCTTCACGGTGTGTGGGGTACCGCGGGAGTCAGTGTGTGCGGGTCCTGCCACGCGTACCTCTACTTCGTACTACGCAGTATCGTATAACGTAGTAGTCGCAAGGGACGAAGGAGGTGCCTGATGCCGCGTCAACGGGATCGTGTCGGATGGGCCGAACCCGCGCTGTTGATTCTGGCCAGTCTGGCCGACGGGCCCAAGCACGGCTACGCGATCACCAAGGACGTCGAGGAACAGACGTCCATCAAGCTGGGGCCGGGCACGCTGTATGCCGCCATTGCGCGGCTGGAGGAACGTGGTCTGGTCGCGCCGTTGGACGAGGACGAGCGTCGGCGGCCCTACCGCCTCACGGCGGAAGGGCAGACCGTGCTCGACGACAAGCTCCGGGCGATGGCCCGGTTCGCACGCACCGGGTTGACCCGGCTGGGGGTGGCAAGCGCGTGATCAACATGGCGGGCCGGTTGGCCTTGCGGGCGTACCCTCCCTCGTTCCGGGAGCGCTACGGTGCCGAGCTCGAAGCACTCGTCGAGGACACCGGCGCCGGCCCGAGCGTCGTCGCGGACCTCTTTACCGGCGCGCTGAAGGCATGGCTTCGCCCGGTGATGCCCGATGAGTCCGCTGAAGGGCGCCGTCGCCGCATGCAGGCGAGCGTCGCCACCATCTGGGTCACCTGGTGTGCCGCGCTGTACACCCTGCCGATACTGCACTTCATCCTGTCCGAGGAGCCCTGGCCGACTCCGGATCTGGTGCGCGGACTGCTCGACGTTGCGCAGTACGCCATGTACGGCGCTGGGCTCGTCCTGCTGGTCGGTGCCCTTGCGCTCCTCCTGGAAACCTCCAGAACCGGCAGTTGGGCCGCGTGGCGCCCGCTGGTGGCTCTCATACCGACGCTGCCCACGTGGGTGATCGCGCCGTTGCTCCTGATGTTCGCCTCCATCGACCCGTTCTCCTATTGGGTCGGGGCCTTGGCCGTGCTCGGGCCGGCTGCCTTCCTTATTACCGCGGCGGTGACGCCCGCCGTCGTCGTGACCCGGTGCCAGCCATCTGCCAAGGTCTTGCGGCTACTTGCCCTGTCCGGGGTTGCGGTGGCGCTCGCCGTGACGATGACAGGCGTCGCCTGCGTCGCGGTCGTCACGGGGGTGATCATGAATACCGGGGACGCAGCCCAGCTGGTCACGATGCCCATGCTCGCCGTGACCGTCGCCATTTCTGTAGCAGCCCTGGTCAGTTCCGGGCGTGGTGCCAGGGCAGCGCTCCACAGGGAGCATCCGGTGGATCTTGGCGTTGATGTGTGAGTGCCTAGGCCAGGCGACGCCGCGGCCGGTTCGGAGTCTGTTCGTCAATCAAGCCAAGTCCTTGCGGAATTACGGAAGTTCATGAAGATCCGTTGATCGGACGGGGCCAGAGTCCGGCGGTGTCCAGCAGGCTGATCAGGCCGTGCATGGCGAGGGTGCGGCGGAGGGTGCGGCGGCTGATGGTGACCGCACGTGGGTCGTTGGGGATGTAGAGGCAGTACTCCCAGGAGTCGGCCAGGTTTTCGGGCATGCGTCAGCTCCGAGAAGAGCCGCTGGTTCGCCCTTCGGTCGAGCCGCAAGTGGGTGAGTAGGCCATCGTAGGGACAAGCTACTGTCGGGTGGTATTGGCGGTAGCATAGAGAGTATGAGCGAGCCTACCCAGAAGTACTCGATCACGATGCCCCGGGACATCGCCGAAGCCGCCCGTGCCCGTAGCGGCCCCTCCGGGCTGTCTGCCTATGTGGCCGCTGCCGTCGCCCGGCAGATCGAGCGTGACAACCTCAACGAACTCATTCAGGTCGCCGAGGCGGAGCACGGTCCCATCACCGAGGACGAAGTGCAGGCCCTGCGCGACCAACTCCACCAGGCGCGCGTGCAGCAGACCGGTGATGGGGCGAACGCCGCGTGACTCGTTCCCCTGCGGCCCCGGGCGGCACGTTGGTGCTCGACAGCGAAGGGCTGACCAAGGCCATGCTGCGTGACCGGACGGTCACCGGGTGGCTCGCTCTCGCCCGCGCCGACGATCTGCGTGTGATCACGTCCGCGGCCACCTTGGTGGAAGTGGTCCACCCGCGCGTCAACCGCCCGGCGCTGGAATGGACGCTTTCGCGTCTCGTCGTGGAGCCGGTCACCGAAGCGATCGCCCGTCACGCCGCCGCCCTCCTGGCCGACGCCGGCCTGCACGGCCACAAGTACGCGATCGACGCCATGGTGAGCGCGACCGCCCTCACCGCGCCTGGGCCCGTCACCGTGCTCACGTCCGATCCGGAGGATCTCACCGCACTCTGCGGGACACGCGCCACCGTCATCGAGGTCTGACCCCGCTGAGTCCGAGTTCTTCGCGTATGTGGAACCGTCTACTCCCCCGTACCCGGGACACGCGGTGGGCATGAAACTGGCTCACGCCCTACCCGACGATGCCACCGGGTGGTGGATCTACCTGGGCACGCTCGTTCTTTACGCACTCGGCCGGTTGTTCTTCGCCTGGCTGCAGGCGCGACGCGAGGGCGACAGTCACCCCGTGCGTGCCGCTTTCGCCGAGGAGGATGATCCTGATGCGACGAGCGCGGCGCTGCGGGGAGGCTTCCGGTCCTACCGGCAGTTCTTCGGCTTCGTCGGTAGCGCCGTCGCGGTCGTTCTTGTCGCCGCACTGACCGGTGGCCGGCTCCGGGTCGTCCTGCTTTGGATCATCGTTCCGCTGCTGGTCATAGCGCTGTCGTACCTTGACTTCTTCCAGGCACGGAAGGCGCGCTCGCGAGCTGCGTAGGGCGCGCCGACGCTACGCGCTGCGCTTGCGGGAGGCTGTTTTCTTGGCCGTGGCTTTCTTGGCTGCGGTCTTTTTGTCAGCCGTCGCCGACTTCGCTGTGGACTTCGTCGTCGTCTTGGCTGTGGTCTTGGCCGTCGTCTTCTTCGCCGTGGTCTTCCTGGCCGTGGACGTCGACTTCTTGCCGCCCGTTTCCTTGGGCTGGGTGCGGCCGACCCGCCCCACTTCCTCGCCTCTGGACTCCTTCGCGGCGCGGACGCTGTTCTCCAGGGCGGCCATCAGGTCCAGCACCTTGGCGCCCGTCGGTGGGGCGGGGGCCTCGGGTGGGGTTTCGCCGGCCGCCTTGGCCGCGATGACCTCCTCCAGGGCTTCGCGGTACTCGTCGTGGAGGTCCTGGAGGTCCACCTCGCCCAGGGTGTCCATGAGGGCGTCCGCCAGGTCGAGTTCCTTGTCGCGGACCTTGACGTCCACGTCGGGGGCGACGCCCTCGGGGGCGCGGACCTCGTCCGGCCAGAGGAGGCCGTGCATGGCGATGGCCTCGCCCACCACCCGCAGCATGCCCAGGCGTTCCCGGCCGCGCAGGGCGTACTTGGCGATGGCTACCTTGTGGCTGCGCTTCAGGGCCTCGCGTAGGAGTGTGTACGGCTTGGCGGCCGGGGCGCCGCTCGCGGCGAGGTAGTACGCGGCGTCCATCTGGAGCGGGTCGATGCTCTCGGCCGGGACGAAGGCGACGATCTCGATCGTCCTCGCGGTCGGGATGGGCAGGTGGGAGAGGTCCTCGTCGCTGATCGGGATGATCGTGCCGTCCGCGTCCTCGTAGCCCTTGCCGATCTCGGCCTGGCTGACCTCACGCTCCTCCAGTTCGCAGACCTTGCGGTAGCGGATGCGGCCGCCGTCCTCGGTGTGGATCTGGCGGAAGGAGATGGAGTGGCTCTCGGTGGCGTTCACCAGCTTGATCGGGATGCTGACGAGACCGAAGGAGATGGCGCCGTTCCAGATGGATCGCACGTGCAGCACCTTTCCGCCGTTTCGCCAGTGCTTAGGCCGTTGTGCGTGAGATTGTCATCTTATGACGCCTATCACGGAGGTGGAGGGGCGGAGAGTCGCGCTCAGCAACCTGGAGAAGGTGCTGTATCCGGCGGTCGGCTTCACCAAAGCCGAGCTGCTGCACTACTACGCGACCGCGGCCGAGGTGCTGCTGCCTCATCTTCGTGACCGGCCGGTCTCCTTTCTGCGCTATCCGGACGGGCCGGACGGGCAGGTCTTCTTCACCAAGAACGTGCCGCCCGGTACGCCCGACTGGGTCACCACCGCCGAGGTGCCGCGGTCCGAGGGGCCGGCGCGGATGGTGCTGGTGCAGGATCTGGCCTCGCTGATGTGGGCGGCGAATCTCGTTGCGGAGTTCCACACCCATCAGTGGCTGATCCGCGATCCCGGTCTGGCCGATCGGCTCGTCTTTGATCTCGACCCCGGGCCGCCTGCGGGCGTGGGGCAGTGTTGCGAGGTCGCGCTGTGGCTGCGGGAGCGGCTGGCGGTGGATGGGGTCGAGGTGTGCGTGAAGACCTCTGGGTCCAAGGGGCTGCATCTGCTCGCCGCGGTGCGGGGGGCCTCGTCGGAGCGGGTTTCCGAGTACGCCAAGGGGCTGGCCGTGGAGGCTGAGCGGGCCATGCCCCGGCTGGTGGTGCACCGGATGACTCGGAGTCTGCGGCCCGGGAAGGTGTTCGTGGACTGGAGCCAGAACGCGGCGCGGAAGACTACCGCCACGCCTTACACCGTGCGGGCGCGGGCGGAGCCGTTCGTTTCGGCGCCGGTCACCTGGGAGGAGGTCGGTGCGTGCCGGGGTTCCGGACAGCTTGTGTTTCGGGCCGGGGACATCGCGCCGCGGGTGCAGGACTTCGGGGATCTGTTGGCTCCGTTGCTGGAGCCGGGGCGGGCCGCTGTGCTGCCGGTGCCGTGACAGGGGTTGTTTCGCCCCCGCCGCCCCTTCCCGTCTCGTCCCGTCCCTGGGGGCTGCCGCCCCCAGACCCCCGCTTCGGCCCTTGAGGGGCCTCGTCCTCAAACGCCGGACGGGCTGATTTTCACCCGCCCCCGCTTACGAGCGGTCACGCGTTCCCCCACGTCCCCCGATCCCGCGCCATCGCATGCAACGACTCCACATCCGCCGGCTTCAGCACGCCCCCCAACCGCGCCAGCCCCTCGATCTCGGTCTCCCGCAGGATGCGGATCTCGCGCGGCGGCACCGGTATGGACACCTCCGTCGGGTCGACCAGGGCCAGGACGGGGCGGACCTCCGCGGTCAGGGTGTGGGACGCGCGGTCGGCGTCCGCGCGGACGCGGCGTAGCAGCGGCAGCGACTCGCGGCGGCCGAGGGCGACCATCAGGTCGGTCACGGTGACACGGTGGCGCCGGGCGTACAGGCTGTGCACGGCGAAGAGGCCGCCGGGGCCGATGGCGAGGTGGTGGATGCGGTCGCCCCCGGGGAGCGGTACGGAGTGCAGGGTGTGCCAGCCCGCGCCCTCCAGGCGGTCCAGTGCCTCGCCTACGGTCTGCTCGGCCGTGAGGGCCCGGCGGCGGGGGTCGGGGCGGAGCCGGTGCGGTGGGGCCGGGTCCCTGTCGAGGGCGACGAGCAGGGCCTCGCCGGGGCGGTTGGGGGCGAGGTCGTCGTCCGGGTGGAGGGTGAGGCGGGCCAGTTCGGCGGGGGTCGGGACGGGGGGCGGGCCCACGGTGACCGGGCCGGTCAGGAAGGGGCCGAGGGCTTGGAGTACGTCCTCCCTGCGGTCCTCGCTCAGCAGGTTGACCCGGCCCGACTCACGGTCGTACCAGGCGACGTTGCCGCCGTCCCTTCCGCAGACGTACAGCCGCTCCTGACCGTGCCGCCAGGTCGGCACGACGCGCAGTCCGCTCATGCGGCATCACCCCTCGACCATGGGAACAGGGAGGGTGGTCCAGGAGCAAGCGCTCCGCTTTCTTTGACGGCGAAGGGGGCGACGGGATTGGCCGAACAGCGGAGGTGCGGGGGCGGCGGGCCGGGTGGCGGAGTGACCGTTTCTCCGGGCGAATAGGGTGTACCGCGCCGCCGCGCGGCCGTACCACCGAATGATTCCAGCCAGCGAAACGTACTCCCTGCCGGCGAAGCCCCCAATAACAGAGCGAACAGAACGAACCGAGCCACAGGAGCATCGTGCCCCGCACCCGCCCGACCCGCAGCGCCCTCGTCGCCGGGGTCGTCGCCCTCGTCGCCCTCGTGGCGGTGACCGCGGCCGGCTGCGGTGACACGGGCGGCCTGCGCGGGGCCGGGTCGACCCCGACCGCGATCAGCCCCGCCAAGCTCTGGCCCGATCTGCGCCCGGCGTCCAGCCCGGCCTGGCCGTACGACGAGGCGAACACGGAGACCGTGAAGGGCATCACCGTGCGCGGCGACGACATCCACGAGGCGGACCCGGTCGCCGTCGTCCGCGCGGAGATAGCGGCCCATCCGGACGACTACGGCGGCAAGGGCGCGTACCACGCCACCGTGGCCCGGATGGGCGACTGCGGGGCTGGTGGAGCTGGTGGCGGCGCGCGGTGTCCCCTGCTGAAGGCGTACTACCGGGACCTGACGGGGGACGGGCGCGACGACATGACGCTCGGGTTCCGGCTGTATCCGACCAACCAGACGGCCGTGCGGGTGTACACCGTCGAGCACCACAAGCTGGTGCAGGTGCTGGCCGACAACGACGCGATCACCGGGGTGGAGCTGGCCGGACGGGCCGTGATCGTGCGCTCGCCGGCCGGGATCACCGGCTACGAGTACCGCACCACCTGGGCCTGGGACCCGCAGCAGCGGGCGATGGTCTTCTCCCGCGACGAGTTCCTGCGCACCGGCCGGCGTACCGGCCGGCACAAGCACGCCACCCGCACGCCCGCGCCCACCCTCTCCCCCTCGGCGAGCCTGCGATGAGGCTTCCCCGGTGGGCCGGGACCCTGGCCGTGAAGGCCGCCGCCTTCATCACCGTGATGTGCTGTGCGCTGGCCGCGCTGCTCGGCGTGCTGGTGCATGTCTCCGTCACCGACCAGACCGTGGGCCAGGCCCGCGACCAGGCACTCAGCCGGCTGACCGACGCGACCACGGCCTACCAGGCGGGGGACGCGCTGCGGCCGGGCGCCGGGGTGGATCCCGAGGGGCTGCCCGCGCCGCTGCGGGCGCTGGCGATGGCCGGGCAGCGCGGCACGATGGTCGCCACGCACCGCGGGCACCCCACGATGTGGGCGGCGGGCCCAGCCGACGCCGGCCGGGCGCTCGCGGTGGAGGTCGACTACTCTCAGCAGGCGGGCACCATCGCGGGCCTCGACCGGGCGATCCTGTGGTCGTCGGTGCTGGCGATCGGGGCGACGCTGCTGGTCGGGGCGTTCGCGGTGACCCGGGTGACGCGGCGGTTGCACGGCACGGCGCAAGTGGCCCGGCGGATCAGCGCGGGCGATCTGGACGCGCGCGTGGACGATCCCCGTACGCGGGATCCGATCCGTCCGCAGGACGAGGTGGCCGCGGTCGCGGCGGCGCTGGACTCCATGGCCTCGTCGCTCCAGAGCAAGCTGCTGAGCGAGCAGCGGTTCACCGCGGACGTGGCGCACGAGCTGCGCACCCCGCTGACGGGGCTGCACGCGGCGGCCGAGCTGCTGCCGCCGGGGCGGCCCACGGAGCTGGTGCGCGACCGGGTGGCGGCGCTGCGCACCCTCACCGAGGACCTGCTGGAGATATCCCGGCTGGACACCGGGCGGGAGCGGCTGGAGCTGGACACCGAGGAGCTGGGCGCGCTGGCCGAACGGGTGGTGCGGGCGTCGGGCACGGACGCCGAGGTGCGGGTCGTACGGGACGCGCGGGCGGAGACCGACCGGCGGCGGATCGAGCGGGTGCTGGGCAATCTCGTCGCCAACGCGCACAAGCACGGGCGGGCGCCGGTGGAGGTGACGGTGGAGGCGGCGGCGGACGGGCCGGTCGTCACCGTACGGGACCACGGGGACGGCTATCCGGAGTACCTGGTACGGCACGGCCCGCAGCGCTTCCGCACCGAGGGCGGGGCGAAGGGGCACGGGCTCGGGCTGACCATCGCGGTGGGCCAGGCGGAGGTGCTGGGCGCCCGGCTGACCTTCGCCAACGCGCTGGACGGCGGGGCGGTGGCGACCCTGACGCTGCCCCAGGCACCCGCCCAGGCCCAGACACACGCCCAACCCCAGACCCAGGCCCCGCAAGCTGACACCCCGACAGGTGAGGGACAAACACGACATACATGACACCATTTGGGTAAGTTCCGGGCATGACCAAGGCCGGAACCACCGTGGCAGCGGCGCAGACCCCCGTACCCGCCGTACGCCTCAACCGGCGCCGTGGCATCGAACTCGCCCTGATCCTGCTGGCCGTCCTGCTGTCCGTGTACGGCTACTGCGCCGTCGGTCTGGCCAGGTACGGCGCCGTCCCGCCCGGGGCCGCCGGGTACGGCGCCGGGCTCGGTGTGCTCGCCCTGGTCGCGCATCTCGCCGTCCGGGTGCGCGCCCCCGGCGCCGATCCGCTCCCGTTACCGATCGGGGTGCTGCTCAACGGCCTCGGCCTGGTCCTGATCTACCGGCTCGACCTGGAGACGCCGGGCGACGGGGCGGCGCCCGCCCAGCTCGTGTGGTCGACGCTGGGGGTGGCCCTGTTCATCGTGGTCGTCCTGCTGCTGCGCGACCACCGGGTGCTCCAGCGCTACGCCTACGTGTGCGTGGCCGCGGCCCTCGTCCTGCTCACGCTGCCGATCCTCTTCCCGGCCGTCAACGGCGCCCGTATCTGGATCCGGATCGCCGGATTCTCCATCCAGCCGGGCGAGTTCGCGAAGGTGCTGCTGGCGGTGTTCTTCGCCGCGTATCTGGCGGCCAACCGCACCGCGCTCGCCTACAGCGGGCGCCGGGTCTGGTGGATCCTGCTGCCCACCGGGCGGGTCCTCGGCCCGATCGTCGCGATCTGGCTGCTGAGCGTCGGCGTCCTGGTGCTGGAGCGCGATCTCGGTACCTCGCTGCTGTTCTTCGGGCTGTTCGTGGTGCTGCTGTACGTCGCCACCGGCCGCACCGGCTGGATCGCGGTCGGGCTGCTGCTCGCGGTGCTCGGCGCGGTCGCGGTCGGCTGGCTGGAGCCGCATGTGCACGGCCGGGTCGAGGACTGGCTGCACCCGTTCGCCACGATCGACGCAGGCCAGGGCCCCAATCAGCTCGCCCAGTCCCTGTTCGCGTTCGCGGCGGGCGGCGTCCTCGGCACCGGGCTGGGGCTCGGCCACTCCATTCTGATCGGCTTCGCCGTCAAGTCGGACTTCATCCTGGCGACGGCCGGCGAGGAGCTGGGCCTGGCCGGTCTGTCGGCGATCTTCGTGCTGTACGCCCTTCTCGTGGAGCGCGGCTACCGGGCGGGCCTGGCGCTGCGCGACCCCTTCGGCAGCCTCCTCGCGGTGGGGCTCGCCTCGCTCCTCGCGCTACAGGTGTTCGTGATCGCGGGCGGGGTGACCGGTCTGATCCCGCTGACCGGTATGGCGATGCCGTTCCTGGCGCAGGGCGGCTCGTCCGTCGTCACCAACTGGGCGATCGTCGCCCTGCTGATCCGGCTGAGCGACTCGGCCCGCCGGCAGCACGACGGGCAGGAGGCCCCGTGACGAAGTACATCCGGTACGCCGCCGCCTTCTGCGTGCTGCTGCTGGCGGCCCTGCTGGTGAACGCCGCCCGCGTCCAGGTCGTCCAGGCCGGCTCCTACGACCACAACCCGGCCAACCGCCGCCCCACGATCGCCCGTTACCACCAGCCGCGCGGGAACATCCTGGTCGGCGACGAGCCGGTCACCGGCTCCCGGGACAGCGGGGAGCAGCTGCGCTACGAACGCGCCTATTCCTACGGCCCGTTGTACGCCCCGGTCATCGGTTTCTCCTCGCAGAAGTACGGGACGACGCTGCTGGAGCACAGCGAGGACGCCGTGCTCGCGGGCACGGACCCGATGCTGTCACCGCTGCCGCTGTGGAACGGTGCCACGCGGTCCCGGAACCCCGGCGGGAACGTGGTGACGACCCTGAACCGGGACGCGCAGGAGGCGGCGTTCGAGGGCCTGGGCACCCGCAAGGGGGCGGTGGCCGCGATCGAGCCGGTGACCGGCCGGATCCTGGCCCTGGTGTCCACCCCGTCGTACGACCCTTCCGAGCTGTCCGGGAACGGCGAGGCGGTGACCTCGGCCTGGGCCCGGCTCAACGACGACCCTGAGAAGCCGATGCTCAACCGGGCGGTGTGGCAGACGTATCCGCCGGGTTCCACCTTCAAGGTGGTGACCGCGGCGGCCGCCCTGGACGCGCGCGTGGTCCGGAACCTGGACAGGCGGACGCACTCCCCCGACCCGTACACGCTGCCCGGCACCAGGACGAGGCTGACGAACGAGTCCGACGGCTGCGCGGACGCCTCGGTGCGGATGGCCTTCGAGTGGTCGTGCAACACGGTGTTCGCCAAGCTGGGCGTGGACACCGGCGCCGAGCACATGCTGGCCACGGCGCAGGCCTTCGGCTTCAACGACCGGCGCCTGAGGATCCCCTTCCCGGCCGCGCCGAGCACCTTCGACTCGGGCGCGGACCGGGCGCAGCTGGCGCTGTCCTCGATCGGGCAGTACAACACCCGGGCCACGCCGCTCCAGATGGCGATGGTCGCGGCGGCGGTCGCGAACGGCGGGCAGCTGCGGCCGCCGTACCTGGTGCAGCGGACCACCCGGGCGAGCGGGGAGATCGTGGCGGAGTACGGTCCCCGTGCGGCACGGCAGGTGATGCGGCCGTCGACGGCCGTGCGCATGCGGGAGCTGATGACGGACGTGGTGCGGGAGGGAACGGGCCGCAACGCCGCGATCCGCGGCGCCACGGTCGGCGGCAAGACCGGCACCGCGCAGCACGGTGTCGGCAACGCCGGTGTGCCGTACGCCTGGTTCGTCTCCTGGGCGCAGGCCAACGACGACCTGGAGCCGAAGGTCGCGGTCGCGGTGGTCGTGGAGGACGCATCGGCGGACCGCGGCGACATCAGCGGCGGCGGGGATGCGGCGCCGATCGCGAAGGCGGTGATGGAGGCGGTTCTCGGTTTGTGAGTCGTTCACTCCGAGCGAGGCGCGACCGGCGGCCGGCGGTTGATCGCCGTGAGGTCGATGGTGAGGGGGAACGGAACGGTCAGTTTCAGTCGATCATGGTGGATACCAGTGTTGACGTACGTGTCCGTGGACGGATCGAGCTCGTAGGTGTACACGATCGGGAGGCCGTTGCTGCCCTCCTCCACGCGCCAGAAGTACCGGATACCCGCCGCCGCGTACTTGCGGGGCTTGACCTCTCGGTCGCGTTCCTCCGAGTCCTCTGAAACGACTTCGACGGCGAGGATTACGGTATCGGAGTGGTGCCAGGTTTGATGCGGGCCTGTGTCGGCGTCCGCGCGGTAGACCAGCACGTCGGGCTCCGGCCGGTTGCGCCGGTCGAGCTTGACGCTGAACTCCCGGTCGACGTCGTACATGTCGGGCGCCTGGCTTAGCAGGGCGTACTCCAGAAGCCGGATCGTGCGCATGTGGAAGCGGGTCTGCGGACTCACGAAGACGAGACTCCCGTCGATCAACTCCGTGTGCGGAGGAAGGTTCGGGAGTCGGTCCAGGTCGTCCGCCGTCCAGCCGCTCTCCGGCGGACGAGGCCACTCGTAGTCTTCGCCCAGCCCGTAGTCACGCGCGGCACTCATGATCGCTCCCATGCGCCGGAGTCTGCCTGACACAGCCAGCCTACCCGGGGGAATATGCCGATTCGCCCGTCGATCGAGTGATCAACCGCCCAGGCGTTGACCCTCCTCGATGGCCTCCTCGACCTCCGCGACCCGCTCCCTCTCCTCCGCCGCGAAGCGCTCCGCGTCCAGCTTCTCGGCTATCTCCTCGTCCTCGGCCATCAGCAGGTCCAGGTTCGAGTCGCCCATCTCGAACACGCCCATGTCGACGTAGGCCTCCTGGAGGCGCTTGCCCCACAGGCCTATGTCCTTGACGCAGGGGACGATGCGGCTGAAGAGCAGCCTGCGGAACAGCTGGAGGAACTCGGAGCGCTCGCTCAGTTCCTCCGCCTCCGCCTTCGGGATGCCGAAGTTCTCCAGCACCTCCACGCCCCGCAGCCGGTCCCGCATCAGATAGCAGCCCTCGATGACGAACTCCTCGCGCTCACGCAGTTCCGCGTCCGTGAGCTGCTTGTAGTAGTCGCGCAGGGCCATCCGTCCGAAGGCGACGTGCCGGGCCTCGTCCTGCATGACGTAGGCGAGTATCTGCTTGGGCAGCGGCTTGTCGGTGGTGTCGCGGATCATGCCGAAGGCGGCGAGCGCCAGGCCCTCGATGAGGACCTGCATGCCCAGGTAGGGCATGTCCCAGCGGCTGTCGCGGAGCGTGTCGCCGAGCAGCGACTGGAGGTTGTCGTTGATGGGGTAGACCATCCCCATCTTCTCGTGCAGGAAGCGGCCGTAGATCTCGGCGTGCCGGGCCTCGTCCATGGTCTGGGTCGCCGAGTAGAACTTGGCGTCGAGGTCGGGGACGGACTCCACGATCCGTGCCGCGCAGATCATCGCGCCCTGCTCGCCGTGCAGGAACTGGCTGAACTGCCAGGAGGCGTAGTGCTGTCGCAGCTCGCCCTTGTCGCGGTCGGTCATCTTCGCCCAGTGCGGGGTGCCGTACAGGGTCATCATCTCGTCGGGGGTGCCGAGCGCGTCGTACGGATCGACCTCCAGATCCCAGTCGATGCGCTTCTGCCCGTCCCACTGCTTGTCCTTGCCCTTCTGGTACAGGGCGAGCAGCCGGTCGCGGCCGGAGCCGTTCTTTTGGCCAACAAACATGGCCTCCCAGCTGAAGCGGGCCTCGCCGCTCGCCGGCACCTGCCAGTGCGGGTCGCCCGGGTCCATGGCGTACAGGTCGTAGGTCGGCATACCCCGCAGGCTCACACGTAGACGCCGAGTCAACAAGTGGTGTGCAAGGGATTGACGCCCTTGCTGACAGGCAGTCTCATAAGAGCGGCAGAACATGGGACTCCGGGCAACGAGGTGGGACAGCGATGACGACCGTGACGGAAGCCGACGCGCTCGCGGGACTGCGCGACGCGCTCGGCCTGCTCAAGGACCGGGAGCAGGTGGCCGAGCGGCTGCTCGTCTCTTCCGCCAAGCACTCCTTCGACCCGGACGAGGAGCTGGACTGGGACGCGCCCTTCGAGGAGGGCAAGTGGTTCTGGCCGCCGGAGCTGGTGTCGCTGTACGGGACGCCGTTGTGGCGGCGGATGAGCGAGGAGCAGCGGATCCTGCTGTCGCAGCACGAGGCGGCGGCGCTGGCCTCGTTGGGCATCTGGTTCGAGATCATCCTGATGCAGCTGCTGGTCCGGCACATCTACGACAAGGCGGCGACGAGCGCGCACGTCCGGTACGCGCTCACCGAGATCGAGGACGAGTGCCGGCACTCGAAGATGTTCGCGCGGCTGATATCGCGGGGGGACGCGCCCTGGTACCCGGTGAGCCGGGCCCACCAGAATCTGGGCCGCCTGTTCAAGACGATCTCCACCACGCCTGGATCGTTCACGGCGACGCTGCTCGGCGAGGAGGTCCTGGACTGGATGCAGCGGCTGACGTTCCCCGACGAGCGGGTGCAGCCCCTGATACGGGGCGTGACCCGCATCCACGTCGTGGAGGAGGCCCGCCACGTGCGCTACGCCCGCGAGGAGCTCCGCCGCCAGATGGTGACCGCGCCGCGCTGGTCCCAGGAGTTCACCCGGGTCACCTCCGGCGAGTTCGCCCGCGTCTTCTCGGTCGCCTTCGTCAACCCGGACGTGTACACCAACGTGGGCCTGGACCAGCGGGAGGCGATGGCCCAGGTGAAGGCCAGCGGCCATCGCCGCGAGGTCATGCAGACCGGCGCCAAGCGGCTCACCGACTTCCTGGACGACATCGGGGTGCTGCGGGGTGTCGGCCGACGGCTGTGGCGGTCGTCGGGGCTGCTCGCCTGAAGCCGCGACCGGCCGCCGCCGGCCCGACAACCCATCCAGGGATCTGGCACGGCCTCACAGGTGGGCCAAGATCTGGCGGACGGGGTGGCCGAGTGCTTCGGCCACCTCGGTCAGCTCGCCGTCCGTCAGCCAGCCCCGCTCCGGGTAGAGGACCTCGATCCGGAAGCTCGCGAAGCCCATGGGCCAGTCGTACACCAGGTCGTTCAACGAGGTCGCGGCGCCACAGCAGGGGACGGCGACCTCGAGCGTGGCGAATCCCTCCTCGAAGCTCTTCGTGACCGCCTCGCCCCACCAGCCCCCGCTGTACAGCTCCGCACCGCAGCCGGGGCAGGAGATCTTCTCCAGGTTCGCGTAGCAGAGCACCACCTCGACCGTGTCGTGCCACCGCGCTTCCAGGCCCCGCCGCGCCTCCGCGGAGAGCATCCCGGCCAGCGCGGCGGCGGCGCGGTCCGCCGCCGCGCGGTCCGGCCGCCAGTACGGATCATCCGGGATCACGATCAGCCATGTGTCGCTCATCCCCCACCTCCGCCCGCCACCGTAGTGCCGCCCCGATTACGCTGCGGAGCATGACCCCGCAGGCCCCCACCCCCGCCTACCGCCGGCTCAGTGTCGAGGAGCGCCGCAGTCAGCTGCTCGACGCCGCGCTGGGCCTCTTCGCGCACCGCGCCCCCGAGGACGTCTCCTTGGACGACGTGGCGGAGGCGGCGGGAGTCTCGCGCCCGCTGGTGTACCGGTACTTCCCGGGCGGCAAGCAGCAGCTGTACGAGGCCGCCCTGCGCTCCGCCGCCGAGGAGCTCCAGCAGTGCTTCGACGAGCCCCACGACGGCCCCCCACTCCCCCGCCTGGCCCGCGCCCTGGACCGCTACCTCGCCTTCGTCGACGAGCACGACACCGGCTTCACCGCACTCCTCCAGGGCGGCAGCGTCGTCGAGACCTCCCGGACCACCGCCATCGTCGACGGCGTGCGCCGGGCCGCCGCCGAGCACATCCTCAGCCACCTCGGCGTCACGGACCCGGGCCCGCGCCTGCGCATGACCGTCCGGATGTGGATCACGGCCGTGGAGGCGGCCTCCCTCATCTGGCTCGACGAGGGCAAGCAGCCCCCCGTCGACGAGCTCCGCGACTGGCTGGTGGAGCAGTTCGTGGCCGTGCTGACGGTGACCGCGGGCCGCGATCCGCAGACGGCGGCGCTGGTCACCGGCCTGACCGAGGATGACTGACACTGGTCTTGTGAAGAGTCAGGACACCCCCTTCGAGGGCGGGCCCATGGACGGGCGCGTGCTCCCCGTGCTGCTGGGCATGACCGGTCACCCCCCGAAGACGTACCGCATCCCGGTCCCGGACCCGCACGGCGGCCCGCCCACGGTCCTCGTCTACCGCCGTGTGCCCCGGGCACAGAGCAGGCGCACGGGGATGGTGCGGGGATGGAAGTACCAGTACGACCCGGATGCCGGGCCCGGCGGCAGGCTCACCTGGCCCTGGTCCAAGCCACACAGCACGCCGGCCCGCAACCCGGGTGACACCGACGGGTGACATCGTTGCGCCGGACGGCGCAGACCTCACCACCGGCGCGCGCACTTCCCCCTCATGCTCGCGATGCGGAAATACGAAAGGCGGATGGTCCGCCTGCCGCACCGGAGGTGATGAGGTGTCAGGAAGGCTTCTGCGCCTGGTGTGTACGGCCGCGGTGGCGGCCCAGGCCGTCCTCGCACCCGCGCCCGCCGCGGCCACCGCTCCGCCGCCCCCACGTTCCGTGGCCGACCTGCTGACGGACCTGCAACGGCTGTACCGGCAGGCCGAGCAGGCCACCGAGACCTACGACACCGCCGAGGTGAAGCTGAGGACGCAGCGCGCCGAGGTGGACCGGCTGGAGGACGAGCTAGCCCGCGCCCGCCTGTCCCTGCACGACAGCGAGGGCGCCGTCGGCCGGCTCGCCCGGCAGCAGTACCAGGGCAGCACCGAGATCTCCCCCTACCTGCGCCTGCTCCTCGCCCGCGATCCGCAGCACGCGCTCGACGAGGGCCATGTCATCGGGCAGCTGGCGCGGGAGAGGGTCAGGACCGTGGGACGGCTGACGAGCAGCGAGCAGCGGATCGACCGGCTGGCCCACCGGTCCCGCGAGGCACTCGACGCACAGCTCACCCTCGCCGAGCAGAAGAAGAAGGCACGCGACGACGTACGCGGCAAGCTCGCCGAGGTCGAGAAGCTGCTCGCCTCCCTCACCGCCGAACAGCTCGCCGCGCTCGCCGAGTTCGAGCGGGACGGAATCGCCGACGCACAGCGGAAGTTCGTCGCGTCCGGCGCGCTCAGCGGCGAGCGTGCCCCGTCCCCCGAGGGCGACCGCGCCGTGCGCTACGCCGTGGGACAGCTCGGGAAGCCGTACCAGCCGGGCGCGCAGGGCCCGGCGTCGTACGACAGCCCCGGCCTGACCTCCAGCGCCTGGCAGCGGGCCGGAGCCCCGATCCCCCGCACCACCCGGCAGCAGTGGACCGAGCTCCAGCACATCCCTCTGGGCGAACTCCGCCCCGGCGACCTCGTCGTCTACTTCCCCGAGGCCACCCATGTCGCCCTCTACCTCGGCGACGGAATGGTCGTCCAGGCCCTGAGACCCGGCGACCGCATCATGATCTCCCCGATCGCGACCTATCCGGTACTGGGCGCGGTACGCCCGGATCCGAAGGGAAGTGCCCTGACCCACTACACCCCGCCAGAGGTGACCTACCCAGGGGCGCGGGGCTGAGACATTGTGCGGCTCCGCCGCGTGGGCGCGAGAGACCACGAACAACCCGCAGTCGCCGGCCCCCCACAGCCCTCACGGCGTCTAGGCTCCCGCTACAGAAGCGAGGTACGCCCCCGCCTTCTCCGGCTCATAGAAGAAGTTCTCGAAGTCCGCCGGATCGTTGAACCCGTTGGCGAACCGATCAGCCACCGGCTGAAGCTGACCCGCCGCACCGATCAGGTTCAGGATGTGCTCCGGCGGCGGAGCCAACATCGCGTTCGTCCACTTGGTCACGTGCTGGGCCGTGCTCCAGTACCGCTCGAAGGTCGCGTGCATCCACTCCTCGTCGAAGGGCTTGTCGCCCTGTTCCAGGATGGAGGCGAGGTACGCGGCGGCGCACTTGGAGGCCGAGTTGGAGCCCTGGCCGGTGATCGGGTCGTTGGCGACGACCACGTCGGCCACGCCGAGCACCAGGCCGCCGCCGGGGAGGCGGCCGACGGGGTTGCGGACGGTCGGGGCGTAACGGCCGGCGAGGGTGCCGCCGGCGTCGGTCAGTTCGACCTTGGTGGCCCGCGCGTACTCCCAGGGCGTGAACTTCTCCATGAGTCCCAGGGTCAGGGAGAGGTGTTCCGCCGGGTCCTTGACGCCGTTGAAGACGTCCAGCGGGCCGCCGGGTATGCCCTCCCAGAACAGGATGTCGGCCGGGCCGGAGGTGGTCAGGGTCGGCATGACGAACAGCTCGCCGACGCCCGGGACCAGGTTGCAGCGCACCGCGCGGAAGTCGGGGTGTTCCGGGCGCGGGCCGAGCCCGTGCACGTACGCGACCGCCAGCGCGCGCTGCGGCTCGCTGTACGGGGACCGCTCGGGGTCACGGGCGAACATGGACACCAGCTCGCCCTTGCCCGCCGAGACCAGCACGAGGTCGTACGTACGGGAGAAGTAGTCGAGGTCGGAGACCGCCGCGCCGTGGATGACGAGCTGGCCGCCGCGCTGGGCGAACGTCTCCATCCAGCCGGCCATCTTCACCCGCTGGTCCACGGACTGGGCGTACCCGTCGAGCTTGCCCACCCAGTCGATCGCGCGCTGCGTCGGGCCCGGGTCGTGCGAGCCGGGGGCGGCCACCGAGACGCCGAGTCCTTCGATCTTCGGGGCCTGGGACTCCCAGAAGTTCAACTGGAGGTCGCGCTCGTGCTGGAGTGCCGTGTCGAACATGCACTGGGTGGACATGACCCGGCCGGCGCGGATCTCGTCCGCGGTCCGGTTGGACATGAGAGTGACCTCGTACCCGTGCGACTGGAGGCCGAGGGCGAGCTGGAGACCGGACTGGCCGGCCCCCACGACGAGTATCTTCCGCATGCGGGTGGTGCTCCTAAATCGCTGCTTGGGTGCTACTCGGGGGTTTCGTCGAGCGCGTGCCCGACGAGGGACAGCAGGGTCTCGATCACCGAGATCCGGCGACGCGCATCCATGATCATTACAGGGATGTGCGCGGGGATCGTCAACGCCTCCCGCACGTCCTCCGGTTCGAAGCGCTCGCTGCCGTCGAAGTGGTTGACCGCCACGACGTACGGCAACCCGCAGCTCTCGAAGTAGTCCAGCGCGGGGAAGGAGTCCTTGAGCCGCCTCGTGTCCGCGAGGACGACCGCACCGATCGCGCCGCGCACCAGGTCGTCCCACATGAACCAGAACCGCTGCTGACCCGGCGTGCCGAACAGGTAGAGCACCAGGTCGTCGTCGAGCGTGATGCGGCCGAAGTCCATGGCCACGGTGGTGGTGAGCTTGCCCGGCGTGGCGGTGAGGTCGTCGGTCTCCTCGCTCGCCTCGGTCATCAGCGCCTCGGTCTGGAGGGGCGTGATCTCCGAGACGGACGTGACCAGCGTGGTCTTGCCTACGCCGAAGCCGCCCGCCACGACGATCTTCGTCGCGATGGGGGCCCGGGTACGGTCCGTCTGCCAGGACTTCAGGTCCTCGTCGGGTTCGACGAGGGGGGCGCCCCCGAGGGGGGCGGCGGCGTCAGAGACGGCGGAGTCCATTCAGCACCCTTTCCAGCAGAGCGCGGTCCGGCCGGCCGGCACCGTGACCTGTTCCCGTTCCGTACACGCGGATCTTTCCCTGGTCCGCGAGGTCGCTCAGGAGTACGCGGACCACGCCGAGCGGCATCCTCAGCAGCGCGGCGATCTCGGCCACCGTGCGCATACGGCGGCACAGTTCGACGATGGCCCGCATCTCCGGCATGACCGCGGAGAGCGGCGCACTCGTCAGCTGCTTGCGCTCCTCGGGAGCCTCGATCGCCGCCGTGCTCGCCACGAACGTCTCGACGAGCAGGACGTGGCCGAACCGGGTACGGCCGCCGGTGAGCGAGTAGGGGCGGACGCGGGCGGGCCTGCGGTCGCCGCCGCGCACCGGGAGCTTGTTCGGCGTGCTGCTGCTCATCGAGCGCTCCCCGTCGAGTCGGACTCCATGGATTTGCGGAGCTCGTTGCGCAGTTCGGGCGTAAGGGCGTGGCCGGCGCGGCCGACGAAGAGCGCCATGTGGTACGCCACCACGCTCATGTCGCACTCCGCGGAGCCGTGCACGCCGAGCAGCGAGCCGTCGCTGATCGACATGACGAACAGGCTGCCCTCGTCCATCGCGACCATCGTGTGCTTGACCCCGCCGAACTTCATCAGCTTCGCGGCGCCGACGGTGAGGCTGCCGATGCCGGAGACGATGGTGGCGAGGTCGGCGGAGGAGCCGCGGGGGCCCCTGCCGGGGCGGGCCTGACGGGATTCCGCCGCCGCGGTGGGGTCGGAGGACAGGAGGAGCAGGCCGTCGGAGGAGACCACGGCGACGGACTGGATGCCGGGGACTTCCTCGACCAGGTTGGTCAGCAGCCAGTGCAGGTTGCGGGCCTCCCTGCTCAGTCCGAAGGTACTGGGCGCGGTCAACTGCTTGCCTCCTCGACTGTGCCCCCCGTGGCTTCTTCGGTTGTGGCGTGTTCCGCCTCCGCGCGGCGGTAGCCGGCCTGTGCGCCCTGGCGGAAGCCGCCGAGTCTGCGGCGCAGGGCTTCGGCGTCCACGGATCCGCTGCGCTGGCGTGGGGCCTGGGCGGGTGCGGTGATCTTGGGGGTGCGCTTGGGCAGGCCCTTGGCGGTGAGTTGCTCTTCGTCGTCTGTGCGGGTGTGTTCTTGGGTCGCTGCCGCCTCGGCTTCGCCTTCGGCGGGATTGTTCCCACCCGCACCACCCGTGCTGCTTTCGTGGTCGGGTGCGGGCTGGGCACCGTCGGCGGCTGCGGGTTCGTGGGTGGGGGCGGGTGGGCCCTGTGGGGGCTCGGCGCCGTCGGCGGCTGCGGGTTCGGGTTCGGCCTTGGGGGTGGGGTTCAGGTCTGGGAGGAGGAGTTCCATCGTGGATTCCGCGGGGGTCTCCGCGGACTCGTGTACGGGGTCCTCCGCGTCCGGTGCCTGGCGTACCGCCCTTTCCGCCAGGGCGACCAGCGGGTCGCCGTCCGTGGAGCGGGCGGGGAGGACGTTGGAGTTGACCTCGGCGTCCGCGCCCGGCAGGGAGAAGGTGTGGGTGCCGCCCCCCGTGGTGGCGGGGGCGGGTACGGCCGCCGCCGGGGGCTCGGCCAGCAGCGACGCGGACAGGACCACGACCGCCGCCACGCCGCCCTGCTTCTGCTCGCGGAGCTGGACGCGTGCGCCGTGCCGGTGGGCGAGGCGGGCCACGACGTACAGGCCGAGGCCGAGGCCCTCCTCGCCCTCCTGGTCGTAGGGCGCCTCGGGGTCGAACGCGGCGAGGCGGGAGTTGAGGCGCTCCAGGCGCTCGGTGGCCATGCCGATGCCCTCGTCCTGCACGGAGAGCATGACCTCGCCGCTCTCCAGCAGCCAGCCGGAGACCTCGACGGGCATGTCCGGCGGGGAGAACGAGGTGGCGTTCTCCATCAGTTCGGCGAGGAGGTGGGAGAGGTCGTCGGCGGCGAAGCCCGCCACGTGCGCGTGCGGGGGCAGGGCGGCGATGCGGACCCGTTCGTAGCGCTCGATCTCGCTGACCGCCGCCCGGACGACGTCGACCAGCGGGACCGGGCCCGGGTGCTGCTGGACGTGCTCGGTGCCGGCGAGGACCAGGAGGTTCTCGCTGTGGCGGCGCATGACCGTGGCGAAGTGGTCGAGCTTGAAGAGGGTGGACAGGCGCTCGGGGTCCTGCTCGCGTTCTTCCAGGCCCTCGATGACCGCGAGCTGGCGTTCGACGAGGCCGAGCGTGCGCAGGGCGAGGTTGACGAAGGTACCGCCGATGCTGGTGCGCAGCCGCTCCAGCTGGGCGGCGGAGCCGGCGAGTTCGGCGCGCAGTTCCTCGCGCGCGTCGGCCATCCGCTGCCGCTGGCCGACCAGGTGCTTGCGGTCGGTCTCCAGGGTGGTGATGCGCTCGTGGAGGGCGGTGGCGTGCGCGTGCAGGGCGTTGACGGAGCGGACCACCTGGGCGAACTCGTCGTTGCGCCCGGTGAACTTGACCGGCTCCGCCGTCGTCGGGTCCGTGGCCTCGGCCAGGCGGGCCGAGCCCCGGCGCAGGACCGACAGCGGGCGGGTGAGGGTGCGTGCCATGGCGGTGGCGACGCCGACGGCGACCAGCAGCAGGGCGCCGAGGACGGCGATCCGGATCTCCAGCGCGGTGACGTCGTCGTCGCGCAGCTTGGCGAGGTCCTTGGTGCGGTGGTCGTAGAGGGCGGACTCCGCGCCCCGCATCAGGTCGACCCGGGCGGACAGGGCCGCGTCGAGCTTCTTGGTGCTGGTGCCGAGGTCGTTGTCGCTCAGCGTCGGCTGGTCGGTGAGGGAGGCGAGGTACTTCTCGGCGGAGTTGACCTCGGGGCCGGTGACCGTGGAGTCGTACGAGGTGGCGGCCGTCTTGGGCGCGGTCTCGCGGAAGTCGGCGAGGGCCGTGTCCGAGCGCAGCCTGGCCTGCTGGGCGGCGGCGGTGAGGGCGTCGCGCTGCTTCTTGTCGGCCGCCGAGGTGGTGGTGGTCGTGGTGGGCAGGCCGGTGGCGGGGCTGATGACCGTCTGCTCGCTGGTCGGCACGTTGAGGGCCGCGAGGAGCAGGCCGCGGGCGGCGGCGGACTGCTGGACGGCGGAGTCCAGCTCGGCGAGCGCGTACGCGCCGGAACCGGCCCGCGGGGGCATCTGCTCGGCCAGCTGGTCGGCGAGCCGGTGGAGTTCGGTGATGGTGGCGGAGTAGGCCTGGTGCGCTTCGAGGGCGGTGCTCTTGCCGGTGAGCGCGGCCCGGCGTACGGCCGCGATGCCGTCGAGGTCGGTGCGCAGGGAGCCCGGTGTGTCGCTTTCGGCGCGCAGGTCCTCGACCTGCCGGTCGACGCGGGCGCCGCGCTGCTCCGAGGGTGCCTTGGACTTGGGGCGGCCGGCCGCGATGTACGAGGTGACCTCGTCGCGCTCGTCGGCGAGCGAGTGGGCGAGGGCGAGGGCGTCCTGGGTGCGCTGGGCGAGGGTCACCAGGTCCTGGGAGTCGCTCAGCTGCCCGGAGGCGGTGAGCAGGGCCGGCGCTCCCGCCCCGGCTATCGCGGCGGCCACCACGGTGACGGCGACTATCAGCCGATTGCGTACGTGGGTCGGGCGACCGGTGCCGACGGGGGTGCGCTCGGCGCCCTCTTCGGAGGCCGTCTGCTTGCCTGTGCGCCGAGGCCGCTTTTTCTGCACCGGTGCTCGCATTCCTGAACTCGTCTACCCATGGGCCCGGGTGGCGCCCCGTCACATCGGTGCCAAGTGGTGCTCACACCCGGTACGGTCCGTCCCCCGACCCTTCCAGTGCCGGTGGTCAGTGGTCGCGCATCACCTGGCTCGCCACCCAAAGGAGTGAACATCGGCGAGGAGTTGCCGGGCAAGTTCCTGGGGCGCGTACAGGGACCTTGCCCGGTGGGCCGGTTGGACGCGGACGGCAGGCTTTGACAGTATTCGCCACCACGCCTTCCCGGACGGCGCCATTCCACCTCAAAACAGGCGCCTGACCTGCGGAGTGGCAGGAATTCCGTGGTCGTTGCCAGCCTTTGGCGGACCTTGTGAAGGGGTCGTGCAGACTGGCCGAATGCGTACTGAACTCGTTTCGGAACCCGGTGACGCCACCCGCGCCAACGAGGACTTCGCCGCGGTCGGGCTACCGGCCTCCGGACAGGGCGGTTGCGTGGTCGTCCTGGACGGCGTCACCCCGCCGAAGGACGGGACGGGGTGTCTGCATTCCGTCGCCTGGTACACCGCCCGGCTGGGCGGCGCGCTGACCGAACTGGCCGTCTCGCTGCCGGATATGACGCTTACGGAAATACTCGCCCGGGCGATCCGCCGAACCGCCGAGGCACACGCGGCCACCTGTGACCTTTCTCACCCGCGCACCCCCCAGGCGACGGTGGTCCTGGCCCGCTGGACCCCGGACGCCGTCGATCACCTGGTCCTCTCCGACTCCGCCCTCCTCCTGCGGGCCCCGGACGGCACCGTCACCCACGTCCTGGACGACCGCCTCGACCGCCTCCCTCGCGCCTGGCTGGTCAGCGACGCCGTCTGCGACGCCCGCGCCCGCAACAAGGAAGGCGGCTTCTTCACGGCGGCCGCTGACCCGGACGTCGCCGCCCGCGCGGTCACCGGCAGCGCCCCCCGCCACGAGGTCCGCGCCCTTGCCGCGCTGACGGACGGCGCGACCCGCTGGGTGGAGAAGTTCGGCGAGGGCGACTGGACGGCCCTGTTCGAGGTCGTCCGCAAGGAGGGCGCCCGGTCCCTGATCGACCGCGTGCGCGGTCTGGAGGCGGCGGACCGGGACGAACGGGCGTTCCTCGGCCGCAGCAAGACGCACGACGACGCGACGGTGGCGTACGTGGAACTCTGACGGTCCCGTCACGGACCGGGCGTCCGGGACGCGCCGGCCGAGGGCCGGCTGTTGGGGGCCTCGGTCGCCGGGCCACTGTCCGGCGACACCCACATGCCCACCATCGCGGTGGCAAGGGCAGTGGTGGCGGCCACCAGAACCGTGGTCGCCGGGACGGCGACAGCGGACAGCGAGCGGAAGTTGCGGATGTTCCCCCAGCGCAGACCGGCGGCTCTGACCAGGCGTGCCTCCCAGTAGAGGCCCAGGACCAGGACCACGGCCAGGCAGTTGCCCGCGGTCAGCAGCAGGAAAACACCGAAACGGTTCACATCGCGGTTCTGGTACAGCAGCTCGGCCCATTCCGCGGGCAGGACGACGGCAAGGAGACACAGTGCCTTGCCGATCGGGGAGCCACCCCGCAGCCAGGGGTAGGCGTACCCGTAGACGAACCCGTACAGCGGCCAGTGGAGCGCGCAGACCCACTCGTCGATGACGTCGTTCAGCTGGAAGCTGGTGTCGGCGAGCCGGGACGGGAAGGTGTAGAGGACCCACGGCAGGCTGAGAACGGCCAGCAGAACGGCGCCCGCGAGACCGTTGCGCCAGGCGCTGCGCCCTCCGGAGGAGCCGAGCGCGGCCAGCCGCAGCGCCATGGAACGCTGTGGGGCCATGCCGTGCGGACCGAGTGCGCCGAGGCGGCGCCAGCGGGTGCTCCACTCACGAGGGGTCAACTCGCCCTCGGCGAGGGCCGTACGGGAGGCACTGAGGTACTCCCGGCGGCCGGCAGCGAGTATCTCGTCCTTCAGCAGGGCGTGGATGCGGCGATTGTGCGCGTGGGGCAGCGTTCCGTGGAGCCGCGCCGCTCGCTTCCCCGTACCGGCGGGCAGCAGCCAGGCGAATCCCAGGGCGGCTATGGTCACGGCGAAGAAGTCGCCCGAGCGCTGCGCATCGCTGTCGAGCATCGAGAACCCGTCCCGGGTGAGCTGGGACGCCACCGCGGTCACGCCCACGGTCACGACAAGGGCGCGCACATGCGGGGGCCAGGAGGCGATGGTCCGGCCGCGGCGCCACAGGGTGAGGAACACGGTCAGCAGCACGCTCGCCTGAACGACCGTGAGGGGTCGGCCCGCGGCCACGGTGGGAAAGACACCGACCAGCGACCAAGGTCCACCGGGCTCCTTCCACCAGAGCTGGATCGAGTCGCTCGCGTCCGGCATCGCGAGGGCCAGCCACAGCGCCAACCCGGCCGTGGGCGCCACCCACCTGGGCCATCCGAAGGAGGCGAGCAGCAGCCAGCACGCGGCGGGCCAGCACCAGGTGAGGAAGTACGCCGCAGCCTGGTTCGCCGCCCCGACAGCGCCGCCGAGGCCTGCCGGTGGATCGAGGTTGGTCGGCAGGCCCGTTCCGGGTCCGGCGGTCAGCACCGCCAGCCACACTCCCGCCGCCGCCGTCATCGCCCACCGGCTCCCCGCTGTGCCCAGCAGGCCCCGCCGCAGCAGCAGCGCGGTGGCCGCGGCGGTCACGGCCGCGGCGCCGAGGAACACAGCAGCGGTCCCCGGTCGGTCCGCGGCACCCAGCACGATCGCGGGCACAGCCGACAGGACGCTCGGCACCAGGAACGGCAGCAGTTCCCGGAGACGTGGCGGTCGGTGCCGGGTGGCCCGGACGACGAAGGCACCCAGCAGGAAGGGCAGCAGGACCCATCCCCAGACCACCAGCGGCATGCCCCGGCCGGCGGACTCCCACCATCCCGTCCACGGCACCCGGTTCTCCGCGGTGAGCGCGTATTCCATCGTGGCGGCCGTCAGGACGGCGGCCACCGCCGCCGCCGCGGTCCACCGCGTCCGCGTGGCGGGCGGTGCCCAGCCGCGGAGGAAGGGCACGACCAGGAAACCGGCCACGGCCGCGACGGCGGCGAGCAGAGCCAGCGCCTCACGCTGTTCGGAACGGTAGCTCTGGAGCACCGATCCGAGCTGCGCCAGGTCTCCGCCACCCACCACCCGGGATGTCTCCGGTCCGTCCAGCGAGATGCTCACAACACCTCGGGCAGGCAGGACGACCTCGGCGCCAGTGGCCGACTGCCGCAGAGTGGTGCCGCCGTCCAGGGCGTAGACGGGGTTCACGTCCGACGTGAGGTCGACGGTCCACCGGTCGTACAGCCCGTGCGTGCCGATCGCTCCCTTGTCGGATTCCAGGGTTACGAGGATGAACGCCCAGTCGCCGCCCGGTCCACTGCACGCGGTGGGGCTCCATGCCCACCTCGCGGTGGCCGTCACGGAGGCGTACACCGTCGTCCGCGGCCCGTCCTGCCGCAGCCACTCCCGGGCCGGGTGCGGCAGGGGGTAGTCCGCCTCGCAATCGTCGCTGCCGCTCTTGACGCTCAGTTCGAAGGGCAGCCAGTCGGCAGGGTTCTGGTCGTCGCGGCGCAGGTCGTCGATCATCGGGTCGCCCGGGCGCAGGGCGATCCTGCTGCGGGCCGTGAGACGCCATGCGGAACCGCCCGAATGCGGTACCGGGGCGACGCTGATGACGGTGGTACCGGTCCTCGTCGGGCGGCCCTTCGCCCGGTACGTCTTCTCGGCGGCCGCGCGGGCCTGCCTGTCCCGAGAGGATGTCCCCGCGTCCGCCTCCGGATCGACGACCCGGTCCGCGTAGGTGTGCTCTGCGGTGCGCACCCACTGGACGTGCACTCCCACCGCCGCCGACACCGTCAGCACGGCGAGCAGCAGACCGCCTGCGACTCGCCGCCATGGCACAGTCCCCCCGAACACCTGATGCGCTCCCCCCGATGCGGAAGCGTCAGGTTAGCGGCCGGACCGATGCGGGATACAGCCATCGGACGGCATCGCCGGGAGGCCGGGCCCGGTGGGACAGGTACGGCTACTTCTCCATGACCCCGTTCAGCTCGTGCAGCAGCCGCGCCAGCTCCGACACCTCGCGCCGGTCCCAGTGGGCGAGCTGGCTGACGTAGCGTGCGCGGCGGGCCTCACGGACCTTGCCGACCCGGCCGCGGCCCTCGTCGGTGAGGGCCACCAGCCAGGCCCGGCCGTCCGCCGGATCCGGCTCCCGGGCGATGAGGCCGAGCTCCTCCAGGGCACGCAGCTGGCGGGACATGGTGGCCTTGCCGACGCCGATGTAGGCGGCGAGCTCCGTGGCGCGCTGGCCGCCGTGCTCGTCGAGGCGGACGAGCAGGCCGTACGCGGCCGACTCCAGGTCCGGGTGGACCTCCCGGGCCATCTCGCCCTGGTTGGCGCGGGCGCGCCGCAGGAGCACCGTCAACTCGCGTTCCAGCGCCAGGAACTCCTGGTCCGCACCGCTCGGCGTCACCTCGGCGGCGGCGGGTTGTCCGCCACCGTTCGCGTCCTCGTGCACGTCAGCACTCCTGCTCGGTTTCCCGGTCCTGAAAGTTTCTGCCAAATCTCGTCATCGCCGCAGCTACGTAAGTATTTCGCAGGCGTAGACCAACGGCGGCATCCGGACCCCCTTCCACGCCGTCTTCTACGTGCGTAGCTTCATTGGCAGGCAATCAATGGCATGCCCACGCCCAGTACATCGGGCGTGGGTCACCGTGGGCCCCCCACTCCCCCCACCTCCCCCCTCCTCGCCTCGGAGGCATGTCATGCCCGTGCTCAGATCCCCTTCCGTCCCACGTCCGCTGACAGCGCTCGCCGCCGCCCTGCTCGCGGCCCTCTCCCTCACCCTCCCCCTGTCGCCCGCGCACGCCGCGGGCTTCCCCGCCCGCGGTTCCGCCCACATGGGCATGGGCGTCCTGGCCCACGACGGCCGGCACGGCAGCCCCGCCCCCACCGCCGTCACCCAGACCGAGGGCGTCGACGTCTCGGCCTATCAGGGCAACGTCGCCTGGTCCACCCTGTGGAGCAGCGGGGTCAAGTGGGCGTACACGAAGGCGACGGAAGGTACGTACTACACGAACCCGTACTTCGCCCAGCAGTACAACGGCTCCTACAACGTCGGCATGATCCGCGCCGCCTACCACTTCGCCACCCCGGACACCACGAGCGGCGCGACCCAGGCCGACTACTTCGTCGATCACGGCGGCGGCTGGTCCAAGGACGGCAAGACCCTCCCGGGCACCCTCGACATCGAGTGGAACCCCTACGGGGCCGCCTGCTACGGCAAGTCGACCGGCGCGATGGTCAGCTGGATCGCCGACTTCCTGGACCGGTACAAGGCGCGTACGGGTCGGGACGCGGTCATCTACACGGCCACCAGCTGGTGGTCCCAGTGCACGGGCGACTACGGCGGCTTCGCGTCCGACAACCCGCTGTGGATCGCGCGGTACGCGTCGGACGCGGGAACCCTGCCGTCGGGCTGGTCCTTCTACACCATGTGGCAGTACACCTCGTCCGGGCCGACGGTCGGGGACCACGACAAGTTCAACGGGGCGCTGGACCGGGTGGTCGCCCTCGCGAACGGCTGACCGGCCGGCCGGCTGACGTACGGCGAAGGCCCGGGCCTCCCTCACGGGACCCGGGCCCTGCCTTTCCGGTCGCGTCCGTCACGCCGCGACCGGAACCTCCGGCGCCGCGTCGCTGGTGGCGGGCGCGAGCGCCAGCTCCAGGACCTGGCGGACGTCGGTCACGGCGTGGACGTCGAGCTTGTCCAGCACCTCGGCCGGGACGTCGTCCAGGTCGGGTTCGTTGCGCTTGGGGATGACGACGGTGGTCACCCCGGCGCGGTGGGCGGCGAGCAGCTTCTGCTTCACGCCGCCGATGGGCAGGACCCGGCCGGTCAGCGAGACCTCGCCGGTCATCGCCACGTCCGTGCGGACCAGCCGGCCGGACAGCAGCGACGCGAGCGCCGTGGTCATCGTGATGCCGGCGCTCGGGCCGTCCTTGGGGACCGCGCCCGCCGGGAAGTGGATGTGCACGCCCCGGTCCTTCAGATCGGCGACGGGCAGTTCCAGCTCGGCGCCGTGGCTGCGCAGGAAGCTCAGCGCGATCTGCGCCGACTCCTTCATCACGTCGCCCAGCTGACCGGTGAGGGTCAGACCCGCCGCGCCCGTCTCGGGATCCGCGAGGGACGCCTCGACGTACAGGACGTCGCCGCCCGCGCCGGTCACCGCCAGGCCGGTCGCCACGCCCGGCACCGCCGTACGGCGCTCGGCCGGGTCCTGGGCGGACTCGGGCACATGGTGCGGCCGGCCGATCAGACCGCGCAGGTCGCCGTGGGTGACGGTGAACGGCAGTTCCCGCTCGCCCAGTTCGTGCTGGGCCGCGACCTTGCGCAGCAGCCGGGCGATCGACCGCTCCAGGTTACGCACGCCCGCCTCGCGCGTGTACTCGCCGGCGAGCCCCCGCAGCGCGCTCTCCTCGAGGGTGACCTCGTCCTTGCCCAGGCCCGCCCGGTCCAGCTGGCGCGGGAGCAGGTGGTCGCGGGCGATGACGACCTTCTCGTCCTCGGTGTAGCCGTCCAGGCGGACCAGCTCCATGCGGTCGAGCAGGGCCTCGGGGATGGCTTCCAGGACGTTGGCGGTGGCGAGGAAGACCACGTCCGACAGGTCCAGTTCGACCTCCAGGTAGTGGTCCCGGAAGGTGTGGTTCTGGGCCGGGTCGAGGACTTCGAGGAGGGCGGCCGCGGGGTCGCCGCGGAAGTCCGAGCCCACCTTGTCGATCTCGTCGAGCAGGACGACCGGGTTCATCGAACCGGCCTCCTTGACGGCGCGGACGATGCGGCCGGGCAGCGCGCCGACGTACGTACGCCGGTGGCCGCGGATCTCGGCCTCGTCACGGACACCGCCGAGGGCGACGCGGACGAACTTGCGGCCCATGGCGTGCGCGACGGACTCACCGAGGCTGGTCTTGCCGACGCCGGGCGGGCCCACCAGGGCCAGTACGGCACCGCCGCGCCGGCCGCCGATCACGCCGAGGCCGCGGTCGGCGCGCCGCTTGCGCACCGCCAGGTACTCGGTGATCCGCTCCTTGACGTCCTCCAGTCCCGCGTGCTCGGCGTCCAGGACGGACTTGGCGCCCTGGATGTCGTACGCGTCCTCGGTCCGCTCGTTCCACGGCAGTTCGAGGATCGTGTCGAGCCAGGTGCGGATCCAGCTGCCCTCGGGCGACTGGTCGCTGGCCCGCTCCAGCTTGTCGACCTCCTTCAGGGCCGCCTCGCGGACCTTCTCGGGCAGGTCGGCGGCCTCCACGCGGGCGCGGTAGTCGTCGGACTCCTCGGCGTCGTCCTTGGAGTCGCCGTTCAGCTCGCGCAGTTCCTTGCGGACGGCCTCCAGCTGGCGGCGCAGCAGGAACTCGCGCTGCTGCTTGTCGACGCCCTCCTGGACGTCCTTGGCGATGGTCTCGGCCACGTCCTGCTCGGCGAGGTGGTCGCGCAGCTGCTGGGTGGCGAGCTTGAGGCGGGCGACCGGGTCGGCGGTCTCGAGCAGTTCGACCTTCTGGTCGGTGGTCAGGAACGGCGAGTAACCGGAGTTGTCGGCGAGGGCGGAGACGTCGTCGATGGCCTGGACACGGTCCACGACCTGCCAGGCGCCGCGCTTCTTCAGCCAGCTGCTGGCGAGGGCCTTGTACTCCTTGACGAGTTCGGCGACCTGACCCGGCAGCGGGTCCGGCACGCTCTCGTCGGTCCTCGTGCCCTCGACCCACAGGGCCGCACCCGGCCCGGTGGTCCCGGCGCCGATCCTCACCCGGCCGCGGCCGCGGATCAGGGCGCCCGGGTCGCCGTCGGCGAGCCGGCCGACCTGCTCGACCGTGCCCAGCACACCGGTCTTGGCGTACGTCCCCTCGATGCGCGGCACCAGCAGCACCTTGGGCTTCCCCGGCGCCGACCGGACGGCGGCCTGTGCGGCCTCCACCGCGGCGCGCACCTCGGGGTCGCTCAGGTCCAGCGGGACCACCATCCCGGGCAGCACGACCTCGTCGTCGAGCGGCAGAACGGGCAGGGTGAGTGGTGTGGACGCCGTGGACTCAGCAGTCATGATCTCCCCTTAGGCAGTCAACTTGAGCTATGCCGACTCAATGCTTGTGAGCCTTTGATTGTTCCCCAAGGGGTGTTCGCTGTGAGCGATCACTTCTTCAGCCACGTCCAGCCACGTTCGGCCACAGTCAAAAGCAGTTGCCCCCCGCCCCGGCATTCCCCGTACCGTGCCCCCGATGACGACCGACACCGCGGCGCTGCTCGCCGCCTACGACACCCAGATACGCGCCACTCCGCCCGTCCCGCCGCCCGGGATCACGCACGAGTACGAAGGCGGGCTGCTGCGGGTGGTCGGGGATTTCCGCGGCTTCCTCAGCGCGCCGCGCGACCTGGGCCTGCGCGGGCGGGAGCTGGACGAGCTGATCGCCCGGCAGCGGGACTTCTTCGCGGCGCGCGGCGAGGCGGTGGAGTGGAAGATCCGCGGCCACGACGCCCCGGCCGACCTGACCGACCGGCTGCGCGCGGCGGGGTTCGTGCCCGAGGAGCAGGAGACGGTGCTGGTGGCGCCCGTGGCGGAGCTGGCCGTGCGGCAGCCCGTACTGCCCGACGGCGTCACGCTGCGCCGGGTCACCGCCGAGGCCGACATGCACCGGATCGCCGCCCTTCAGACGGCCGTCTGGGGCCAGGACCTGAGCTGGCTCGGCGAGCACCTGACCGGGCGGCTCACGGTCGCCCCGGACGACATCTCCGTGCACGTCGCCGAGGCCGGCGGTGAGCTGGTCTGCGCGGCCTGGCTGCTCTTCCGCCCCGGTACCGAGTTCGCCGGCCTGCTGGGCGGCTCCACGCTCGCCGAGTGGCGCGGCAAGGGCATCTACCGCGCCATGGTCGCCACCCGCGCCGCCCTCGCCGCCGCCCGCGGCGTCGGCTACCTCCACGTCGACGCCTCCGCCGCCAGCGCCCCCATCCTGCAACGCCTGGGCTTCCACGCGGTGACGACGACCACGCCGTACGTGTGGTCGCCGGAGGGGCGGGGCTAGGGCCTGTCCGGCGGATCAGGCCGCAGGAAAGGTGTGGTGCCTCATCGACGCTGGCGAGCGGGGCCGTGGGGGTGCCCCCGCGCGAGGTCGTTCGAGCGTGGGGGAGTCGGCAACCGACGACAACGCCGGTGGGGGCACCGCCCGCTCGAGCGAAGTCGGGAGTGGGGGAGGGCGTGCCGGGCCCCGCGTCTGGGGCATGATCCGCCGGACAGGCCCCAGGGAGCGCTGCTCGGGTCGGCGCCTCTCGCACCGACACCCGTCCCGTTCGCGTACGTCGCCGAGCCCGGCGCGCGCGGAGTCGACGCCCCGGAGCGGGAGTACGCCCACGCGCGCGTGCCCGAGTGGCGGGGCCGGCCGTCTGTCAGGCGGTACGGGCCCGCTGCCAGTGTCTGACCAGTGGCCAGGTGGTCACGCCTATGGCCAGGGCGATCAGATGGCCCCAGTTGGTCATCGGGTCGGTGAAGGCGATCAGGTCCTGGACGACGATTTCGGCGGCCAGGGCGAGCAGTGGCCAGCGCAGCCACGGGGTGAGCAGGCCGGCCAGTGAGCCGACGCCGGCCGCCACGCCGAAGCTGATCCCGTAGTCCAGCCGGTGCAGGGAGCTGTGCGGCAGATGCCCGGCCAGGACCGCGATCCCGACGGGCACTTCGGTGGCGAGGGTGGCCAGTACGTGCCCGAGCAGGAAGATCCCGGCCGCGCGCGGTCCGCCCATGCGCCGCTCCAGCGCGGTCAGCACGAGCACGAAGGCGAGCGCGTACGGCGACAGGAGCCCGCCGGCGATCCACAGCGCGCTGGCGAGCAGCACCAGTACGGGCGAGCGCAGCAGATGCGCGACGTCCGTGCTGGAGGCCTGGTGGAGGGCGTGGACGAGGGACGGGTCGGCGTACTCGGTGAACAGCGAGGTCAGGGCGAGCACGGCGGCGTAGCCGACGGTGAAGGGCGTTCCGGTGGGGGTGGGGAGCAGCCGCCAGGGGCGGAAGGGGACCGGGGTGGGGAGCGGGCGCGCGACCGCGACGGTCGCGGGGTCGCTCGCCGTCGCCGGGCCGCGCTGGCGCGGTACGCCGTCCAGGAGTTCGGCGAGTTCGGCGGACGGGGGACCGTCCTCGGAGAGGGGCGGGCACGGGGCCGTCGTCGCGGCCCTCGCGGTCGGTTCCAAGGTGGGGCGCTCCCTTCCGTTCCGCCCCACCCTTCGCGTCCCACCCGTCGCTGTCTATGACCGACACCACGCGAGACCGGATTCACAGGAACCTCTCATCCTTCTTCCGCGTCCGCGCGGTCTGCCGCCTCGGCCGGCGCCTCGCAGGTCACCCGTAATTCGCCTGCCCGCCAGGCCCCGTTCGGGCAGGATGGGCGCCATGGCTGCCACCTACGACATTCCCGTGGTCCTGGACCGTCGCGAGGGCCCGTACGGGGAGGTGGTCCTGCGCCGGCACGGCGAGTTGCTCCAGATCATCGCCAACGGCTGCTTCCTGATGGACACCTCCGACGGCCGCTCGGAGCGGCTGCTCGTGGACGCCGCGTACCGCGCGCTGGACGGCCGGCCGGAGCCGGAACTGCTGATCGGCGGGCTGGGCGTCGGCTTCTCGCTCGCACACGCGGCGGCCGATCCGCGCTGGGGCCGGATCACGGTGGTGGAACGCGAGCGAGCCGTCGTCGACTGGCATCTCGGCGGGCCCCTGTCGGCGTTCTCCGCCGCCGCCCTCGCCGATCCGCGTACCCACATCGTGGAAGGCGATCTCCTGGCGCACGTCAATGAGACATCCGCCACGTACGACGCCCTGTGCCTGGACATCGACAACGGCCCCGGCTGGACCGTCACGGAGGGCAACGAAGGGCTCTACTCGCCCGCCGGACTGGCAGGCTGCGCACGGGCGTTGAGACCCGGCGGCGTGCTCGCGGTGTGGTCGGCGCGTCCTTCTCCAGAATTTGAAGGTACCTTGCGGAATGCCGGGTTCCAGCAGGTGCGTACCGAAGAGATCCCCGTTGCCCGGGGCGTTCCGGACGCCGTGCACCTCGCCGTACGCCCTGGATAGCAAATGCGACGCCACTCCCCGTAATGTGCTTCCCTGACGCGGATCATTCAAGCGTCAATCGCAACCATGCGCAGACCGAGGAATCACCCCACTGGTTCCGGAAAGCACACTCAGGGGCGGGCGATGGAGCAGACACACACCTCCCACAACGGCGCGGCGGCGGCCACCCAGGGCGCACAGCGCCGGGTCCTGGTCGTCGAGGACGACCCGACGATCGTCGACGCCATCGCGGCCCGACTGCGCGCCGAGGGATTCCTGGTGCAAACCGCGGGCGACGGCCCGGCCGCCGTCGACACCGCCGAGGCCTGGCAGCCCGATCTGCTGATCCTCGACATCATGCTGCCCGGCTTCGACGGTCTGGAGGTCTGCCGCCGTGTGCAGGCCGCCCGGCCGGTGCCGGTGCTGATGCTGACCGCGCGCGACGACGAGACCGACATGCTGGTCGGGTTGGGCGTCGGCGCCGACGACTACATGACCAAGCCGTTCTCGATGCGGGAGCTGGCCGCACGGGTGCACGTGCTGCTGCGCCGGGTGGAGCGGGCCGCGATCGCCGCGTCCACCCCGCGCTCGGGCATCCTGCGCCTGGGCGAGCTGGAGATCGACCACGCGCAGCGGCGCGTGCGGGTGCGCTCCGAGGACGTCCATCTGACGCCGACCGAGTTCGACCTGCTGGTCTGCCTGGCGAACACCCCGCGCGCGGTGCTCTCCCGGGAGCAGCTGCTGGCCGAGGTCTGGGACTGGGCGGACGCCTCCGGCACCCGGACCGTCGACAGCCACATCAAGGCGCTGCGCCGGAAGATCGGGGCCGAGCGGATCCGTACCGTGCACGGCGTGGGCTACGCGCTGGAGACCCCGACGCCATGAGCGACGGGCCGGCCGCACGGAGAGGCCCCGGGGATCCCTGGGGCGGCGTTCGCCCGTTCTCGATCAAGACCAAGCTGGGCGCGCTCGTCGTCACGTCTGTGCTGATCACCACCGGACTGTCGGTGATCGCGGTGCACACCAAGACGGAGCTGCGCTTCATCACGGTCTTCTCGATGATCGCCACACTGTTGATAACGCAGTTCGTGGCGCATTCGCTCACCTCGCCGCTGGACGAGATGAACACGGTGGCCCGGTCCATCTCGCACGGCGACTACACGCGCCGGGTGAGCGAGAGCCGCCGGGACGAGCTGGGCGACCTGGCCCAGACGATCAACGTGATGGCCGACGAGCTGGAGGCGCAGGACCTCCAGCGCAAGGAGCTGGTGGCGAACGTCTCGCACGAGCTGCGTACGCCCATCGCGGGCCTGCGGGCGGTGCTGGAGAACGTGGTCGACGGCATCGCGGAGGCCGACCCGGAGACCATGCGGACGGCCCTGAAGCAGACCGAGCGGCTCGGGCGGCTGGTGGAGACGCTGCTGGACCTGTCCCGGCTGGACAACGGCGTCGTACCGCTGCGTATGCGGCGCTTCGAGGTGTGGCCGTACCTCTCGGGTGTGCTGAAAGAGGCCAACATGGTCGCCTCCGCGCGCGCGGGCATGGCCTCCGGATCCGGCAGCCACACCCGTACGGACGTCCATCTGCACCTCGACGTCTCCCCGCCGGAGCTGACCGCGCACGCGGACCCGGAGCGGATCCACCAGGTCGTGGCGAACCTCATCGACAACGCGGTCAAGCACAGCCCGCCGCACGGCCGGGTGACGGTGAAGGCGCGGCGCGGGCCGCTGCCGGAGTCGCTGGAGCTGGAGGTCCTCGACGAGGGGCCCGGAATCCCCAGGTCGGAGTGGCGCCGGGTGTTCGAGCGCTTCAACCGGGGCGCGGTGCGCCGCCCGCACGGACCGGGCAGCGACGGCGGCACCGGGCTCGGCCTGGCCATCGCCCGCTGGGCCGTCGACCTCCACGGCGGCCGGATCGGCGTGGCCGAATCCGAACGCGGCTGCCGAATCCTGGTCACCCTCCCGGGAGAGCACTCCCCCCTGGTCGGCTGATCCGCACGACGGCCCCCGCGCCAGGCGGCCGGCCGGGAACAGGATCACCGGCTCCCGGCCACTCCCCGGAAGAGCCCTCCCGGCGGGGCCGACCGGCCAGCGGCTCCTGCGGCCGGAACCCGGTGGCTGGATCTGAGCGGGGTTGCCGGGTTCTGGTCACCCGTACGGGAGAGTCATCCGTGCCAAGTTGACGTAAAGTTCGAACCGGAGCCACATGATCCACGAGTGTCCCCGCTGACGGACACGTGTGATCAGGGGGAGGCGTGTGACGCTTCGCACCCAGGCCTTGGCCGAGGCATCCCTTCCGCGGGTGAACCACGCTTGTTTCCCGCCATATCAACCCCCGAAACACACTTTTCGATGTGACTTACGCGACGATGAACCGGCCCGACCTGACCTTCGCGGTCTTGGAGGCGTAGCCTTTATTCCCGCTGTCCATCACCTTGTGAAGCGGAAGAGGGCGGTTGCCGCCGTGTCGCCACAGTCCAGTAACTCGAGCATCTCGACCGACGACCAAGCCGGGAAGAACCCCGCAGCCGCGTTCGGTCCGAACGAGTGGCTCGTCGACGAGATCTATCAGCAGTACCTTCAGGACCCGAATTCGGTAGACCGGGCCTGGTGGGACTTCTTCGCTGATTACAAGCCCGGCGCCGCTGCCGCGGGGACCGCGGGGACCCCCACCGCTGCCAGTCCGGCCAAGCCCGCGGCTCCGGCCGCGCCCGCTCCGGCGCCCGCGGCCCCCAGGCCCGCGGCGAGCGCCCCGGCGCCCGCGCAGCCCGCCGCGCCCGCCAAGCCGGCACAGGCCGCGCCCGCTGCCCCGGCCGCCAAGCCGGCGCAGCCCGCCGCGCCCGCTCAGCCGAAGGCGAAGGCCCAGCCCGCCGCCGCGGCCCCGGCCGCCGCGGACGGCCCGGAGTTCGTGACGCTGCGCGGTCCGTCCGCCGCGGTCGCCAAGAACATGAACGCCTCGCTGGAGCTGCCGACCGCCACCTCGGTCCGCGCGGTCCCGGTGAAGCTGCTGTTCGACAACCGCATCGTCATCAACAACCACCTCAAGCGGGCCCGCGGCGGGAAGATCTCCTTCACGCACATCATCGGCTACGCGATGGTCCAGGCCATCAAGGCCATGCCGTCGATGAACTGGTCGTTCGGCGAGAAGGACGGCAAGCCGACCCTCGTCAAGCCGCCGCACGTGAACCTCGGTCTGGCCATCGACCTGGTGAAGCCCAACGGCGACCGCCAGCTCGTCGTGGCCGCCATCAAGAAGGCCGAGACGCTGAACTTCTTCGAGTTCTGGCAGGCCTACGAGGACATCGTCCGTCGCGCCCGCGACAACAAGCTGACGATGGACGACTTCACCGGCGTCACGGTCTCCCTGACCAACCCCGGCGGCCTCGGCACCGTCCACTCCGTCCCGCGCCTGATGCCCGGCCAGTCGGTGATCATGGGCGTCGGCTCCATGGACTACCCGGCGGAGTTCCAGGGCACCAGCCAGGACACCCTGAACAAGCTCGGCGTCTCGAAGGTCATGACACTCACGTCGACCTACGACCACCGGGTGATCCAGGGCGCCGCCTCCGGCGAGTTCCTGCGCGCCGTCGCCAACCTCCTCCTCGGCGACAGCGGCTTCTACGACGACATCTTCGAGGCCCTGCGCATCCCCTACGAGCCGGTCCGCTGGCTCAAGGACATCGACGCCAGCCACGACGACGACGTCACCAAGGCCGCCCGCGTCTTCGAGCTGATCCACTCCTACCGGGTCCGCGGCCACGTCATGGCCGACACCGACCCGCTGGAGTACCGCCAGCGCAAGCACCCCGACCTGGACATCGTCGAGCACGGCCTCACCCTGTGGGACCTGGAGCGCGAGTTCGCCGTCGGCGGCTTCGGCGGCAAGTCGATGATGAAGCTGCGCGACATCCTCGGCGTGCTCCGCGACTCGTACTGCCGCACCACCGGCATCGAGTTCATGCACATCCAGGACCCCAAGCAGCGCAAGTGGATCCAGGACCGTGTGGAGCGCCAGCACTCCAAGCCGGAGCGCGAGGAGCAGCTGCGCATCCTGCGCCGGCTGAACGCGGCGGAGGCCTTCGAGACCTTCCTCCAGACGAAGTACGTCGGCCAGAAGCGCTTCTCCCTGGAGGGCGGCGAGTCCGTCATCCCGCTGCTCGACGCGGTGCTGGACTCGGCCGCCGAGTCCCGCCTGGACGAGGTCATCATCGGCATGGCCCACCGCGGCCGCCTGAACATCCTCGCCAACATCGTCGGCAAGTCGTACGCGCAGATCTTCCGCGAGTTCGAGGGCAACCTCGACCCGAAGTCGATGCACGGCTCCGGCGACGTGAAGTACCACCTGGGCGCCGAGGGCACCTTCACCGGCCTGGACGGCGAGCAGATCAAGGTCTCCCTGGTCGCGAACCCCTCCCACCTGGAGGCCGTCGACCCGGTCCTGGAGGGCGTCGCGCGCGCCAAGCAGGACATCATCAACAAGGGCGGCACGGACTTCACGGTCCTGCCGGTGGCGATCCACGGCGACGCGGCCTTCGCGGGCCAGGGCGTGGTGGCCGAGACCCTGAACATGTCGCAGCTGCGCGGCTACCGCACGGGTGGCACGGTCCACGTCGTGATCAACAACCAGGTCGGCTTCACCGCGGCCCCCGAGTCCTCGCGTTCCTCCATGTACGCGACGGACGTGGCCCGCATGATCGAGGCCCCGATCTTCCACGTGAACGGCGACGACCCGGAGGCCGTGGTCCGCGTCGCGCGGCTGGCCTTCGAGTTCCGCCAGGCGTTCAACAAGGACGTGGTGATCGACCTCATCTGCTACCGCCGCCGCGGTCACAACGAGTCGGACAACCCGGCCTTCACCCAGCCGCTGATGTACGACCTGATCGACAAGAAGCGCTCGGTGCGCAAGCTGTACACCGAGTCCCTGATCGGTCGCGGCGACATCACCCTGGAAGAGGCCGAGCAGGCCCTCCAGGACTACCAGGGCCAGCTGGAGAAGGTGTTCACCGAGGTCCGCGAGGCGACCTCCCAGCCGGTCGCCGGGGACATCCAGGCGCCGCAGGACGGCTTCCCGGTCGCGGTCCCGACGGCGATCACCTCGGAGGTCGTCAAGCGGATCGCCGAGTCCCAGGTCAACATCCCCGACCACATCACCGTCCACCCGCGGCTGCTCCCGCAGCTCCAGCGCCGGGCGGCCATGGTCGAGGACGGCACGATCGACTGGGGCATGGGCGAGACCCTGGCCGTCGGCTCGCTGCTGCTGGAGGGCACCCCGGTCCGCCTGGCGGGCCAGGACTCCCAGCGCGGCACCTTCGGCCAGCGGCACGCGGTCCTCATCGACCGCGAGACGGGCCAGGACTTCACCCCGCTGCTGTACCTCTCCGAGGACCAGGCCCGGCTGAACGTCTACAACTCGCTGCTCTCCGAGTACGCGGCGATGGGCTTCGAGTACGGCTACTCGCTCGCCCGTCCCGACGCGCTGGTGATGTGGGAGGCCCAGTTCGGCGACTTCGTCAACGGCGCGCAGACGGTCGTGGACGAGTTCATCTCGTCGGCGGAGCAGAAGTGGGGCCAGACGAGCGGCGTAGTGCTCCTCCTCCCCCACGGTTACGAGGGCCAGGGCCCGGACCACTCCTCGGCCCGCCCGGAGCGCTTCCTCCAGATCTGCGCCCAGAACAACATGACGGTCGCGATGCCCACGCTCCCGTCGAACTACTTCCACCTCCTGCGGTGGCAGGTGCACAACCCGCACCACAAGCCGCTGGTCGTCTTCACGCCGAAGTCGATGCTGCGCCTGAAGGCCGCGGCCTCGAAGGCGGAGGAGTTCACGAACGGCCAGTTCCGCCCGGTCATCGGCGACGCGTCCGTCGACCCGGCGGCCGTGAAGAAGGTCGTCTTCTGCGCGGGCAAGGTCTACTACGACCTCGAGGCCGAGCGGCAGAAGCGTGGCGACAAGGAGACGGCGATCATCCGCCTCGAGCGTCTGTACCCGCTGCCGGGTGCGGAGGTCCAGGCGGAGGTCAACAAGTACCCGAACGCCGAGAAGTACCTGTGGGTCCAGGAGGAGCCGGCGAACCAGGGTGCCTGGCCGTTCATCGCGCTCAACCTGATCGACCACCTGGACCTGGCGGTCGGCGCGGACATCCCGCCGGGCGAGCGCCTGCGCCGGATCTCGCGCCCGCACGGCTCCTCCCCCGCCGTCGGTTCCGCGAAGCGGCACCAGGCGGAGCAGGAGCAGCTGGTGCGTGAGGTGTTCGACGCCTAGTCCTGTGTGACACCGCGTCCTGTGTGACAGAGCGGAAGGGCTTGGCCCCGGGGAATCCGGGGCCAGGCCCTTCCGGCTGTTTCCGTCAGGTCGTCTGGGGCTCGAAGTCCCAGTACGGGCGGTTGCGGGAGCGGGCCGAGATGGTGTGGATGTGCTGCTTGCCGAGCGTGGCCTCCAGGTCGGACAGGGCTTCCTGCTCGACCTTCTCGGCCTGCTGGACGTCCCTCAGGCCGCGCAGGTCGGCCGCGTGGGCCACCCGGGCGGACAGGGTGAGGGGGTGGGTGCGGCCGAGGGACTCCGTCGCCCGGGTGACGGTGTCCCGGCTGAGCGCGGCGGCCCCCTCCGTGTCGCCCACCAGATTGCGCAGGGCCGAGGCGTTGATGGCGCAGCCCAGGGCGTAGGGGTGGCTCTCGCCCACCGCCGCGGTCATGTCGGCCAGCGCCTGGTCGACCAGCACGTGCGCGTGGTCGCGTTCGCCGACGCTGCGCAGGATCAGGGCGTGGTTGGCCCGGGCGCCCGCGATGAACGGGTGCCCCTCGGTGAGCAGTTGTTCGTAGCGGGCCAGGATGGACTCGCTGGCCTCGCGGGCCTGGTCGATGTCGCCGTGCTCGCGGGCGAAGCAGCTCTGGCTGACGGCGGCGGCCAGGGTCTCCGGGTGCCGGTCGCCGACCTTGCGCTCGTAGCGTTCCAGCACCCGCGCCAGCAGTGCTCCGGCGGCGGACCGGTCACCGCCGCGCAGCCGGCACAGCGCCAGGTTGTGCTCGGCCCGCAGCGTCTGCGGATTGTCGGCGCCCATGACGAGGCGGCACTCGCGGACGTTCTTCGTCTGGACGGACTCGGCCTCGCCGTAGCGGCCCAGCAGTCTCAGGCAGGTGGCGTAGGAGGCCTCCGAGAACAGCGCCCACGGGTGCCGTGCCTTCAGCAGGCGGCGGCGCATCTCCAGGGTCGTCTTGTCGATGTCGAGGGCGTGCTGGTAGTGGCCGAGCAGCCGGTGTGCGAAGCCCAGGTTGTTCAGCGCGTTGAGGGTGCGGGAGTCCTCCTCGCCGAGGAGGTCGCGGTAGGCCGGGTACAGCCACTGGTAGTGCTCCAGTGCCTCGTCGTACCGGCCCAGTCCCCACAGGTTGGCGCCGACGCCGTTGGCCGCCCGCAGATGGTCCAGGTCCCGTTCGCCGCGGTCCTCGCGCAGGTGGTCCATCGCCGCCCGTTCGAGGGGCTCGCTGCGCTCGTAGTCGCCGGTGGCGCGCAGCAGGTTGGCGTACTGGTAGATCAGGTCGAAGACCCGTGGATGGAACTCGCCGAGCAGCGACCGCCAGGCCCGCAGGGCACGCGCGCCGAGTCTGACGCCGGAGGTGTATTCGCCGGCGAAGTACATGTAGCGCAGGCAGTTCAGGACCAGGGTCTGCACCCTGCGGTCGTCGCTGTTCAGGACGTCGGCGTACTTCAGGTGCGGCACGATCTCCGCGTACGCGTCCCACAGACGGGTGTCCGTGGCGCGGCCGGGGTCGGCCGCCGCGAGGGCGCGCCGTACGACGTCGACGAACTCCCGCCGGTCCGCCTCCGGCATGTCGTTGCGCACGATCTGGTGGACCATGCGGTGCAGGTACAGCGACTCGCCCGAGGAAGCGGAGTCGGCGCCCTGGTCGTGGGCCTCCAGGCGCACCACGGAGTACTGGCGCAGCTGGTTGATCGCCCGGTTCCACAGCAGCGGGTCCTCCAGCAGCCCGGTGAGCTGTTCGGGCAGATCGTCCTGCGGCATCTCCCTGAGCAGTCGTACGGGGATGAAGCCGGGCGCGAAGAAGGTGCACAGCCGCAGCAGGTCGACGGACTCCGGGACGGTCTCGCGGAGTTTGTTCAGCAGTATCGACCAGGCGGTCTGGAAGGCGACCGGGAAGTCGGCGGAGACCCTGACCACGTCCTGGTCGATGCCGCCCTCCAGGAGGGCGATGTAGTCCTCGACGGAGAGGTCGGAGTCGTTGAGCCAGCCGGCCGTCTGGTCCAGCAGCAGCGGCAGGTCCTCCAGGGCCTCGGCCAGCTGGTCGGCGTCCGCCTCGGTCAGGCGCGGCGCGCGGCGGCGGATGAAGGCCACCGACTCGTCGCGGGAGTAGACCGGGATCTGGAGCAGCCGGCTGTTGTGTTCGCCCCACTGCGGGTTCCGGGAGGTGATCAGCACGTGTCCGGGGCCGGTGGGGACCAGGTCCCAGATCTGGTCGGGTTCGTCGGCGCCGTCGAGGATCAGCAGCCACCGGGTGAACGGCTCGCCCCGGCGCAGCGCGTCGCGTACCGCGCGCAGCCGTTCGCCGTACTCGGCGCCGGTCGACAGGCCGAGCTTGGGGGCGAGTTCGGCCAGCAGACGGCGGTAGGTCACCCGTTTCTCGGCGTTGATCCACCACACGACGTCGTACTCGGAGCTGAACCGGTACACGTATTCGGCGGCGAGCTGTGTCTTCCCCACGCCGGACATGCCGTAGAGGGTGAGCACGCCCGCGCCGGGCTCGCTGCCGTTCAGCAGATGGTAGGCGTCGTTCAGCAGCGGCTCGCGGCCGGTGAAGCGGGTGTTGCGGCGCGGTACGCCGCCCCACACCTCTGGCATGGCCGACGGGAAGCGCAGCCCGCGCCGGTTTTCGCCGGTCCCCGGCAGCGGTTCGTACGCCAGGTCGAGCCGCTCGACCACACGCCGTTCGGCCTCGTCCGGGCCGGTGTTCACCAGGTCGACGGGCGCGAGGACGGCGGTGGCGGTGGGGATCGACGCGGTGGTCACCGAGACTGCGGCGAAGCGGGACGGGTCCGGCGCCACGACCTCGCGCAGCGCCGCGTTCCACTCCTCGTGGGTGCGCGGGCCGAGTTTGAAGTACCAGTCGCTGATCAGGATGAGAACGCGGCCGTCGGCCAGGCTCAGATCGCGCAGCAGTTGCACCAGCGGGACCTCGGGAGGCGCGTCCCACCGCAGGTACACCACCCGCAGGCCGCGCCGCTCCAGACGGTCCCCGATCCAGGCCGCCCAGGCCCGGTTGAACCCGGCGAAGCTGATCGTGACGGTCTGCTTCGCGGTTCCCCTCTCGGTTAACCCGAACGGCCTACGACTTCCAGACATGCAGCGGCCTCCCGCTCGCGATTTTAGAAGCTGAACCCGGCCCCGGGAAGGCGTGTGCCCGCGCCTGCGCCGACGGTCGTGGATCGCATCCTTTCCCGCCGGCGCATCGATCTCCACCTCCGAGCGCAAAGGTTGACCACGGATCAGGGAGTCTCACTCCCGCGAGCGGCGTACATCCACCGCATGGCGCTGCACCCACAGCCTGCGGGCGGCCCGCACGTACTCGCGGGCCCGGACGGCGTGCGCCCGGGGGACGGCGATGTCACCCATACGCTCGTGCGTGTCGACCATGACCTCGACGAACTGCCGTCCCCGCGCGGTCAGATCGTCCGAGCCGACGAGCGCCGGCAGCGCCGCCGCCACCTGCTCGTGGTAGCGCGCGAACTGCCCCCAGGCCGTGTCGCGCCGAGCGGGGTCGCCTTCGCCGAGCGCGCGGTGCTGGAAGTAGTCGGCGAGGCCGAGGTGCGCGTAGGCGCCCTGGAGCAGGCCGTCGTACGGTCGCGGCTCGGGGCGCCAGGGCGCGAAGTGCCGCGCTCGGCCGTCGGAGTGATGCAGCGTCACCATGGTGCCGGCCACGGCCAGTTTGGCGTGCTGGAGTTCGTGCACCAGGGTCGCCGCGAAGGACATGGCGTTCGGCGGTGTGCTGCTGAGCACGGCTCCGAAGGCCTCCTGCCGGGTGGCGCTGCACGAGCCGTGGGCGCGGCCGTCGGCCGAGTCTCCCGGCGGCACGGCGAGCGGCACCAGGCAGCGCAGCAGGGCCGCCGCCTCGGTGAGCCGTCCCGCGCCGCCGAGGCGCAACGCCGTGGCCGTGCCCGACCAGGCCTGGAGCCAGCGTTTGCGTTCGGCGTCGTCGAGGGTGACGGGGCCGCTCAGGCCGTAGTAGTGCGGTCCGCCGTGCACGGTGCGGTACGGGTCCAGGTCGTCCAGCGGGATCGGGGGGCTGTCGGCCAGCAGACCGGGCAGCGCGTACGCCGGGGTCCAGGCCCGGGAGTCGGCCCAGGCGCCGACACCGCCCTCGAGGTGGACGACGACATCGGCGGCACCCGGCCGGCGCAGGGTCAGCCGGCCGCTGCGGTGGACGGCGTCGACCGGCGTCGACTCCGGCTCGTCCGTGCGCAGCGCTCCGAAGGACGGCAGGACGAGCGTGCCGGCGTGGGCGGTGAGGCGTACGGCGAAGGGGATGCCGGCGCGGGCGGCGAGCGCCGCGGCCACGGCGCTGAAGTGGTCCAGGTCGGTGGCCAGGTCCCGCTGCCGTTCCGGGTCGGCGGCGGAGGCGGAGCCGAGTCCGCGCAGGATGCGCTGGGCCCAGGGGCCGAGGAGGGGGTGCAGGAGGCCTGTCCGGACAGAGGGGCCGGAGGGGCCGGAGGGGCTGGAGGAGCCGGCTGTCGCCGTGGCGCGTCCGCGGGGGTTCGCCGTCGCGCCCTCCGCCTCCTCCAGCAGCGCCCAGTCCTCCCGCAGCCGCCGCGCCGCGCCGGCGGAGCAGGTCCGGGCCTCGCCCGCCCCGTCGAGGACCGCGCGCAGGATGAGGAGCCGCCGGGTGTCCTGGTCCCGGGCCAGGAGGGCGAGGGTCTCGCTGCTGCCCCCGGTGCGGCCCAGCTCGGTGAGGGCGTGGCCGGGCAGCGACGGAAGTGTCACGGGGTGCCTCCTTCGGCCGAGGAGGCGGCGGGTACGCGTGCCGCGTCCTCGGTGAGCCGTCGCGCCACGTGCCGGATGAAGCGCTGTAGGTCCGCGCAGTACACGGAGGGGTTGGCGAAGCCGTGTCCGGCCCGGTAGCGGTGGGCGTACTGGCCGCCGCCGCACACGCGGAGCAGCGGGCAGGCGCGGCACCCGGCGGCCAGCGCGTCCTCGCCCGCCTGCCGGGCCGCCACCGCCGGGTGGCGCAGTACGTCGTCGAAGCCGTGCCGGAAGACGTCGAGACCGGTCTCGGCCGCGCCCTCGTAGCAGGACTTCAGGGAGTCGACCTGCTCGATCGATCCGTCCGTCTCCACCACGACCGATTCGAACGGCGCGAGGCCGAGGGACTCGGTGGCGGCGGGCATGCCGAGCAGCAGGGCTATGCAGGCCTCGAAGAGGCGGATTCTCGTCTGCCGCCGTCCCGCGTTCCACCAGCGGTCGAAGACGTCGCACAGCCACCGGCCGTGGCGTTCCCCGCCGAGGTGCGCCGGCGGGGCCGACCAGTTGCCGTGCGGCAGCAGCAGGTCGAGCGCCGGGGGACGCAGGCCGAGCAGTGACTCGTAGGTCTCCACCGGGTCCAGCGTGGGGTCCACGACCGTGAGGATGCCGGCGTACGAGCCGGGGAAGCGGTCGGCCAGCAGGCGGGCGCCGCGCGAGGCGGCGGTCCAGGACGGGCGTCCGGCGTGGTCGACGCGCTGGGCGTTGTGGCCGGGCAGGCCGCCGTCGAGGCTGATGCCGACGCGGACGCCGGCGGCGGCCAGCACGGCGAGGCGCCGCTCGGTGAGGAGGGTGGCGTTCGTCTGGAGCACCGGGTGGACCGACGTACCGGGCGGGACGCGGTCGCGGACCAGGGCGGCGAAGCGGGCCAGGGTGCCGGCGCCGGCCAGGAGGGGTTCGCCGCCGTGCAGGACGAGGGAGAGCCCGGTCAGGCCGTGCGCGCTCGCGTGCTCGGCGATGCGGGTCGCGGTGCGGTCCAGAACGGTGGAGGACGCGGCCCGGGGGCGGTCGCGCCAGGACCGGTCGGGCCCCTCGTACAGGTAGCAGTAGCGGCAGGCGAGGTTGCAGCGGCCGTGCATCTTCACGATGAACTGCCGGAAGGGGACCGGGGCAACGGGAGCAACGCCGTACGACACTCCGCCACCCCCATGCCTTCGGCCGTCCAATGGCCGCATTCCCGAGCGGGCGACAGGCAAACTGAACCGGCCCTCCGTGCAAGGGATTTGACCGGATCCCGTCCCCTGTCAGAACGCGCTGCCGAACCCCCACAGCATCTCGCCCGGCTGGGCGGCCCGTTCGCGCAGGTCCTCGAGGACCTCACGCAGCACGGCATGCCGCACGGTCCGCAACTCGGTGAGGTTCATGGCCAGTACGTCCGGCATCGGCTCGACCGGCCCGTGCTCCGCGGACTCCATGCTCATGGTCTCCCCTGTTCCCAGTCGTTCGTGGTCGTTCGTGGTCATTCGTCGTTGTGCGTCGTTGTGCGTCGTCAATCCAGCTCCGCCAGCCTGCGAGCCGTGTCCTCGGCGGTGGGCTCGCTCGTGCCGACGGTGTCCTGCGGCATCCGCTGCCACTCCGACCGCGCCGTCCGGTAGGCCTCGCGGGCGGCACGCGGGCGTGCGGCCGCCTCATAGGTCCTACCCCGCCAGTGGTGCGCCTGAGCATGCAACTCCACGGCCGCCAGCCGTCGCCGCTCGGTCTCGGCCTCCTCCTCGGCGTCCCCGGCGGCCTGAGCGGCGTCCCGGAACACGTCCACCGCCGCGTCCAGCCGGGTGGGCCGGCCAAGGCTCCGGTAGGCCTCGAAGTGCGCCCGCCCGAGCGCCAGCAGACAGCGCGCCGCCGACAGCGCGTCGTCCGCCTCGGCCGCCGCCAGCCCGAACAGATGCTCCGCCTCGCGCAGGTCGACCGGGTCGCCGCGAGTGCCGTAGCGGGCCATCAGCGCCCGGCCCAGCGACAGCAGCCGGTGGGCGAGCCGTGGGTCACCGGGGGGTGTCTCCGTACGGCACTCGCGCAGCACCCGGATCGCCTGGGACAGCGGGCCGAGCGCCCGGGCGCCGGTTTCCAGGTCGGCGAGCCGCAGCAGCGTCCCGCCCCACTCCGCGAGGACCTCCGCGTGGACGGGCGCGTCCCGGGGCATCCCGAGGGCGGCCTGCTCGAAGCGTTCGGCGGCCAACCGCAGTTCGCGCGGGTCGCCCGATTCGCCGTGCCGTGCCACGCCGATCCGCCCCGAGCGCACCAGCAGCTCCGACCGCAGGGCCCGTTCGCGGGTGAGCCGGAGCGCCTCGTCGACCCGGTCCTGTGCCTCGTCCAGGGAGCCGCCCGAGATCAGCAGCGCGTCGACGAGGTCGAGCCGGATGCGCACCCGCTCACGTGGTGCCGGTTCGGTGCCGGCCTCGGCGGCGGTCTCCAGGGCGTCCCGCAGCGACCGGGCGGCCTGCTCTGCGTGGCCGCGGGCCTGCTCGGGGTCGGCCGTGGCGTCGGCCAGCCGGAGCAGGATCCGGCCGTGGGCGAGCGGCAGTTCGGGCGGGCGGCTGCGGCGGTCCGGCCAGGCGTCGGCGAACGCCTCCAGCATGCCGACGGCGCCCTGCAACAGCGCGCTGTCACCGCCCAGGCGCCACTGTGTCTCCAGGGCGCGGACGCGCTCCAGGGTGAGTTTCAGCGCCTCGGCCTGCCCCAGGTCGGGCGCCGCGCAGGCCACCGCGTACTCGCGGTCGGCGCGGCTGAGCAGGTCCAGCGCGCCGTGCTGGTCCCCGCGCCGCCTGCGGTCGACGGCGGCCGCGTGCAGCACGCGCGCGAGGACGGCCCGTTCGCGCAGCGCGTGCGGGTGCGCGACGGCCCGCTCCGCGGCCTGCTCCGCCTCGCGCAGCAGGTCGGCGCCGCCCTGTACCTCCCACAGCCGCAGCGTGGCCTGCGCGTACTCCGCCCACAGTTCCGGGTCGGAGCCGGCGGGCCGTTCGTGCTCGGTCGCGCCGCGCAGCAGCTGTACGGCGTCGATGAGGTCCTGCACCATGCCCTCGTCGTCGAACCGCGCGACCAGCGAACGGGCCCGGGTGACCGCCCGGTGCGTCGAGCGGGACCCGGCCGGGCCGGGCGTCGTACGGCCGCCGTAGGCCGCGAACTGCTCGGGCAGCGGCATGAACCTCTCCAGCACGCGCACGGCGACCTCCGCGAAGGGCTGCGGCACGAGCGTCGCGTCGCCGTTGTCGCCGGGGTAGGAGCCGCCGGGCGCGTACGGCCGTCCCGCGCCGCCGTTGCCGAGCTGGGCGAGGGCGAGGGCGGGGAAGTTCGCGCCGCCCTTGCCGTAGCGCTGCTCGATGTACTCGGAGCAGTGCTTGAGGACCAGCACCGCCTCGTCCCTGCCGAGCGTCGACAGCAGGGCCTCCTGCACGTCGGGCTCCATCTCGTACCACTGGGCACCGTCGTCGCCGTGGCTCTCGCCCGCGCGCGTGAGGAGGCCGCTGAGCAGCACCTCGGCCAGCTCGGACGGGCCGGAGTCGGGCAGCATGGTCCGCTGCACCAGCTGCATCACCGGCAGGCAGAGCGGGGCGGCCGCCAGACAGACGGCGAGGCGTCCGGCGGCCGGGGAGGCGGTGGAGCGGAAGCGGCCGAGGCGCTGCACCCAGGAGCGCTGCCCGGCGGGGCCCGCGGCCGGGGCGGGCGGCTGGTCGGGGCGTACCCAGCCCACGGCACCGGCGACCGGAGCGGCGCCGGCCCCGGACAGCAGCCGGGCCCACGCGCCGAGGGCCACCGGCTCGGGGGGCAGCACGGGCACGGGCAGGCCGCCGCGCGGCTCCACGAATGCGCCGGCCGGGGTGCGTACCCGCAGCGCGGCGGCGCCGCCCAGGATCGCGCCGCGGGTGAGTTCGCCGTACGTCACCGGCAGCCGGGTGCGGCTCCACAGGCGCTGCGGAAGCGGCTGGAGCACCGCGGCCGGGGCCTGCCGGGCCAGCTGGTGCAGCAGCCGGTGGGCGCGGCCGCTGCGCCACAGGGGGCCCGCGCAGTCGCTGACCAGGAGCGTGATCCGCCGGCCCGTGGGGTCGCTGAGCCGGTCCGCCGCGTGCAGCGGGGCCGTGTGCGCGTCCGGGCTGCGGCTGACCACCGGATCACCGTCCGGCCCCTCGTGCAGATGGCTGACCTGGACGTCCCCGAAGGCGCCCAACTGGGCGAAGACCTCCCCCAGTTCGGCGAACATGCGGTCCCACACGCGCATCGACGGCGAGGCGTCCAGCACCAGTTGCAGCCGGGTGTCGCCGCGGGTCACGGCCCGGTGCACGGGCATCACCAGGCCCCCTGCCCGGGCGCTGAGTTCGGCCGTCGCGGTCTCGTCCAGTTCCTTGCGCAGCGGCGGGGCGGCGCTGCGGTAGCCCTGCAACGGCCTTAAGGCGCGCTGGAGTTCGAGTGGAGCGGGCAGGGCGGAGGCGACGGGCACCCCGACGGGCAGTGCCGACGCGCGGCCCGGCGCACGCGCGCGTCGGGCCCCGCCGCGCGTCGGCGGGTACAGGGGCACGCTTCCGTCGGCCCGGACGCCGTACGCCTGCGGTGCGGGCGGCTCGGGCCGCGGGGTGCCCTGGTCCGCGGGCACCTCAGGGCGGGTGGGCGAAGGCTCCCCGGGACGGCCGGAGCGGCCTTCCGTGCCGCCCTGCGGCTCCCCGTCCGGGTCCGGCACCCCCGACGGGCGCGCCCAGCGGGCCAGCCACAGGGCGTCACTCAGCGCCTCGGCATCCGGATCGAGCCCGACCTGCCGCAACCGTGCGACGAGTTCGGCCATCGGATCACCGGTGCGGCGCGCCTCGGGCATCAGCGCCTCACCTCGGACGGTCGAGTCGCTGGATGAGCAGGTCGGCGAGTCGGTCGCGGCTGGGCGGGGCGGCCGCGTCGGTGAGGTAGATCGCGTTCAGCAGCTGGTCGGCGGCGAGGAGTTCGCTGCGGGAACGCTCCAGGAAGCGGGAGATCAGGTCGTCGCCCGCGCGGGCCGCCTCGTCGCCGAGGTGGGCGCGTACGAAGGTGGCGAGCCGGTTGTGGTCGGGGCGGCCCAGTTCCAGGTGGATGCAGCGGCGCATCAGCGGGGCGGGGAAGTCCCGCTCCCCGTTGCTGGTGAGGACGACGAACGGGAAGGCCCCGCAGCGCACCCGGCCGTCGCGGACGCGGACCTTGGTGCCGTCGGCGGTGAGCACCTCGGCCTCGCCGTCCGGCAGCCGGTCGGCTATGCGCTGGAGCTCGGGTATCTCGAACTCGCCCTCCTCCAGGACGTTCAGCAGGTCGTTGGGCAGGTCGATGTCGCTCTTGTCGAGTTCGTCGATGAGCAGCACGCGCGGTGTGGCGGAGGGCAGCAGGGCGGTGCCGAGCGGGCCGAGGCGGATGTAGCTGCCGATGGCCTCGACGGCTCCGGGGCTGCCCGCCGCCGTGCCGTAGCCGCCTTGCGCGGCGATCTGGACGTCCTGGAGCCGGGCGATGGCGTCGTAGTGGTACAGGCCGTCCTGGAGTGTGGAGCGGCTGACGATGGACCAGCGCAGTACGTCGCCCAGGCCCAGCTCGTACGCCACCGAGTGGGCCAGGGTGCTCTTGCCCGCGCCGGGGCTGCCGGTGACGAGCAGGGGACGGCGCAGGTAGAGCGCCGCGTTGATCATCTCCAGTTCCTCGGCGCCGGGCCGGTGCAGTTCCGCCAGGTGCCGGTGCGCGCCCAGCCTGCGGTCCCGGGAGCCGTCGCCGTCGCCCGCAGTGTCCCGGCCGGCGAAGTCCCGCCAGGGCGGCGGCGGGGGCAGCCGGCTCATTCCGTCGTGGGGTTCTCCGGCGCCTCGGTAGATGAGCCACTCACTGGATTCGGTCATGGTCCGGTCCTCGTCGTCACTCGTCCGCCACGGCAGCCGTCGAACGTGCATCACGGTATCGATCCGCAGGAAAGCTGGTAAGAGGCCGAGGGGTGCTCGGGGCACGTCGCATCAGGGGGCCTCCAGGAGGTCTCCGGCGCCGGGCAAGGGCCGCTGCGGATCGTCGTACAAGAGTGCTATTCCGTCGGCCCAGTAGGCCTCCGTGAGGCCCGCGTGCCGCTTCACGCGCAGTCCGTGCACCAGGTCCGGGAGGAACATGGCGCCCGCCCCGTCGTCGACGACCTGCTTGGCCCCCCGGTGGAACTCCCCGCACACGGCGTCCGGCTGGCTCCGCCAGCGGCGCCACAGCACCACCCCGAAGCCGGCGTACAGAATCCTGCCGAGGGCGGCGGCGTCGTCCTCGTAGCGCTGGTCGCCGTAGCGGCACAGCACCGGGACCGTACGGGGCGGCCGACGGCGCAGTTCCGCGGCGGTCGGCACCGGCTCGCGCACCCCGTCGTCGCAGTCCAGCACCTCGGTCTGGGCGTCGCGGGCGTGCAGCCGGCGCCAGCGGTCCTGGGGGTCCAGGTCCTCGTCCCCGGCCGCGCCCCACTCGGCGCCGGACGTCCCGTACTCGCCGTCGCCCGGCAGCTGATCGCGGTCGGAGCAGCGCACGACGACCGGCCGTTCGGCACCCAGCGGGGGGCCGTCCGGGCGCAGCCGCCAGTCGTCCACGGCCAGGCCGAGCAGCAGGTGCGGCAGGGCCGCGTGCAGGGCCGCCGGCCGGCCGGGCTCGTCGCACTGGCGGAAGGCCTCGGCGAGCGGAGCGGTCACCCGGGCCGGCAGCTCCTGAAGCGAGGTGCGCTCGGCCTCGTGCAGACGGATCACGTCGCCTTCCGGGGCGGCCACGGAGACCGCCCAGTCGCAGCGCTCGGGCTCCCAGCCCCTCGGCAGCACTTCGAGCAGCACGGACAGCCGGGGCCCGGAGTCACCGGGCCGCTCCCGGGCCGGCTCGCCCAGCGGCGGCGACGGGGTGCCGATGGCGGAGGGCAGCGGACCGACCGGGACGGCGTGGGGACGGCGGCGCAGCCCCAGCCACTGGGCGCGCCGCCGGGCCAGGCCGCTGCGGTAGCCGCTGTCGAGGCCCGTGGACGCCTGCTTCACCCACTCCCACAGCGCCTGTTCGGCGTCCAGCAGGCTGGGCGTGGCCGGACGCTCGGCCGCCATCACCTGCATCGCGTAGTCGAGTACGAGCTTCAGCGCCCCGTCCTGCCGCGCGTTCTCGTACAGCGCGCCCAGGCCGTCCCGCCAGCCGCGGGGAGCCGGTACCAGGGTGGGGAGCTGGAAGTTCGGCAGGGAGTCGAGGACGTCGAGCAGGCCCCGGGTGGTGGCCGGCGGCGGCAGTTCGGCGAGCCGGCCGAGCAGCTCGCCGCGTTCGTCGGGGCCGAGGGTCCGGCCCGGTCGCGCGCCGAGCTCCGCCTGGAGGTCGGCCCAGGTGGGGCGCCGGGAGTCCGAGGGCTGCTGCCGGTCGCGGTGGTAGCGGTCGTGGGCGTGGAAGACCGCCTGGTAGACGTCGTCGTGTTCGCTGCGGACGGCGTCCGGCGGCACCTGTAACGTCCGCAGGCGCTCGATCCCGGTGGAGGTGCCCCCCGTCCCGTGGTCGGCGCGCGATTTCAGCACGCCGATGACCTCGCCGCGCACCGGGTCGATCACGGGGCCGCCCGAGACGCCCGGCGGCAGGTCGTTGTGCCCGAGTCGCATCTGCGCCCCCGTCGACCAGCCGCCGATCGTCCCCTGCACGGAGAGGAACCCGTCCAGGATCTGCAACTGGCCTCCGGTCACCGTCCAGCCCGCGTAGAACACCCTGCCCTCGCCGTAGTGCGCGGCGGGCCGCTCGGAGACGTACACGCAGTCGTGGTCGACGGGTTCGCGGAGCCGGACGAGGGCCAGGTCGGGGGCCGGCCAGCTGCCGGGCACCGAGCGTTCGACGTGCTCCGGGAGGGTGGCCGCCACCTGACCGGGGACGGCGGAGGGGCCCTGGCCCGGGCCGGTCTGGTAGACCACCGCCACTTCGCCCCCCTCCCCGCCGTTCACCACGTGTGCGCAGGTCAGAACCCAGTTCGGGGCGATGAAGAATCCGCTGCCGAGAAAGCTGCCGGGTTCGTCCAGGGCATACCCGACACCTGTGCGATGAATGCGCACGGTCGCCGCCATGACGAGTTCACGCAGCGCATGGTGGGCGGCATGGGAACCGCCCGGTGCGCCCCCGTCGTATGCGTTCGTCATGCCCCGCCACCACCGCGGGCGCCCGGGGCGCCCCCGTGCACCGGGGCGCCGGTGGACACATCCGCGCGCGTGGCACCGCCGCTGCCGGGCGACGATCCGTCGTGGGGCGCACGGGGGGCGGCCGGGGGCGCGGTGGCGGCCGGGTCGTCCCGGTCCGCCGCGCGGGAGGCCTGGTCCGGGTCCGGTCCGGGAGCCGCCGGGTCCGGCGGGCCCGAGCCGTGCCAGGTCAGGGTCACCGTGATGCCGGCCTTGGCCTCCCCGTCCGCGAGCAGCCCGACGACCTTTCCGGCCTTCGCGGTCAGCTCGATCCCGAACTCGACGCTCACCTCGTCCGGACGCACCGCGCGCAGCGGGCCGGCCAGCGAGCGCGCGACGCCGGTGACGAGCGAGTGGAGGCTCTCCACGCTCGCCTCCACCCGGTCGGCGAACCCGGTGTCCGTGTACGACAGCTCCCCCGACGGCACGGCCAGCTCCTCGGCCCCCGATATCCGGGCCCACACCGGTGTGCCGTCCGGCAGCTCGATCCGGGCCACCCGCGTCACTTCGTGCCCCATGCCACTCCCCCGTTCCCCCGTTTCCCCATGGCCGGGCCGCCCGCCGGGCAGCCGGCCCCGCACTCGCTCCGCCTATCCTTTTCCTGTCCTGTCGTGGCTTCCCGGGCGGGAAGCCGGCGCCTCTTCTTCCCGCAGGGAGAGGGTTCTTCCCGCGCGGGAGCGGCCCTACCCCTGTTCACACCACGGAGCACCAGCCATGTACTTCACCGACCGAGGCATCGAAGAACTGGAGAAGCGGCGCGGCGAGGAAGAGATCACCTTCGAGTGGCTCGCCGAGCAGTTCCGCACGTTCGTCGACCTGAACCCCGACTTCGAGGTCCCGGTGGAGCGACTGGCGACCTGGCTCGCCCGTCTGGACGACGAGGACGACGAGTAGTCGCGGAGTAACCGCCGATCCCCCTGACACTGGGCCACCGATATGCGGGGCCCAGTGTCAGTCGTGCCCGCACATGCCCTCAAACGAGTGTCTTGACTTCCCGCGTCCACGATATATCGTGTTTCTCAGAAGACGCGATATGGCGTGTCGCGTCCCTGCGAGGAGGTCACACCCATGTCCGAGTGGTCCGTCGCCGAGCCCACCAAGCTCACCTTCGACACCCCCGTCCGCGATCTGCACGTACGCGTGGTCAACGGAACAGTGAACGTCGTGGGTACGGACGAAGGTTCCGCCCGCCTCGAGGTCACGGACATCGAGGGCCCACCCCTGGTGGTCACCCAGCAGGGCGGCACCCTCACGGTGGCCTACGAGGACCTGCCCTGGAAGGGCTTCCTGAAGTGGCTGGACCGGCAGGGCTGGCGGCGCAGCGCGGTCGTCTCCCTCGCGGTCCCGGCGGACACCCGGGTGGAGGTCGGCGTGATCGGCGCCGCGGCCGTCGTCTCCGGGCTCCGCGGGCCCTCGGTGGTCAAGGGCGTCACCGGCGACACCACGCTCGTCTCCCTCTCCGGCCCGGTGCGCGCGGAAACGGTGTCCGGCAACCTCGAGGCACAGGCCGTCACCGGTGACCTGCGGTTCAACTCCGTCTCCGGAGACCTGACCGTGGTGGAGGCCTCGGGCTCCTCGGTGCGGGCCGAGTCGGTCAGCGGCTCGATGATCATCGATCTCGACCCGGACGGCCCGACCGACGTCGGACTGACCAGCGTCTCCGGTGAGATCGCCATCCGGCTCCCGCACCCGGCCGACGCCGACGTCGAGGCGAACACCGCGAGCGGAAGCATCTCCAACGCCTTCGACGACCTCCGGGTGCACGGCCGTTGGGGCGCCCACAAGGTCACCGGCCGGCTCGGCGCGGGCACCGGCAAGCTCAGGGCCACGACGGTCTCCGGCTCGATCGCCCTGCTCCGCCGCCCGCCCAGGGACGACGAGGAGGACGCCCCACCGGCCGGACCACAGCACGACTCGGGGGACAATTCCGTTTCCGGCCGGGGCGGCCCCGCAGGCGGCGACGCCCCGGCCGACGGCACGACCGACAAGAAGGTGCTCTGACATGCCTCCCGTCTTCGCCCACGGCCGCCTCCGCCTCTACCTGCTGAAGCTGCTCGACGAGGCCCCGCGCCACGGCTACGAGGTGATCCGGCTCCTAGAGGAACGCTTCCAGGGGCTGTACGCACCGTCGGCGGGCACCGTCTACCCCCGGCTGGCCAAGCTGGAGGCCGAGGGCCTGGTCACCCACACCACGGAGGGCGGCCGCAAGGTGTACGCGATCACGGACGCCGGCCGCACCGAGCTGGCCGACCGCAGCGGTGAGCTGGCCGACCTGGAGCTGGAGATCCGCGAGTCGGTCGCCGAGCTCGCCGCCGAGATAAAGGCCGACGTGCGCGGCGCGGCGGGCGATTTGCGGCGCGAGATGCGGGCGGCGGCCTCGCAGGCCCGGCAGGGCGGCAAGGCGGGCGCCGGCGACCACGACCCCTTCGCGGAATACGGCGGGCCGGCCGAGAGGGAGGCCTGGCGCCTCGCCAAGGAGGAGATGCGCCGGGTCAAGCAGGAGTGGAAGGAGCAGGCCCGCCGCGCCAAGGACGAGAGCCGCCGGGCCCGCGAGGAGGCCCAGCGAGCCCGCCGCCAGGCCCAGGAGGCGCAGTCACAGGCGCGGGAGCAGGCCCAGGAGGAGATGCAGCGCATCGCCCGCCGCGTCCAGGAGCACGTCCAGGACCACTTCACCCGCGGGGACTGGCCGACCGGGCTCCGGGAGGGTCTCTCCGAACTCACCAAGGAGTTCAGCGAGTTCGGCAAGGACTTCGGCTTCGGCCGCACGGGCACCGAGAAGACCGGCGCCGGCACGGGGAAGCGCACCCCCGAGTACTCCGACACCCCGGAGGACTTCCCCGCCGACTACGAACCGGCCTGGGCCCACGAGGACCCCACCGGCGACCCCGCCCGCGACCTGGACCGCCTGCTCGACCGGTTCCGGGACGACATCCGGGACGCGGCCCGCGACCACGGCGTCACCGGCGACCAGCTCCGCGACACCCGCCGCCATCTGTCGACGGCGGCGGCACACATCGGGGTGATCCTGCGGAACCCCAAGGCCTGAGCACAGAACAGGGCAGCACCGGGCAGGGGCAACAGGCGGGCGGGCTCGTCAGCCCGCCTTTGCCTCGCCGCCGCCGTACAGCACGCGCGTCAGCGACTCGAAGGTCACGCCGTGGTCGGCGAGGACCTCGGCCGGCACGCCGGGCCGGGAGGCGAGGGCGAGCAGGAGGTGCTCGTCGCCGATGTGGCGGTCGCGGTGGGCGAGGGCGACGCGCAGCGCCCCTTCCAGGACGTCCTTCGCGTCCCGGCTGAAGGAGCGGCGCCCCGACCACCAGCCCTTGTCCTGGCGGTCGCCGGACATCGCCCCGACGCCGTGCGCCTCCTCGACTCGGGAGACGATCTCCGACACGTCGATCCCGAGTCCGGCGAGAGCGTCCGCCTCGGCCCGGGACAGACCTGCCCTCCGCCGCGCCTCGGCCAGAGCCTCCCGCACAGAGGCCTTGCGCTCGGCGAGTCCGAGCGCGGCCAGCGCGAAGGAAGCGCGGCTCGCTTCCCGGTCGAGCAGGGCCAGCAGCAGATACTCCGCGCCGACGGACTGCGCCCCCGCGCGCTCCCCGTGCTCGAACGCCCCCCGTACGACTTCCCGAGCGTCCTTGGTGAAGCGTTCGAACATCACTGCCTCCCGTACTTCTTGTGCACGGCCTGCCTGCTGACGCCCAGCTCGGCGGCGATCTCCTGCCACGACCAGCCCTGGTTGCGCGCACTGCGCACCTGCACCGCTTCGAGCTGCTCGAGCAGCCTGCGCAGTGCGGCGACGGCCCGCAGCCCGACCCGTGGATCGCGGTCGCCCGCACGCTCGGCGAGATCCGTTGCTTCGGTCATGACGTCAACATAGGTTGACACCACCCCTTCCGTCAACCATGGTTGACAAACGGCGACGGCCGGCCCGGAAAACCGGACCGGCCGTCGGACAGCCGCGACGCGCGGAAGTGAGGATCAGCCGTTGGTGAGGACGATCTTGCCGAACTGGTCGCCGGACTCCAGCCGCTCGAAGCCCTCGCGGGCGCGATCGAGTGGGAGCACCTCGTCGATGACGGGGCGGACACCGGTGGCGGCGCAGAAGGAGAGCAGGTCCTCCAGTTCGTCCTTGGTGCCCATCGTGGAGCCCACGACCTTCAGCTCCAGGAAGAAGATGCGGGTCAGCTCGGCGTGCGAGGGACGGTCGCCGCTGGTGGCCCCGGAGATGACGATCGTGCCGCCGGGCCGCAGCGACTTCACCGAGTGGGACCAGGTGGCGGCGCCGACGGTCTCGATCACGGCGTCCACCCGCTGCGGGAGCCGCGCCCCCGACTCGACCGCCTCGACGGCACCCAGCTCCAGGGCCCGCTTCCGCTTGGCCTCGTCCCGGCTGGTGGCGAAGACCCGCAGCCCGGCCGCCTTGCCGAGCACGATCGCGGCCGTGGCGACACCGCCGCCGGCCCCCTGGACGAGGACGGAGTCACCGGGCCGCACCCCCGCGTTGGTGAACAGCATCCGGTACGCCGTCAGCCAGGCCGTGGGCAGGCAGGCGGCCTCCGCGAAGGAGAGCTCCTTGGGCTTGGGCAGGACGTTCCAGGTCGGCACGGCGACCTGCTCGGCGAAGGTGCCCTGGTAGCGCTCGGTGAGGATGGAGCGGGGTTCGTTCGGGCCGACGCCGTGGCCGGTCTGCCCGATGACGGAGTGCAGGACGACCTCGTTGCCGTCCTCGTCGACGCCGGCGGCGTCACAGCCGAGGATCATCGGCAGCTTGTCCTCGGCGAGGCCGACGCCGCGCAGGGACCAGAGGTCGTGGTGATTGAGGGAGGCGGCCCTGACGTCGACCGTGCTCCAGCCGGGACGGGCCTCGGGGGCCGGGCGCTCCCCCAACTCAAGGCCGGAAAGCGGCTGGTCGCGGTCGATTCGGGCGGCGTAGACAGCGAACATGGGCACGACGATAGGTTCCCGGCGGGGCCGGCGGAACCACAGACCCCTGTGACACATGCCCTCTTGCCAGGTCGGCCCAATGCGGGTGGGAAAGAAATGACCCCGCCCGGACGGACGGGGTCATTCAGGCTCACCGACGGGCAACACCCTCGGCCCGGGCAGCGGCGGCGACCGCCGCGGTCACGGCAGGAGCCACCCGCTCGTCGAACGGCGAGGGAATCACGTAGTCGGCGGCGAGGTCGTCCCCGACGACCGCGGCAAGCGCCTCGGCCGCCGCGATCTTCATCCCCTCGGTGATCCGGGAGGCCCGCACCTGAAGCGCGCCCGCGAAGATCCCGGGGAACGCCAGCACGTTGTTGATCTGGTTCGGGAAGTCCGACCGGCCGGTGGCGACGACAGCCGCGTACTTGTGCGCGACCTCGGGGTGCACCTCCGGGTTCGGGTTGGCCATCGCGAACACGAAGGCGCCCTCCGCCATGGAGGCCACCGCCGCCTCGGCGACCGTGCCGCCGGAGACGCCGATGAAGACGTCGGCGCCGGCCAGCGCGTCCTCCAGCGATCCGCTGATGCCCGCCTTGTTGGTGAACCCGGCCAGCTCGCGCTTGACGGAGTTCAGGTCCTCACGGTCGGCGGACACCACGCCCTTGCGGTCGGCGACCGCGACATCCCCGATGCCGGCCTCGACCAGCATCTTGGCGATGGCGACACCGGCCGCGCCGGCGCCGGAGATGACGGCCCGCAGGTCGCCGATCGACCGGCCGCTCAGCCGCGCCGCGTTCCGCAGCGCCGCCAGGGTCACCACGGCCGTGCCGTGCTGGTCGTCGTGGAAGACCGGGATGTCCAGCCGCTCCTGGAGCTGCCGCTCGACCTCGAAGCACCGCGGCGCCGAGATGTCCTCGAGGTTCACCCCACCGAAGGACGGGGCGAGCCGGACCACGGTCTCGACGATCTCGTCGACGCCCGTGCAGTCGAGCGCGATCGGCACCGCGTCCACGCCGCCGAACTGCTTGAACAGGATCGCCTTGCCCTCCATCACCGGGAGGGAGGCCAGGGGACCGATGTCCCCGAGCCCCAGCACGGCCGTACCGTCGGTCACGACAGCGACCACCGACGACTTCCACGTGTAGTCGTCGACCAGCTCGGGCTTCTCCGCGATCGCGGTGCACACGCGCGCCACACCGGGCGTGTACGCGAGGGAAAGGTCGTCCTTGTCACGGACCGGCACGGTGGCCTGCACGGCCATCTTGCCGCCGCGGTGCAGCGCGAACGCCGGATCGAAGGCATCGAGGGGCTCGGCCCCGCCGTCCTGGTCCGTATTGCTGTCGCTGCGAGGATTGACGATCTCCGCTGCCACTTTGTTTTACCCCTTAAGTATTTACGGTTGAGGGTTGACCACTCCTGGTGAGGGGTGGGCGGGACCGTGCACGGCCCGATTCACTGATACGTACGGGCGTACACGACGGGCGCGCCGCACACGCGCCCTGAGCCCCGGATGAGGGGTGTAAAGAACCTTCTTACCGGACGGACGGCACCGACGACGAGTCCATTAGGTGCAAGGTCACATCGCGGCCCTCGACGGGGCCTGGTCGGAGCCTCAAGGCCGACCACATCATGGGACGCACCGAAGATTTTCCGGCTGGACGGCTGGATTCCCGCAGATACCGGGTGATGTGGTGCCGAGGATGTGCCGACCTGATGCGGTTCGGGGGGTCACCCGTTATCCGATTTTGACATAGTCAGTGACCTGAACGGCGTAGTCCGACTGGCAAGATGCCGTAAACCCACGAGGTCGCGACACCCGAAGGTGTGTGTTCTCGTCGACCCATCGGCATCTCCACCCATCCGCCGGAGGAACCCACAATGACCGCAAGCTCCACCCGTCGTACGACCGCCGCGCACTCCCGTCTGGCCGCGGTCGGTGCGATCGCGGTCGCAGGCGCTCTGCTGCTCACCGGCTGCGGTGACCACACCGACAAGAGCGGTTCGGACAACTCGAGCTCCGCTTCCTCCTCGGCGCCCCTCGCCGCCAAGCTCCCCGCGGACATCCGCAAGGCGGGCGTCGTCCAGGTGGGCTCCGACATCGCGTACCCGCCGGTCGAGGTCATGCAGGGCGGCAAGGCCGTCGGCATCGACCCGGACATCGCGGACGCCCTCGGCAAGCAGCTGGGCGTGAAGTTCGAGTTCCAGAACGGCAAGTTCGACAACCTGATCGTGGGCCTTCAGGCCAAGCGGTTCCAGGTGCTCATGTCGGCGATGAACGACACCAAGGACCGCCAGAACGGCATCAACTCCGACACCGGCAAGAAGGTCGGCAACGGCGTCGACTTCGTCGACTACTTCACCGCCGGCACCTCGATCCTGGTCCAGAAGGGCAACCCGAAGGGCATCAAGTCGCTCGACGACCTGTGCGGCAAGGTCGTGGCCCTGCAGAAGGGCACCACGTCCGAGGGCATCGCCAAGGCGCAGACCAAGAAGTGCACGAAGGACGGCAAGAAGGCCATCGATCTTCAGACCTTCGACACCGACCCCGAGGCGCTGCTCCGTCTGAAGCAGGGCGCGTCCGTCGCCGACCTGAACGACTTCCCGGTGGCGGCCTACAACGCGAAGACCTCCGGTGGCGGCAAGGACTTCGAGGTCGTCGGCGACCAGATCGAGGCGGGTCCGTACGGCATCGCGGTCAGCAAGGAGAACACCCAGCTGCGGGACGCCCTCCAGGCCGCCATGGCCGCGATCATCAAGAACGGCGAGTACCAGAAGATCCTTCAGAAGTGGAACGTCACGCAGGGTGCGGTCACCGAGTCGAAGATCAACGGCGGCTCCTGAACAGCCTCGGGCAACACTGAAGGGCTGTCATCGTGACTGACACCGTCGACAAGGTTCCGGCGCCGTCGCTGCCGCCGGAGCAGATCAAGGCCATCCCTGTGCGGCACTACGGCCGCTGGGTGTCCGGCGTCGTGGTCATCGCCATCGTGGCGCTGATCGGGATCGCGTTCTCCAACGCGAAGATCAACTACAGCGTCATCCCCGACTACGTCTTCGATCCGGGCATCGTGGCCGGCGCCTGGACCACGCTGTACATCTCCGTGCTGGCCATGGTGCTCGGCGTCGCCCTCGGCGTGGTCCTCGCCGTGATGCGGCTGTCGTCGAACCCGGTCACCAGCACCGTGTCCTGGTTCTACATCTGGTTCTTCCGGGGCACCCCGGTCCTGGTCCAGCTGCTGCTCTGGTACAACATCGCGCTCGTCTTCCCCGTCCTGAACCTGGGGTTCTACAAGGACGAGATGAACCAGGTGATGACACCGGTCCTCACGGCCCTGCTGGGTCTCGGCCTGAACGAGGCCGCGTACATGTCGGAGATCGTCCGCGCCGGCATCCAGTCGGTCGACGAGGGGCAGACGGAGGCGTCGCACGCGCTGGGCATGACCCAGGGCCAGACGCTGCGCCGGGTGATCCTCCCGCAGGCCATGCGGGTCATCATCCCGCCGACCGGCAACGAGTTCATCAACATGCTGAAGACCTCGTCGCTGGCCTACGCGGTCCAGCTCCCCGAGCTGATCAAGAAGGCCAACGACATCTCCAGCGCCTCGCTGGCGGTCGTCGAGATGTACTTCGTCGCCTGCATCTGGTACCTGTTCCTGACCACGATCTTCAGCATCGTCCAGTACTACATCGAGCGCCGTTACGCCCGCGGTTCGACGCGCAACCTGCCGCCGACGCCGTTCCAGCGCCTGAAGAAGTACCTCCGCATGTTCGGTTCGTTCCGCCGTCCGGAGGTGGCCCGATGACCGGTCTCAGCAAGGACTTCACGCCGCCGAGCAGCGGCGCGCCGATGGTCAGGGCCGAGGGCGTGCACAAGTCCTTCGGTCTGTCGCACATCCTCAAGGGCATCGACCTGGAGGTGAACCCGCGCGAGGTGTTCTGCCTGATCGGCCCGTCCGGTTCCGGCAAGTCCACCTTCCTGCGGTGCATCAACCACCTGGAGAAGATCAGCGCCGGCCGGCTGTACGTCGACGGCGACCTGGTGGGCTACCGGCAGAAGGGCGACAAGCTCTACGAGCTGAAGGAGAAGGAGGTCGCGGCGCAGCGGCGGGACATCGGCATGGTGTTCCAGCGCTTCAACCTCTTCCCGCACATGACGGCGCTGGAGAACGTCATGGAGGCGCCGCTCCAGGTCAAGCGCGAGTCCAAGGCGGTCGCCCGGGAGCGCGCGGAGCGGCTCCTCGACCGGGTGGGCCTCGGCGACCGCAAGGGCCACTACCCGGCCCAGCTCTCCGGCGGTCAGCAGCAGCGCGTCGCCATCGCGCGGGCGCTGGCGATGCAGCCGAAGCTGATGCTCTTCGACGAGCCGACCTCGGCCCTCGACCCCGAGCTGGTCGGCGAGGTGCTGGACGTGATGCGGGACCTCGCGGAGGACGGCATGACGATGATCGTCGTCACGCACGAGATGGGCTTCGCCCGCGAGGTCGGGGACTCCCTGGTGTTCATGGACGACGGTGTGGTGGTCGAGTCCGGCCACCCCCGCGAGGTCCTGACGAATCCGCAGCACGAGCGGACGAAGTCGTTCCTGTCCAAGGTGCTGTGACGCTCCGCTGAGCGAGACGCCGAGCAAGAGGGGCGGTACGGATGTCCGTACCGCCCCTTCTGTCACTTCAGCGCCAGCAGCAGGGTGTCCGACGGCGAGCACCACACCGCGCGGGCCTCGCCGAAGCCCTTCTCGCGCAGGACACGTGAGTGCCACGCGGCGGGCGGCATGTCGCCGTCGGCGTGCTCGCCGTAGATCTCGAAGCGACGGGCCGTCGGTCCCGCGAGGACCGGGTCCTCGGCCGCCAGCTGCCACCACTCGGCCCAGTCCGGGGCGCCCGCGGCCCTGGCCTGATCCATGCGGGCGTGGCGCTGGGCGCGCTCGGCCGCGTTGATCCGGGGCGTGGTGTCGTCGATCATGTGGTCCGCGTTCATGAAGACACCGCCGTCGCGGACGAGTCCCGCGACCTGACCGTAGAGGGCCGCGAGGGGTTCGCTGTGCAGCCAGTGCAGGGCCGTGGCGGTCAGGACGGCGTCGTAGGAGTCGTACGGCAGTCTCGCCGGCCAGTCGGGGTCCTTGAGGTCGGCCGTGACGAGGGTGACCCGCTCGTCGCCCGCGAAGGTGCCCTCGGCGATGGTCAGGAGGGCCGGGTCGAGGTCGACGCCGACGCTGGTGGCGCCGGGGAACCGGGCGAGCAGCCGGGCGGTGATGCTGCCGGTGCCGCAGGCGAGGTCGAGGACGCGCGGCGCGGTGCCGACGACCGCCTCGGCCATGTCGAGCATGATGCGGAAGCGTTCCTCGCGGTCCGGCATGTACCACTCCTGCTGCCGGTCCCAGCTCTCCTGCCAGGCCGCCCAGTCGGTTCCGGTACTGGTGGTCATGGAAACCCTGTCTCCCCTCACCCGCGTAATACCCTGGAAGCACGACCGGCTATTACCCGACCGCATCCCAAACCATAGAGTGCCTCCGTAAGGACTACAAGTGGAACTGGCCTATTACTCGGATTACGCCGTGCGTCTCGTCAACAGCGAGGAACCGGCCCGGGGCAAGGACACCCTGACCTCGGTCGACGCGGTCCGCGATCTGTTCGGCGCCAACTCCTCCGCGGCCCGCCGCGCCGCCGACGCGGACGTCACGCGCTTCCGCTCGGTGCGCGCCCGGCTGCGCGCGGTCTTCGAGGCGGCCGACACCGGCGACGAGACCCTGGCCGTCGACCTGCTGAACTCCCTGCTCCTGGAGTTCCCGGTGAGCCCGCAGATCTCCGGGCACGACCACCGGGACGAGGACGGCCGCCCGCTGTGGCACATGCACCTGGCCGACCACCCGTCGAACGCGACGGCCGGCTACGCGGCGATCGCCGCGATGGGCCTCGCCTTCCACCTCACGGAGTACGGCGTCGACCGCCTCGGCCTGTGCGAGGCGCCGCCCTGCCGCAACGCCTACCTCGACACCTCCACCAACCGCTCCCGGCGCTACTGCTCGGACCGCTGCGCGACCCGCGCCAACGTGGCCGCCTACCGCGCCCGCAAGCGCCTGGAGGCCGACCGGTCGGAGAAGACCGGCCTCGCGGCCGACAGCGCCCAGCGGGCCAGCGCCAGCGGCGAGCGCTGACCGGCCTTGAGCGGCCGGAACCGCAAACGGACCCGCCCGAGGACCAGGTCCTCCGGCACGGCCCCGTAGTCGGTGCTGTCCCCTCCCGCGTACGTGTTGTCCCCGAGCACCCACCAGCCGCCCTCGCGCAGCTCCACCGCGCGCTTGACGACGAGCAGGTCCTGCTGGAAGGGATGGCGCAGGACGACCACGTCCCCCGGCCTGATCCTGGCGCCGTAGTGCACCACGAGCCGGTCGCCGTGGTAGAGCGTGGGCACCATGGACGGCCCGGTCACCTCGGCCAGCCCGAAGGGCGGAACGACCCTCCCCCGTTCGGTCTCCTGCGACAGCTCCGGCATCCCCGGCACCTCCCCGTTCCGTTCCTCCACCAGTCTCAGTTTCACCCCGGACTTTTGTCCTAAGCCCAAGGGGGCACTCGCGAAATCCCGTCCCTCAGGGAGTAATGTCCCACCTGAGAAGACGATCACGAGGAAGGAATGCTCCATGCTTTCCCGCCTGTTTGCCCCCAAGGTCAAGGTCAGCGCGCACTGCGACCTGCCCTGTGGCGTGTACGACCCGGCCCAGGCCCGCATCGAGGCGGAGTCGGTGAAGGCCGTCCAGGAGAAGATGGCCGCCAACGACGACCCGCACTTCCAGGCGCGCGCCACCGTCATCAAGGAGCAGCGCGCGGAGCTCGCCAAGCACCACGTCTCCGTGCTCTGGAGCGACTACTTCAAGCCCCCGCACTTCGAGAAGTACCCGGAGCTGCACCAGCTGGTCAACGACACCCTGAAGGCCCTCTCGGCCGCCAAGGGCTCCACCGACCCGGCGACGGGCCAGAAGGCGCTGGACTACATCGCCCAGATCGACAAGATCTTCTGGGAGACCAAGAAGGCCTGATCTTTTCCTATGCCTTCTGACCTGCGATTACGTTGGTTGCAGTGTCTCCCTGTCCGTACCCGGTCCGCAGGCCGCGCCATCCCCGGCGCCCCTCCCGGACCGGGTACGGTCTTTTTCACCCGCCCACCGGTGGGTGCTGCCCCGCGGCGACGTCTTTCACCGACGGCAGACGAGGATGCCGCCCAGGCACGTGATCTCGAAGGCTCCGTGTCGGGCGATGTGCTCCAGGAGGATCACGCGAGCCCGCTCGACGGTGGCCTCGAAGGGCACGTCGTGCTGGTCCGCCCACGCCCGGTACGAGGCCATGTGCGCGATGACCGGCTCGGGATCGTGGACCGTGATGGTGCCTGGCAGCCTGATCGTCTCCACGCGGCCGAACTCCTCTCCCAAGAAGGCCGGGGCCTTCTCCAGTGAGAAGCGGGCACTGAGCGAGATCCGGGCCGGACCGCGTCCGATGCCGAGGACGTCGCCGGCGGCCCGCTGCCACAGGTCGTCGAGTTCAGCCTTGTCCCGATCGCTGTTGGTGGAGACGATCACCAACCCGTCTCGGGCGACGACACGGGACAACTCCCTGACCGCCTGAGGGATGTCATGGACGTGGTACAGCATGTGCGGCGCCAGGGCGGCGTCGACGCTCGCCGTGGCCAACGGCAGGCGGGTGGCGTCCGCCACGGCGACCGGGCCGGGCACACCGGCGAGGATGCCGGGAGCGACGTCCAGGCCGAGCAGCGTCAGATCGGGCCGGTCCTCACGGAGCCGCTGGATGAACTTGCCGTTGCCGCAACCGACATCGACCACGCGCCCGCGTACGCCGCCCAGTCTTTCGGCGACGATGCCGGGCAGGTCGTGACGGGGCGTCTGCCACTGGTAGAGCGACTGGCGTGCGGCCAGGTCCCGGTCGCCGTTGTAGGCGCTTCCCGCGAGGCGGGCCCGGTCGGTGACGGCGGCGGCGTGTGCGGCGGACTGTTCGGTCACGTCGGCAGCTCCGGAGGGTGGGCGGCGGGTGCCGCGAGGACGACCGTGCGCTGGAGCCGTTCACGCGGGCGTGCGGCCCGCGCGGTTCCACCGTACTGCCGTCCTCCCAACTCCGGTTCCGCCGCAGCAGGTTCACTGATCGCCGTCGTCGTCCTCCCCGGCCTCCAGGAGGCCCGCCGCGGCACCCACGACGCGCGGGTCGGGGCGGCCGACGATCTCGTCGTCCTTGCCGGTGTAGTCGAAGCGGGCGAGGACGCTGCGCATGGCCTCGACCCGGGCGCGCTTCTTGTCGTTGCTCTTCACCACGGTCCAGGGCGCGTGCCCGGTGTCCGTCTCGCGGAACATGGCGACCTTGGCGGCGGTGTAGTCGTCCCAGCGGTCCAGCGAGGCGAGGTCCATGGGGCTGAGCTTCCACTGCCGTACGGGGTCGACCTGGCGGATGGTGAAGCGGGTGCGCTGCTCGCTCTGGGAGACCGAGAACCAGAACTTCACCAGGTCGACGCCGTCGTCCACGAGCATCCGCTCGAACAGCGGCGCCTGGCGCATGAAGCGCCGGTACTCGTCGTCCGTGCAGAAGCCCATGACCCGCTCGACGCCGGCCCGGTTGTACCAGGAGCGGTCGAACATCACGATCTCGCCCTCGGTCGGCAGATGCTCCACGTACCGCTGGAAGTACCACTGCCCGCGCTCGCGTTCGGTCGGCTTCTCCAGCGCCACCACCCGGGCGCCGCGCGGGTTGAGGTGCTCCGTGAAGCGCTTGATGGTGCCGCCCTTGCCGGCCGCGTCCCGCCCCTCGAAGACGATGACCAGCCGGCGCCCGGTCTCCTTGATCCAGCTCTGGAGCTTCAGCAACTCGATCTGCTGGAGCCGCTTGTGCCAGTCGTACTCCTTGCGCTCCATCCGCTGCGCGTACGGGTAGTTCTCCCGCCAGGTGTCGATCGGGCTGCCGTCGGGGCGGACGAGTACCGGGTCGTCGGGGTCGGTGTAGTCGACCTTCAGGTCGGCCAGTTCGGTCAGCAGGGGCGGCATCGTCATCCTTGCTCCCGTCTCGTCATCCTTGCTCTCGTCTCGTCTTCCTCGTACCCGTCTCAGTGGAACTGCGGCACGATCAGATAGATGCCGTACGCCACCACGGCCGCGCAGGCGAGGAAGCACAGGCCGGCCTGGGCCATGCCGAGGACCTCCGTCCCGTCGCCCTCCTCGCGGGCGCCCTCGAAACGGGCGAGGCCGAGGACGCCGAGGGCGAACACGACGACCACCGCGACGGTGACGCCGATGCTCACCGTGGTGACCTGGCCGAGTGCGTTCCAGTCCAGATGCATCTCGAGTCTCCTGGATCAGGCGGCCGTGCCGACGCGGGCCGGTGCCGTGGGACGGACGTTGACCTCGTGGTGCTCGTTGACGTTGTCGGCGTGCACCGGGTTGCGGCGTGAGATGACGACGATGCCCGCGGAGAGGGCCGCACCGACCAGCGCGACGACGACCGTGCCGAAGTTGCCGCCGTGCGTGACCACGCTCGCGGCGAGCCCGCCGACCAGTGCGGCGGCGGGCAGGGTGATCAGCCAGGCGACCACCATCCGGCCCGCGACGCCCCAGCGGACCTCCGCCAGGCGCCGGCCCAGGCCCGCGCCGAGGATGCTGCCGGAGGCGACCTGGGTGGTGGACAGGGCGAAGCCGAGGTGGGCGGAGGTGAGGATGACGGTCGTGGAGGCCGTCTCGGCGGCGAAGCCCTGCGGGGACTGGATCTCGGTGAGGCCCTTGCCCATCGTGCGGATGATCCGCCAGCCGCCGATGTAGGTGCCCAGGCCGATCGCCAGCCCGGCCGACGCGATCACCCAGGCCGGCGGTCCCGCGTCATGGCCCAGCGCGCCCGCCGAGATCAGGGTCAGCGTGATGACGCCCATGGTCTTCTGGGCGTCGTTGGTGCCGTGCGCGAGGGAGACCAGTGAGGCCGAGGCTATCTGGCCGAGCCGGAAGCCCTTGGTGACCGAGTCCTTGCGGGCCCGCTGAGTGAGCTTGTAGGCGAGGTACGTCGCGATCAGCGCCGCCAGGCCGGCCACCACCGGCGAGGCCACGGCCGGGATCAGTATCTTCTCGACAACCTTGTCGAAGTGCACGCCGTGCGACCCCGCACCGACCCAGACGGCCCCGATGAGCCCGCCGAACAGCGCGTGCGAGGAACTCGACGGCAGCCCGGCCAGCCAGGTCAGCAGGTTCCACAGGATCGCCCCGACCAGCCCCGCGAAGATCATCCCCGGGGTGACGAGGGTGTCGTCCACGATCCCGCCGGAGATCGTCTTGGCGACCTCCGTGGACAGGAAGGCGCCGACCACGTTGAGGGCACCGCTGATCAGCACCGCGGTTTTCGGTTTGAGCGCGCCGGTGGCGATGGACGTGGCCATCGCGTTCGCCGTGTCGTGGAATCCGTTGGTGAAGTCGAAGGCGAGCGCCGTGACGATGACGACCGTCACGAGGAACGTGATGTGGTCCATCCCTTGAGGGAAGCAAGCGCGGGCCAACGCCCGGCCAACTGGAGGCGAAGGGTCCGTCGAAGTGAGACGCACCGTATTCACACCCGCCGTGCCATGCTGTCGGGGTGACGCGCGAAGACCTCGTCCGCCTGCGCCGGACCCGCGACCGCATGAACCGCGAGTACGCCGAGCCCCTCGACATGGCCGAGCTCGCGCGCACCGCCCTGATGTCCCCCGGCCACTTCCAGCGCAGCTTCCGCAAGGCCTTCGGGGAGACGCCGTACAGCTACCTCATGACCCGCCGCATCGAGCGCGCCAAGGCCCTGCTGCGCCGCGGCGACCTCAGCGTCACCGAGGTCTGCATCGCCGTGGGCTGTACCTCCCTGGGCTCGTTCAGTTCCCGCTTCACCGAGCTGGTCGGCGAGACCCCGAGCGCGTACCGGGCCCGCCCGCACGAGGAGACCGCGGTGATCCCGTCCTGCGTGGCCCGCACCTTCACCCGGCCACGGCGCCGCCCCTACTGACCGGCACTCACCCACCCCTCCCGGCTTACACTGGTCTCTTCCCAACAGCCTTGCCGATCAAGGTCGTTGCAAGACCGACGCGAGGGCATCGCAGGATCATCGCAAGGTCATCGAGCGGAAACGGGGGAACCGTGGCGACCGCACTCATCTCCGTCCTGAGCGAGGACCCGGTCAGGGACGCCGAGTCGCTGACCGACTGGCTCAGAGGCGAACCGGCGCTCGCCGGGAAGGTCCGGCTGACCGGAGCCGCACCCGCACCGGGACAGCTGGGCGCCACCCTGGACACCGTGACCGTGCTGCTGGGGGCGGGCGGCCCACTGACCGTGCTCGCCTCCTGCCTGCGCACCTGGATCGCCCAGCCGCGCCGCGGCGACGTACGGCTGAAGGTCGAGCTGGACGGCGGGCGCGTCGTCGAGATCGACGCCAAGCGGGTCGACGCCGAGGACGTGGCCCAACTCCTGCGGCAGGCCCGCGAGGAGGGGCCGGAGCAGAGCGTGCGGGACTGACGTGCGCCTCCCCGACCCCCACCGCTCCCGGGTCGTGCTGATCGGCGCCGGCCACTACTCCGACCCGGCCCTGCCCGACCTCCCGGCCGTGCACCGCACCATCACCGACCTGGCGGTCCTCTTCACCGACCAGTACTACGGACTGGTCCCCGACAGCCACTGCACGATGCTGCTCGACGAGGGCGACCTCAGGACCGTCGGCGGGCGGCTGCGGGCCGCCGTGGCCGAGGCGGAGGACCTGCTCCTCGTGTACTACGCGGGGCACGGGCTGGTCAGCGGCCGACGCCACGAGCTGTACCTGGCGCTGCCCGACAGCGAGTGGGCGGCGCCGGAGTTCAACTCCCTGGAGTACGACAAGCTGCGCGACGCCGTGCTCGACAGCCCCGCCGAGACCAAGGTGGTCGTCCTCGACTGCTGCTTCTCCGGCCGGGCCGTCACCGACTCCCTCTCCGGCGGGGAGGCCGAGCGGATCGGGCAGCTGGAGGTGGCCGGCACCTATGTGCTGACCTCGGCGCAGCGCGACCAGGTCGCCCTCGCGCTGCCGGAGGAGGACCACACCGCGTTCTCCGGCCGGTTCATGCGGCTGCTGCGCGAGGGTGTGGTCGGCGGGCCCGAACTGCTCACCGTCGACGACCTCTACCAGCGGCTGCGGGCGATCATGGAGGCCGAGGGCCTGCCCACCCCGCTCAACCGCGGCGCCGGGAGCGCGCACCGGATCGCCCTGGGCATCAACCGTGCCTTCGCCGCGACCGCCGGTCCCGACCTGCGCAGACGGCAGGTCTCCGCGGTGGAGCAGGGCAAGGCCGGGGACTGGAAGGGCGCGGCCGGTCAGCTTCAGAAGATCCTCGACGAACAGACCAGGGTCCTCGGTGCCGAGGACCCCGACACCCTGCGCACCCGCCAGTCCTACGCGCACAGTCTGGGCGGCGCCGGCACCCCGGTGGAGGCCGCCGGACTGCTCCGGCAACTGCTCGCCGACCAGATCCGGCTCCTCGGCCCCGACCACGAGGACACCCTGCGCACCCGGCAGTTCCTCGCCGTCAACCTCGGTGAGGCGGGTCACCGCGAGGAGGCCATCGGCATGCTGCGGGTGCTGCTGGCCGACCGGGGCCGCGTCCTGGGCGCCGAACACCCGCACACCCTGCGCACCCGGCACATCCTGGCCCGCAACCTCGCCCTGACCGGCGCCCGGGACGAGGCGGTGGCGCTGCTGCGGCAGCTGGTGGCGGAGCGGGAGCGGGTGCTGGGGGCTGAGCATCCGCATACACGGAGGGCTCGGGGGGATCTGGCGGGGGCGGAAGGGGAGGGGGCGGACTGATGCCCGAGCGGTTCAGAGGGGACACGCGGTTCAGCCAGGGGGCGCTGTTCGTCGTGCGGTACGCGGAGCACCACGCCCGGAACCTCAGGCACGGGCACATCGGCACGGAACACCTGCTTCTCGGCCTGGCCGACGAGGCCGATCAGCCCGGGACCGGCCAAGACCTCGAGGCACTGCTCGGTGTCTCGTCGACGCAGATCCGCGGCTCGGTGCTGGGGGCGCGTGGCCTGGGCCGCAGCAAGTCGCCGCAGGCGCTCCCTTACAGCGCCCGGGCCAAGGCCGTACTGGAGCAAGCTCCCCTGGAGGCCGATCTGCTCGGCGCCGCCGACGTGGCACCGGTGCACATCCTTCTCGCCCTGACCGCCGTGGACGGCGGCACCGCGGTGGACGTCCTGCGGGCGAACGGGGTGGACCTGGGCCGCGTACGGCAGTCGGTCATCGGGGGTGCGCGCCTCGGTCCTGCCGAGGCCGCCGAGTCCGCCGGCCTCCTGGAAGCGGTCACCCGCGTGCTCGTCCCGCGCCCCGTCGTCGGCCGCGTCCCCGAGATCGACCGGGTGATCCAGGTACTCACCCGCCACCACCGCAACGTCCCCCTGCTCGTCGGGGAGCCCGGCGTCGGCAAGAAAGCCGTGGCCCTCGGTGTCGCCACGGCGATCGCGGAGGGACGCCTGCCGGCGGTGCTGCGGGACCACACCGTCCGCGCGCTGGACCTCGGCACCACCCTCGCCGACCCGCAGCACCGGGCCCGGGGCGGCGCCCTCGTCGCCGACCTGCTCGACGAGTTCAGGAACAGCCCGCACATCGTGCTCTACCTCGACGGCGCCCTCACCCCCCTGCACCTGCCCGACGGCGTCACCACACCCCTGAACCTGTTCCGCCACCTGCTCGGCACCCCCGACGTCTTCGTCTTCGGCGACTGCGGGCGGGCGCAGTACGAGCGTCGGGCACCCGATCCCGGCCTCGACCGGCTCGTCCAGCCGGTGCCCGTCGAGGAGCCGTCCGACGACGACGTGCGGACCATCCTCCACACCGTCGGCAACCGCCTGGCGAACCACCACGACGTCGTGTTCTTCGCCGACGCCCTGGAGGCCGCCGCCGCCCTCGCGCGGGAGCACGTCCCCGACCAGTCCCTGCCCGGTTCCGCGATCGGCCTGCTCGACGAGGCAGCGGCGCTCGTGCGGATGCAGACCGCACGCTCGGAGCCGCCCGCGGACACGCCCCCGCCCGTCAAGGGGCGGCACGTCCGCGCGGCCCTCGCCGCCTACTCCGGCATCCGGACCGCCACCCCCCGCCCCTCCCCCGCACCCGCCCCCGACCCCGCCGAACACGACCCGTACATCTGGGCCATGAGCTGAGGCAGCGCGGCCCGCCGCCCCGAACTAGCGTGAGCACATGGACCTGAAACTCAAGCAGTGCTTCATCGCCGTCGACGACCACGACAAGGCACTCCACTTCTACGTCGACATCCTGGGCATGGAGGTCCGCAACGACGTCGGCTTCGAGGGGATGCGGTGGGTGACCGTCGGCTCGCCGCTCCAGCCGGACGTGGAGATCGTGCTGGAGCCGCCCGGCATGAACCCGGACGCCTCGCCCGCAGACCGGCAGGCGATGGCCGAACTGCTCGCCAAGGGCATGCTGCGCGGGGTCATCTTCACCACCCGTGACTGCGACGCCCTGTACGCGCGGGTCGAGGAGGCCGGGGGCGAGGTGCTCCAGGAGCCGACGGACCAGCCGTACGGCATGCGTGACTGCGCGTTCCGCGATCCGGCCGGGAACATGCTGCGGTTCATCGAGCGGACGGACGCGTGAACATCCGCTGGACGTACGCCTTCGTCGACCGGCCTGCCGGGCGCCTGGACCGCGCCCGGGAGTTCTGGACGGCCGTCACCGGAACCCGCCTGTCCGAACCCCGGGGCGAGCGGGGCGAGTTCGTGACCCTCCTGCCCGAAGACGGCGCCGACCCCTGCGTGAAGCTCCAGGGCGTCGGCACGGGCGACGGCGGCGCGCATCTGGACCTCTGCGCCGAGGACGTGCCGGCGCTGGTGGAGTCGGCCCGGAAGCTCGGCGCGGGCGTGGTCGCGGAGCACGACGGGTGGTCCGTACTGCGCTCACCCGCCGGGCAGTCGTTCTGCGCGGTGCCGTGGCACGGGGAGTCGGCGCGGCCGCCGGAGGTCGCGGGCAGCAGGCTGGACCAGGTGTGCCTGGACGTGCCGCCGTCCGCGTACGACGCCGAGACCGTCTTCTGGGCGGAACTGACCGGCTGGGACCTGTGGGCGGGCTCACGGTCGGAGTTCCGGGTGCTCGGGCCGCCGCCCGGCCTGCCGGTCCGTGTCCTGTTGCAGCGGCTCGGCGAGGAAGGGCCCGCCTCCGGGCACCTCGACTTGGCCTGCGCGGACATCCCGGCGAGCCGCGCACACCATGAGCGCCTGGGCGCCTCCTTCGTCGCCGACGGCCCCCGCTGGACGGTGATGCGCGATCCGGCGGGCGGGATCTACTGCCTGACCGGCCGGGACCCGCGGACGGGCGCGCTGCCGCCCGGGTAGGGCGCCCGGTCAGGGCCCGTCACCCCCAGGGCTCCACCTCGACCACGGCCTCGACCGGCACGGGCCCGTACACGTGGGGGAACTCCTCGCCGCCCGGTTCCATGGCCTCGTACTTCACCGGCACGCCGAGCCGGCCGGGGTCGACGACCAGGACCACCAGGTCGTCGGGGCCTTCGTAGGAGCCGTACAGGAAGGCGGCGATGCGCGGGAGCTGGTCGCGGGTGGAGAAGTGGATGAAGCCCTCCTCCTGGAGGGTGCGGCCGCGGGTCGACACCTCGTAGGTGCCGCGCTCGCGTGCAGCGTCCCACAGGGAGCGTTCGGTGATGTGCACGATGTACGGCAGTTTCGTCATGCGACCACGCTACGGGCCGGGTTCCTGCCGCGCCGGATCGTTTTCGGGGGGCGCCTGGGGCCCGGGCCGCTCCTCGGGCGCGGCTGCGGCATTCGCCGGGCAGTCGGGGTTGCGGCAGGGCCCGGGCACCCACTTCGGGACCCAGGCGCCCAGCGTCTTGTACCGCCGGATCACCGTCTCGACGGGCTGTCCGCAGGCCGGACAGACCTGCCCCTCGCTGCCCATGCTCCTCAGCGTAGGAGACGAAGGGCGGGGCCCGCACACCGTGGGGATGTGCGGGACCCGCCTGGCCGGAGCCCCCGGTGGCCGTGCGGGGTCAGGAGCCGCACGGCCCCGGAGGCTCCGGGGTCTCTTCTCAGGTGCTGCGCCGGGTCACGAACTCCGCCAGCGCCAGCAGACCGCCCGCCGCCTCCGGATCCGGGACCGCCCTGGCCAGCTCCTGCATCGCCAGGGCCATCCGGTCGGCCGCCTGGGCCTGCGCCCAGTCCCGGCCACCGGCCCGTTCCACGGCCTGGGCCGTGCGGGCGATCCCTTCGCGGTCCCCCTCCTCGTACGGCTTCCCGTACAGCTCGGCGAGTTCGGCGGCGGGCGGGGTGCCCGAGGTGAGCGCCGCGACGACGGGCAGCGACTTCTTGCGGGCGGCGAGGTCGGCTCCGGCCGGCTTGCCGGTGCGCTCGGGGTCGCCCCATATGCCGATGACGTCGTCGATCAGCTGGAAGGCGAGCCCCGCCTGGCGGCCGAAGGCGTCCAGCGCCGCCACGTCCTGAGCCGTCGCCCCCGCGTACAGGGCGCCGAGCGCGCAGGCGCACCCGAGCAGCGCGCCGGTCTTGGCCTCGGCCATCACGAGCACCTCGTCGAGCGTGACCTCGCCGGGGGCCCGCTTCTCCATGGCCGTGTCCGCGTGCTGGCCGGCGCACAGTTCGACGACGCAGTCCGCGAGCCGGGCCGCCGCCTTCCCGGACGCGGGATGCGGATCCCCGGCGAGCAGCCGGAGGGCGAGCGCCTGGAGGGCGTCCCCGGCGAGGATCGCGTCGGCGTCACCGAACACGGTCCATGCGGTGGGCCGGTGCCGGCGGGAGGTGTCGCGGTCCATCACGTCGTCGTGCAGCAGTGTGAAGTTGTGGACCAGTTCCACCGCCGCGGCCGCGCGCAGGGACGCCGTCCGGGCCCCCGGTCCGCCGAGCGCGTCGGCCGCCGCGAGGACGAGCGCGGGGCGTATGGCCTTGCCCGCGCTGCCGGTCGCCGGGGTGCCGTCCGCGTGCCGCCACCCGAAGTGGTACTGCGCGATCCGCCGCATCGAGCCGGGCAACGACTCGACGGCGGCGTGCAGTTCGGGGTCGACCGAGGCGCGGGCCCGGTCCAGGATCGCCGCGGCCTCGTGCCCGTCGGGCGGGTCCAGCACTCCGCCGGGCCGTGGCGGTCCCCCTGGGCGCTGCTTCGTCCCCGTCATGAACTCGGCCATGGGTCCCCCTCGCGAAGCCCGCGGACCGCGGCGTCTCCGCCCCGGCTGAGCGCGTACCCGGAGGGTCTACCCGTCCCGGCCGACGGGGACACGGCGGCGAGGTGCGGAAACGTCACCTCCACCGGCCGATCTCGACGTTCTCCAGCACGCCCAGCGCGTCCGGTACCAGGACCGCTGCCGAGTAGTAGGCCGTGACCAGGTATTTGATGATGGCCTGTTCATTGATGCCCATGAAGCGCACGGACAGGCTGGGCTCGATCTCGTCCGGGATTCCCGACTGGCGCAGCCCGATGACGCCCTGTTCCTCCTCTCCCAGTCGCATGGCGATGATGGAGCTCGTCCGTGCCTCGGTGACCGGGATCTTGTTGCACGGGTAGATCGGCACCCCGCGCCAGGTGGGGATGCGGTTGCCGCCCATGTCGATCGTCTCCGGGACGAGCCCGCGCTTGTTCAGCTCGCGGCCGAACGCGGAGATCGCGCGCGGGTGGGCGAGGAACAGCTTGGTGCCGCGCCGGCGGCTGAGCAGTTCGTCCATGTCGTCCGGGCTGGGCACGCCGTCGTGCGGCTGGAGCCGCTGGTCGTACTGGCAGTTGCTGAGCAGGCCGAACTCACGGTTGTTGATCAGCTCGTGTTCCTGGCGCTCCTTCAACGCCTCGACGGTGAGCCGGAGTTGCTGCTCGGTCTGGTTCATCGGCTGGTTGTAGAGGTCGGCCACGCGCGTGTGGACGCGCAGCACGGTCTGCGCGATGCTCAGCTCGTACTCGCGCGGGCTGGCCTCGTAGTCGACGAAGGTGTGCGGGATGTCCGGCTCGCCGCTGTGGCCGGCCGCGAGGTCGACCGCCTTCTCGCCGTACTTGTTGGTGCGCTGATGCGGGACCGAGCGCTGCTGCCGGACGTGCTCGCGCAGGGAGTCGGCGCGCTCGGCGACCTGGTCGAAGTCCTCGCGGGAGAGGATGAGCACCGTGCAGGCGGTGTCCGCGCGCGCGGTGTACTCCCAGATGGCGTCCGGGTCGAGGAGTGCCTGCTCGCCGAAGTACGCGCCGTCGGCGAGGACGCCCAGGACCGCGTCGTCGCCGTACGGACCCGTGCCGACCTTCTCGATCCTGCCGTGGGCGAGCAGGTAGACCTTGTCGGTCTGGCTGCCGAAGGAGGCGATCACCTCCCCCGGGGCGAAGTCCCGCCGGTGGCAGCGCTGGGCGAGCTCCGAGAGCACCTCCTGGTCGTCGTAGGACCGCAGGGCCGGCAGTTCGGCCAGTTCGCCGGGGATGACCTCGACGCGCTCGCCGGTCTTCACGAAGGTGATGCGCCCGTCGCCGAGTGCGTACGTCAGTCGCCGGTTGACCCGGTACGTGCCGCCCTGGACGTTCACCCATGGCAGCGTCCGCAGCAGCCAGCGGGAGCTGATCTCCTGCATCTGGGGTGCGGACTTGGTGGTCGTGGCCAGGTTCCGCGCCGCCGCGGTGTCCAGACTCTGCTGCGGCTTGTTCTGTTCCTCGCGGACCTCTTCGCCTACCGACATAGAGAATTGCCCTCCCGGTCATGCTGCGGCGCCGAACTGCGCCGGGCATCGATCTGACACCAGGCTCGCATCACTCAGCGTGCCGACGCCATTACCCGAAAGAGCGGGATTGGATCATCGGACTACCGGGCAAACAGGGTGGCCGCGTCCACCGCCTGCCGGGATTGCGGGGGTTGTCCTGATCGGCTCGCACAGCGTGCGAACGATGTATGGCGGGACGTCCGGTTTCGGTAGAAGCAGCCGTACGAGGCGGTCGCGACCGGCTGCCGCCCGGCACAGCACGAAGGAGGCGATCATGGCCTCACCCATGTCCGCGAGCGGTTTCCTCGACGCCCTGAGGGCCGAGGGGCTCACCGTCGTGGAGGTCGGCGACTGGGAACACCACAACCGCAATCACAAGGGGCCGTGGGGCCCTGTGCACGGCGTGATGATCCACCACACGGTGACCAGGGGCAGCGAGCGGACGGTGGCCCTCTGCCGGGACGGGTACACCGAGCTGCCGGGCCCGCTGTGCCACGGCGTGATCACCAAGGACGGCACCGTCCACCTCGTCGGCTACGGCCGCGCCAACCACGCCGGGCTCGGCGACGACGACGTGCTGCGCGCCGTGATCGCCGAGAAGGGGCTGCCACCGGACAACGAGGCCGACACCGACGGCAACCGGCACTTCTACGGCTTCGAGTGCGAGAACCTCGGCGACGGCGACGATCCCTGGCCCGAGGCCCAGCTGGAGGCCATCGAGAAGGCCGCCGCGGCGGTCTGCCGCCACCACGGCTGGACGGAGCGCTCGGTCATCGGCCACCTGGAGTGGCAGCCCGGGAAGGTGGACCCGCGAGGCTTCACGATGGGCTGGATGAGGGAGCGGATCAGGGAACGCCTGAAGGCGTAGCGCCCTGGCCGTCCCGGGCGACAATGAACCCGTGACCAGCCCCGACGCCCTCCGCCCCCGTCTGCCCTCCCCCCTGCGGGAGGTGGCCGACGAACGCTTCACGCGGCACGGCGTGCGTCTCCTGCTCAAGCGGGACGATCTGATCCACCCGGACCTGATCGGCAACAAGTGGCGCAAGCTGGTCCCGAACATCGAGGCGGCGGCCGGCCGCACGATCGTGACCTTCGGCGGCGCGTACTCCAACCATCTGCGGGCCACCGCCGCCGCGGGCCGGCTCCTCGGCCTGACCACCGTCGGCGTGGTCCGCGGCCAGGAGCTGGCCGACCGGCCCCGCAACCCGTCCCTGGCCCGGTGCGAGGCCGACGGCATGCGCCTGCACTTCATCGACAGGTCGACATATCGCCGCAAGGGCGAACCCGGCACCCAGGACACCCTCCTGCGCGCCCTCGACGAACCGGACGCCTACGTCGTCCCGGAAGGCGGCAGCAACTCCGAGGCCGTCCGCGGCTGCCAGGCCCTAGGCCGGGAACTGCGCGGTCACGGCGACTTCGTCGGTGGAGTCGATGGAGCAGATGGTGTGGATGTAGTCGCCCTCGCCTGCGGCACCGGCGGCACCCTCGCCGGCACGGCCGCCGGCCTGGCCCCCGGCCAGCGTGCCCTGGGCATACCCGTCCTGAAGGGCGGCTTCCTGGACGCCGAGATACGCGGCCTCCAGGAGCGCGCCTTCGGCGGCCGCCGGGGCACCTGGTCGCTCGACGACCGCTTCCACTTCGGCGGCTACGCCCGCGTCCCCGCGGAGCTCGAAGCCTTCGCCGCGGACTTCGAGGACCGCCACGGCCTGCCCGTGGAGCGGCTGTATGTCGCCAAGTTGCTCCACGCGCTCGTCACCCTCACCGGCGAAGGCGCCTTCCCGCGCGGGACGACGGTCGCCGCCGTCGTCACCGGCCGCCCCTTCCCGTGACCGGCGGCCCGCCCCGCCCCGCCCCTCCAGGGCCTACGCCGCCTCCCGGTACGCCGCCGCCTCCTCCAGGTCCAGCCTGCGCAGCAGGGTGCGCAGCATCTCGTCGTCGATGTAGCGGTGGTCGCGCAGCCGTACGAACACCTCGCGCTCGGCGCTGATCATGTCCCGGGACAGCCGGCGGTAGGTGTCGTCGACCGTCTCCCCGGTCACGGGGTTCACCGCGCCGAGCCGCTCCCAGACGGCGTTGCGGCGGCGTTCCAGGACCGTGCGCAGGCGGTCGGCGAGCGGCGGGGGCAGCGCGTTGCGCTCGTCCGAGAGGAGCTCCTCGAGGCGCTGCTCGGCGGCCCGTGAGGCCTGCGCCTGGGCGTTGGCCTCGGCGAGCGTCTCGGCCTGCGCGTCCCGGCCGGGGAACCTCAGCAGGCGGATCAGCGGGGGCAGGGTCAGGCCCTGCACCACCAGTGTCCCGATCACCGTGGTGAAGGTCAGGAACAGGATCAGGTTGCGCTGCGGGAAGGGCCCGCCGCCGTGCACCGTGACCGGGATGGAGAAGGCGATGGCCAGAGAGACCACGCCCCGCATCCCCGCCCACGAGGTGACCATCGCGCCCCGCCAGGTGGGGTTCACCTCCCGCTCCCTGATCCGCGCCGACATGAGGCGCGGCACGAAGGTCGCCGGATACACCCACACGAACCGGGCCGCGACCACCACCAGGAAGACGGCCACCGCGTACCAGGTGGCCTCGGCGCCCTCGTACTTCCCGAGGCCCTTGAGGACGACCGGCAGCTGGAGTCCGATGAGCGCGAAGACCGCGGACTCCAGGACGAAGGCGACCATCTTCCACACCGCCTCCTCCTGGAGCCGGGTGGCGAAGTCGACCTCCCACGCGCGGTGGCCGAGGTAGAGGGCGACGACCACGACCGCGAGGACTCCGGAGGCGTGCAGCTGCTCGGCGACGCCATAGGCGACGAACGGGATGAGCAGGGAGAGCGTGTTCTGGAGCAGGGGTTCCCTCAGGTGCGTGCGCAGCCAGTGGAGGGGAGCCATCAGGACCAGGCCGACGCCGACGCCCCCGACCGCCGCGAGCAGGAACTCACCGATCCCGCCGAGCCAGGTGGCGCCCTCGCCGACGGCCGCGGCGAGGGCGACCTTGTAACCGGTGATCGCGGTGGCGTCGTTCAGCAGGGACTCGCCCTGGAGGATCGTGGTGATCCGCGAAGGCAGGCCGACGCGACGGGCGACCGCGGTCGCCGCGACCGCGTCGGGCGGGGCCACCACGGCGCCCAGCACGAGCGCGGCGGGCAGCGGCATCCCGGGGACGATCAGATAGACGGCCCAGCCGACGACGAAGGTCGCGAAGAGCACGTATCCCACCGACAGCAGCGCCACCGGCCGCAGCTGGGCCCGCAGGTCGAGGTAGGAGCTGTCGGTCGCCGAGGTGTACAGCAGCGGGGGCAGCAGCAGGGGCAGCACCACCTCGGGGTCGAGGGTGTAGTCCGGCACCCCGGGGACGTACGAGACCAGCAGGCCGACCGCGACCAGCAGCAGTGGCGCCGGGACCGGCGTCCGCCTGGCCGCCCCCGCGATCGCGGCACTCCCCGCCACCAGCAGCAGCAGCGGCATCACGTCCATCGTCCTCGCCCGCCCTCGTTTTCCGCGCGGTCACCCGCACGTCCGTCGTAATCTGGCAATCATGAAACAGTGCACGCACGCCGACGCGCTGCCGCACCCGGAGCCCGAACCGCAGAACGAGACCTGCCCGGAGTGTCTCGCGAACGGTACGCACCCGGTGCAGCTGCGGAAGTGTCTGAGCTGTGGCCACGTCGGCTGCTGCGACTCCTCACCCGGGAGGCATGCCACGGAACATCACGAGACGTCCGGTCATCCTGTGATGCGGACCTTCGAACCGGGAGAAAGCTGGCGCTGGTGCTTCGTCGACCACGTACTCGTGTGACCCTGTAAGCAGGCGCCGATCCGGACGGTTCGAGCGTCTGACGTCTGGGTACGTCAACCCGGCGCGCGCTCTCCCCAATTGGGACCGCTGGACCTCTAGACACGGAGCGTATCCACAGCTTTACTGTGAGTGACGCCAGGGGGTTGGGGTCCCGGGGACAGGAACGTTCGGAGCGCGATAGCGTCACCGCTGAACCACGTATCGCGTTACCCCGAGGGGCGACCCTCGGCCCCTTAAAGCTTGTACCACCATGGAGGTGAGGGTGTCCCAGATCGCAGGCGAGCCCGCGACCCAGGACTTCGTGGAAGTCCGGCTGCCGGCTGCGGGTGCCTACCTGTCGGTGCTGCGTACGGCGACGGCCGGTCTCGCCGCCCGCTTGGACTTCACCCTGGACGAGATCGAGGACCTGCGCATCGCCGTGGACGAGGCCTGCGCGATCCTGCTCCAGCAGGCCGTGCCCGGCTCCGTGCTCAGTTGTGTCTTCCGGCTCGTCGACGACTCGCTCGAGGTCACGGTCTCGGCGCCGACCACGGACGGGCACGCCCCCTCGCGGGACACCTTCGCCTGGACCGTGCTGTCGGCCCTGGCGGGCAAGGTCTCCTCGGCCGTCGACGAGGACAAGACCGTGTCGATCAGCCTCTACAAACAGCGCGGCGCGGGACCCGGGCCGGCGTGAGGAACGGGGACGGTCCGGTGCGGGACGAAGAGCGCGGCACACGTGAGCTGCCGGTCGGAGGCGCGGGTTCTCCGGACGGTTCCCCACGCATGCGGGACGGCATCGACGGGATCCCCGAGCAGGCCAGGCCGCACCCGGAGGACCACTCCGCGGAGGCCGGCTTCCCGGACGACGGGCAGCGGGATCGGGAGGATGCCGTGCAGAGCGCGCCTCTGGAGCGGCCAAGCGGGGTGTCCCCGGCCCGGACGGAGGCGAGGGCTCGGGGAAGGGCGACGGGCGGGACGATGAGCGAGCACGAGCGGGACGACGACGAGCGGGACGCGCAGGCCGTGCCGGCTCTTCAGGGCGCGCAGCACGACCCCCACGACCGCAGTGGGGCGCGTGCGATGTTCGTCGAGCTCCGGGCGCTGAGCAACGGCAGCCCGGAGTACGCGGAGCTGCGCAACCAGCTGGTCCGCATGCACCTGCCGCTCGTCGAGCACCTCGCGCGCCGCTTCCGCAACCGCGGTGAGCCGCTGGACGACCTCACCCAGGTCGCCACCATCGGGCTGATCAAGTCGGTCGACCGCTTCGACCCGGACCGGGGCGTGGAGTTCTCCACGTACGCCACTCCGACCGTCGTCGGCGAGATCAAGCGGCACTTCCGTGACAAGGGCTGGGCGGTCCGCGTGCCGCGCCGGCTTCAGGAGCTGCGCCTCTCGCTCACCACGGCCACGGCCGAGCTGTCCCAGCAGCACGGGCGCTCCCCCACGGTGCACGAGCTGGCCGAGAAGCTCGCGATCTCCGAGGAGGAGGTCCTGGAGGGCCTGGAGTCGGCGAACGCCTACTCCACGCTTTCCCTGGACGTGCCCGACACGGACGACGAGTCCCCGGCGGTGGCCGACACCCTCGGCGCGGAGGACGAGGCCCTGGAGGGCGTCGAGTACCGCGAGTCCCTCAAGCCCCTGCTGGAGGATCTCCCGCCCCGGGAGAAGCGGATCCTTCTCCTGCGCTTCTTCGGCAACATGACCCAGTCGCAGATCGCCCAGGAGGTCGGCATCTCCCAGATGCACGTCTCCCGCCTCCTGGCCCGCACCCTGGCCCAGCTACGGGAAAAGCTGCTGGTCGAGGAGTAGCCGACGGGGCTGGAAAGCAGCCCCTCGGAGGGCTACCGTTCCGCCCGGCCCGGCCCCTTGATGCCCAGCGCCCTGGTCGTGGCCGGGTTCAGCAGGAGGACCAGCGCGGTCAGCGCGACCACGGCGAGGGCGATACCCGCCGGGATCGCGGCGCTGTCGGCCTGGAGGAGGCTGTAGGCGACCGGGAGCGCCATGATCTGCGTGATCACCGCGGGGCCCCGGCTCCAGCCGCGCCGCAGCAGCAGGCCGCGCGCGGCGAGCAGTGGCAGCAGGGCGAGCACGATCAGGGTGATGGCCAGGGTCACGGCCTGCTGCCGGTCGTCCGGGTCGCCGGTGAGGCCGAGCACGAGCGTCCACACACCTCCGACCACCAGGGCGGACCCCTCCAGCGCGGCCAGCGCCGCCGCGTAGGTCAGCCGGCGCGGACGGGGGCCGTCGGCCTCGGCGAGGATCTCGGGGGAGGGGCTCTGCTCGCTGCTCACCTCTGAAGGGTAGCCCTCGCCCCGAAGCCCGAGGTGTCCAGGCTCACGCCCCCTTCTCTTACCGGATCCCTACCTCGGTCTGGGCCCGGTACCCCCCAGTAGGTAACCTGCAACCCATGCGTGCACTTCTCGTGGTCAATCCGGCGGCAACCACCACAAGCGCACGTAGACGTGACGTGCTGATCCACGCGCTGGCGAGCGAGATGAAGCTCGAAGCGGTGACCACCGAGTACCGCGGCCACGCCCGCGACCTGGGCCGGCAGGCGGCGGAGAGCGACGACATCGACCTCGTCGTGGCCCTCGGCGGCGACGGCACGGTCAACGAGGTGGTCAACGGCCTGCTGCACGGCGGCCCCGACCCGGACCGCCTGCCCGGCCTCGCCGTGGTCCCCGGCGGTTCCACCAACGTCTTCGCCCGCGCCCTGGGCCTGCCCAACGACAACGTCGAGGCCACCGGCGCCCTGCTGGACGCTCTGCGCGAGGGCCGCGAGCGCGTCGTCGGTCTCGGCCTGACCTCCGGCACGCCCGGCACCGAGGACGAGGCGGTCCCCTCCCGCTGGTTCACGTTCAACGCGGGCCTCGGCTTCGACGCGGGTGTGGTCGGCCGGGTCGAGCAGCAGCGCGAGCGCGGCAAGAAGTCGACGCACGCCTTGTACGTCCGTCAGGTCGTCCGGCAGTTCCTCGGCGAGCCGCACCGCCGGCACGGCACGATCACGCTCGAACACCCAGGCGGGGACCCGGTCACCGATCTTGTCGTGGCGATAGTCTCGAACACGTCGCCTTGGACGTATCTCGGCAATCGCCCGATGTACACGTCACCTAAGGCCTCGTTCGATAAAGGCCTCGACGTACTCGGTCTCAGCCGCCTGTCCACGGCCGCGGTTGCCCGGTATGGCACCCAGTTGCTCACTTCGTCCCCCGAGCGCGGCCCCCACGGCAAGCACGCCGCCTCCCTGCACGACCTGGACGGCTTCACCTTGCATTCGAAGGTGCCACTCCCCCTTCAGATGGACGGCGACCACCTGGGACTGCGTACCAGCGTGACGTTCACAGGCGTACGCCGCGCACTGCGTGTGATTGTGTGAGCGGAACGGGCTAAAGTCCTTTCACTCGAACGTTTAGGCCAGGATCCACCCCATGGAAGTACGGCTGTGACCCAGTCGACACCGAGGAATCAAAAAAAACTTTCCGGAAGGGGTTGTATCCGCCGCTGAGGTTTGCGAGTCTCTACGTGGCGATCGGGACGGCCCGCAACACCGGCCTCCACTGATCACCGGAACCCCTCTTCAAACACAGGACCACGCCGAGGAGACTCGGCGGTCGGCCCTTCACTTGTTGGGGGATTCGTGAAAGCGTTCACATTCACAAGCAATCTGCATGTAATACCAAGGAGAGGTAGCAGCCATGGACTGGCGTCACAACGCCGTTTGCCGCGAGGAAGACCCCGAGCTCTTCTTCCCCATCGGCAACACCGGTCCTGCGCTGCTGCAGATCGAGGAAGCCAAGGCCGTCTGCCGTCGCTGCCCGGTTATGGAGCAGTGTCTGCAGTGGGCGCTCGAGTCCGGCCAGGACTCCGGCGTCTGGGGTGGTCTCAGCGAGGACGAGCGTCGCGCGATGAAGCGCCGCGCCGCCCGCAACCGGGCTCGTCAGGCCTCCGCCTGACAACCCACCCCTGCTGACAGCCTGAGCTTGGCGGCGCGTACAGCGAGTACGCATCTCCCGCCCCCGAGCCGCAGCGCGCAGTACCCCCGATGCGCTTGATAGAGCAGCAACGAGCTTAGGCCCCGGACCACTTGTGGTCCGGGGCTCAATGCTGTCCGGGGCACCCACGGCGCATCCGCGCCTACTTCTGCGCCTGCACCGGGATGTCGAGGATCACCCGCGTCCCCCGCTCCGGCGCCGGGACCATGTCGAAGGTGCCGCCCAACTCGCCCTCCACCAGGGTCCGTACGATCTGGAGGCCGAGATTGCCCGAGCGGTGGGGGTCGAAGCCGTCGGGGAGTCCGACGCCGTCGTCCTGGACGGTGACCAGGAGGCGGACCTCCTTGGTGGTGCCGCCGCGGACGGCGGAGACCTCGACGGTGCCCGTGTCGCCCTCGCGGAAGCCGTGTTCCAGGGCGTTCTGGAGGATCTCGGTCAGGACCATGGACAGCGGGGTGGCGACCTCGGCGTCGAGTATGCCGAAGCGGCCGGTGCGCCGGCCGGTCACCTTCCCCGGCGAGATCTCGGCGACCATCGCGAGCACACGGTCGGCGATCTCGTCGAACTCCACCCGCTCGTCCAGGTTCTGGGACAGCGTCTCGTGCACGATGGCGATGGAGCCGACCCGCCGCACGGCCTCCTCCAGCGCCTCCCGGCCGCGCTCGGACTCGATGCGCCGGGCCTGGAGGCGGAGCAGCGCGGCCACCGTCTGGAGGTTGTTCTTCACCCGGTGGTGGATCTCCCGGATGGTGGCGTCCTTGGTGATCAATTCGCGTTCGCGGCGCCGCAGTTCGGTGACGTCCCGCAGCAGGACCAGTGAACCGATGCGCGTCCCCTTGGGCTTGAGCGGGATGGCCCGGAACTGGATCACACCGTCGTCGGACTCGATCTCGAACTCGCGCGGCGCCCATCCGCTGGCGACCTTGGCCAGCGCCTCGTCCACCGGGCCTCGGGTCGGGGCCAGTTCGGCGGTGGTCGTGCCCAGCTCCTGGCCGACCAGGTCGGCGGCGAGACCGAGGCGGTGGTAGGCGGACAGGGCGTTCGGCGAGGCGTACTGGACGATGCCGTCCGCGTCCAGCCGGATCAGGCCGTCGCCGACACGCGGCGAGGCGTCCATGTCGACCTGCTGGTCGGGGAACGGGAAGGAGCCGGCCGCGATCATCTGCGCCAGGTCGGAGGCGCTCTGGAGGTACGTGAGCTCCAGGCGGCTCGGGGTGCGCACGGTCAGCAGATTGGTGTTGCGGGCGATGACGCCGAGGACCCGCCCCTCCCGTCGTACGGGGATCGACTCGACCCGCACCGGGACCTCCTCGCGCCACTCCGGGTCGCCCTCGCGCACGATCCGGCCCTCGTCGAGCGCCGCGTCCAGCATGGGACGCCGGCCGCGCGGGACCAGATGGCCGACCATGTCGTCCTGGTAGGAGGTCGGGCCGGTGTTGGGGCGCATCTGGGCCACCGAGACGTACCGCGTGCCGTCGCGGGTGGGGACCCACAGGACCAGGTCCGCGAAGGAGAGGTCGGAGAGCAGCTGCCACTCCGAGACCAGCAGGTGGAGCCACTCGAGGTCGGAGTCGTCGAGGGCGGTGTGCTGGCGTACGAGTTCGTTCATGGAGGGCACGTCTGCGAGCGTAACCCGGGGGCTGACCTGGCCGAAAAACACCCGCGGGCCGCGGCGCCTGGGAGGGACCCTCAACCCTCCCGGCACCGCAGCCCGGAGCAGCAACGGCCGTGGGGTGTGCGGTCCCGGTCGGCCGATGGATGAGGAGCCGGGGCAGTCAGGGCAGAGAGCACCGGTTCCTCGGTCCGCCTTCCTGTGCGGGGAAGACGGAAGTGTGTTCCTTACGCATTCTGGACTAGACCAGCAGATGTGTCCATGCGTGGGGAGTTGTTGCAACTTGGCGCTTCGAAGCCTAGCCCGCCCGGGTCGGCTACGGGGCCAGATGGCCATGGCAATTTCCGGGAACGCCGCCCCGGGGGCTCGCGCCGCGGGGGGCTCGCTGACGTGGTCAGGGGGTGCGCGGTACCATTCTTTCGAATGGTCTAAACCACACTGACCGGTAACCACACAGATCGGCAGGCCCCAGCGTGGAAGTAGTCATCGTTCCGGACGCCGAGTCGGGCGGCGAGCTCATCGCCGAGGCCATGGCGCAGCTGTTGCGCCGCAAGCCCGAGGCCCTGCTCGGCGTGGCCACCGGCTCGACCCCGCTGCCCATCTACCGGGCCCTGGCGGCCAAGGTGCGAGCCGGGGCCGTGGACACCTCGCGGGCGCGGATAGCGCAGCTCGACGAGTACGTGGGCCTGCCCGCCGAGCATCCCGAGTCGTACCGGTCCGTGCTCCGGCGGGAGGTGCTGGAACCGCTCGGGGTCGGGATGGACGCGTTCATGGGCCCGGACGGCACCGCCGAGGACGTGCAGGGCGCGAGCGAGGCGTACGACCGGGCGCTCGCCGGGGCCGGGGGCGTGGACCTCCAGCTGCTCGGGATCGGCACCGACGGGCACATCGGCTTCAACGAGCCCTGCTCCTCGCTCGCCTCGCGCACGCGCATCAAGACGCTCACCGAGCAGACCCGTATCGACAACGCCCGCTTCTTCGACGGCGACATCGAGCAGGTGCCGCACCACGTCATCACTCAGGGCATCGGCACCATCCTGGAGGCCCGCCACCTGGTGCTGCTCGCCACCGGCGAGGGCAAGGCGGACGCGGTGGCGGCGACGGTCGAGGGGCCGGTCGCGGCCGTGTGCCCGGCCTCGGCGCTACAGCTGCACCCCCACGCCACGGTGGTCGTCGACGAGGCCGCGGCGTCGAAGCTCAAGCTCGCGGACTACTTCCGGCACACCTACGCCAACAAGCCGGACTGGCAGGGCATCTGAGGTCGGCAGGAGGCCGCATGAGGCCGTCGGCCGCGGCTTTGGCCTAGACCAAGGGGGATCACAACGGTATACAGAGGAGATCACGGAGCGTGCGGTGGGCGCCCGACACGCTGAGCCGTGCCACGATGTGAGCCGTGGCCGACGGGTATGTCGGCCGCTTGGGCACCCGGAGCCGGGAAGGCAGAGCATGAGCACCGACGTCAGCAGTGCGGAGAACGAGAGTGGCGCCACCGTCCGTACCGCGCGCGTGCCCAAGTACTACCGCCTGAAGAAGCACCTGCTCGACATGACGGAGACCCAGGCGCCGGGCACCCCCGTCCCGCCCGAGCGCACCCTGGCCGCCGAGTTCGACACCTCGCGCACCACGGTCCGCCAGGCCCTTCAGGAACTGGTCGTCGAGGGCCGGCTGGAGCGCATCCAGGGCAAGGGCACCTTCGTCGCCAAGCCGAAGGTCTCGCAGGCGCTTCAGCTCACCAGCTACACCGAGGACATGCGCGCCCAGGGCCTGGAGCCGACCTCGCAGCTGCTGGACGTCGGCTACATCACCGCCGACGAGCGGCTCGCCGGGCTGCTCGACATCACGGCGGGCGGCCGGGTGCTGCGCATCGAGCGGCTGCGCATGGCCAACGGCGAGCCGATGGCCATCGAGACCACGCATCTGTCGGCCAAGCGCTTCCCGGCGCTGCGCCGCAGCCTCGTGAAGTACACCTCGCTCTACACCGCGCTCGCCGAGGTCTACGACGTCCACCTCGCCGAGGCCGAGGAGACCATCGAGACCTCGCTGGCCACCCCGCGCGAGGCGGGGCTGCTCGGTACGGACGTGGGCCTGCCGATGCTGATGCTCTCCCGGCACTCCCTGGACCGCGAGGGCCAGCCGGTGGAGTGGGTGCGGTCGGTGTACCGGGGGGACCGCTACAAGTTCGTGGCGCGACTCAAGCGGCCGCAGGAGTAGGCGGGTCGGCGTCTTCACGCCATGCCCCCGAAATCGACATACCGATATGCGGATGAGGTCTTCCGCTGACGTGACACTGTCCCCTAGATTGCCTGCGCATTACACAGGTGATCAGTGAGGGGACGGAGCTGTGGCATGTCCGAAGCGCCTGAAGTGAAACCACCGGTCGTGGCAGCGGTCGTGACACCGGTCCGGGTGATCATCGGCCTGTGTCTCGTCGCGCCCTTCGTGGCGATGCTGTGGGTCGGCTCCTACACCAAGGTGGACCCCGCGTTCATAGGGATCCCGTTCTTCTACTGGTACCAGATGCTGTGGGTGCTCATCTCCACCGTGCTGACCATGACCGCCTACCAGTTGTGGCGCCGTGACCAGCGTTCCCGCGAGACCGCGAAGGGGGGTGCGGCGGAATGAAGGACGGCGTGAACGGCGTCGCGCTCGGCGTCTTCATCTTCTTCTTCCTGGCCGTCACGGTCATGGGCTTCCTCGCCGCGCGCTGGCGCAGGGCCGACGACGAGCACAGCCTCGACGAATGGGGCCTGGGCGGCCGGTCGTTCGGCACCTGGATCACCTGGTTCCTGCTCGGCGGCGACCTGTACACCGCCTACACCTTCGTGGCGGTGCCGGCGGCGATCTACGCGGCGGGCGCGGCGGGCTTCTTCGCGGTGCCGTACACCATCCTCGTCTACCCGTTGATCTTCACGTTCCTGCCCCGCCTGTGGTCGGTCTCGCACAAGCACGGCTATGTGACGACCTCTGACTTCGTGCGCGGCCGGTTCGGCTCCAAGGGCCTGTCGCTGGCGGTGGCGCTGACCGGCATCCTGGCGACGATGCCGTACATCGCGCTCCAACTGGTCGGCATCCAGGCCGTGCTGGACGTGATGGGCGTCGGCGGCGGCGAGAACACCAACTGGTTCGTGAAGGACCTGCCGCTGCTGATCGCCTTCGGCGTGCTGGCCGCGTACACGTACTCGTCGGGCCTCAGGGCGCCCGCGCTGATCGCGTTCGTCAAGGACGGGCTGATCTACATCGTCATCGCCGTCGCGATCATCTACATCCCGATCAAGCTGGGCGGGTTCGACGACGTCTTCGCCAAGGCGGGTCACGCGTTCAGCCAGGTCAACCCGGCGACCGGGAAACCGCGCGGCGCGCTCGTGCCGGCGGAGGCGGGCCAGTGGACGTACGCCACGCTGGCGTTGGGCTCGGCGCTGGCGCTGTTCATGTACCCGCACTCGATCACCGCGACCCTGTCCTCGCGCAGCCGTGAGGTGATCCGCCGCAACACCACGATCCTGCCGCTGTACTCCCTGATGCTGGGCCTGCTGGCGCTGCTGGGCTTCATGGCGATCGCGGCCGGGGTGAAGGTCACCAACGGCCAGCTGGCGATCCCGCAGCTGTTCGAGGACATGTTCCCGGACTGGTTCGCGGGCGTGGCCTTCGCGGCGATCGGCATCGGCGCGCTGGTGCCGGCGGCGATCATGTCGATCGCGGCGGCCAACCTCTTCACCCGCAACATCTACAAGGACTTCATCAAGCCGGACGCCACGGCGAAGGAGGAGACCCGGGTCTCCAAGCTCGTGTCGCTGCTGGTGAAGGTGGGCGCGCTGGTCTTCGTCCTGACCATGGACAAGACGGTCGCCATCAACTTCCAGCTGCTCGGCGGCATCTGGATCCTGCAGACCTTCCCGGCCCTGGTCGGCGGCCTGTTCACCCGCTGGTTCCACCGCTGGGCCCTGCTGGCCGGCTGGGCGGTCGGCATGGTGTACGGCACGGTCGCCGCGTACGGGGTGGCCTCGCCGACGCAGGCGCACTTCGGCGGCTCGGCGAAGGAGATCCCCGGCATCGGCGAGATCGGCTACATCGGCCTCACGGCGTTCGTCCTGAATGTCGTCGTGACCGTGGTCCTGACCTTCGTCCTGAAGGCGGCGAAGGCCCCCGAGGGCGTCGACGAGACCAAGCCGGAGGACTACACGGCGGACGCGGGCGACCCGGGCGTCGAGGTGGAACTGCCGCCGGCGACAGCGGGAGCCTCCCACTAGAGGAGCTTTCCACCAGGCAGGACCGCGGCGGGCCGTCGGGAAATTCGGCGGCCCGCCGTCGTGTGCGTGGGGCACACTGCGCGCCATGGACATCCGGATCCGTGAAGTGGAACCCGCCGAGTACACCGCTCTCGGCGAACTGACCGCCCGCGCCTACCTCGACGACGGCCTCCTCGACTACGGCGAGGGCGACGAGTACCTGCCCGTGCTGAAGGACGTCGCGCAGCGAGCCGCCGCCGCCGTGGTGCTGGTGGCGGTGCGCGACGGCAGGCTGCTCGGTGGCGTCACCTTCGTTCCCGACGGCGGCCCCGTCGCCGACATCGCCGGACCCGGAGAGGCCGAGATCCGCGCGCTGGCCGTCGAGCACGGCGCCCGCGGCGAAGGCGTCGGCGAGGCCCTCGTCAGAGCCTGCCTCGACCGCGCCCGCGCCGCGGACGGCCGCACCAGCGTCGTCCTGTCGAGCCAGCGCTCCATGCACACCGCCCACCGGCTCTACGAACGCCTCGGCTTCGTCCGCACACCGGAGCGGGACTGGAACCCCGTGCCGCACCTGGACGACCTCACTCTCCTCACCTACAAGTTGACGCTCTGAAACCACCTCGACACAACATCTGGGGGTGGCGTGACAGGCGAGCACAAGATGTATGCTCATGCTCGCTGTCGCCGCAGGGGAATCCGGTGCGAATCCGGAACTGTCCCGCAACGGTGTACTTGTGCATGTCTGTGCACAGGAGTCAGTCCGAGGACCTGTCGACAGCGCGCCCCGGCCGTCCGGCTCGGGTGCTCAGACGTCCGGGCCTCGTGGAGTGGGCCGGTGGACGCGACGCCGTGCGCGCTCGTGTGCTGCCCCCTGCCCTCCGCCAGGCCCCCTGCCGAGCGAGGGAGTGCCCCACGTGACCATCGCGCCAGCCGACCCGGCTTCAGCCATCCCGGCGACCGAGGCGACCCCGGTGGAGTCCGACGGTCCCGGGACCGCGCTGTTGCGGACCCTGACCGAGCTGACCGCCGACCTGCCCGACGCCGACCCCGGCCGGGTCGCCGCCGCCGCGCTGCGCGGCCGGTCCGCCCGTGCCGACGAGGCGGAACTGCGCGAACTGGCCACGGAGGCGGCCGCCGGCCTGATCTCCGAGGACCCGGCCTACTCGAGGCTGGCCGCCAGGCTGCTGACGATCAGCATCGCCGCGGAGGCCGCCTCCCAGGGCGTCACCTCGTTCACCGGGTCCGTGGCCGTCGGCCACCGCGAGGGCCTCATCGCCGACCGCACCGCCGACTTCGTACGGCTGCACGCGGCCCGCCTGGACGCGCTGATCGACACGGACGCCGACGACCGCTTCGGCTACTTCGGCCTGCGCACCCTGCACAGCCGCTACCTCCTGCGGCACCCCCACACCCGCAAGGTCGTCGAGACGCCCCAGCACTTCCTGCTGCGGGTGGCGAGCGGCCTCGCCGAGGACGACACCACCCGCTCCGTCGACGAAGTCGCCGCGCTCTACGGCCTGATGAGCCGCCTCGACTACCTGCCCTCCTCCCCCACCCTGTTCAACTCCGGCACCCGGCACCCCCAGATGTCGTCCTGCTACCTCCTCGACTCCCCCAAGGACGAGCTGGACTCCATCTACGACCGCTACCACCAGGTCGCCCGGCTCTCCAAGCACGCCGGCGGCATCGGTCTGTCGTACAGCCGGATCCGTTCGCGCGGCTCCCTCATCCGCGGTACCAACGGGCACTCCAACGGCATCGTGCCGTTCCTGAAGACCCTCGACGCGTCCGTGGCGGCCGTGAACCAGGGCGGCCGGCGCAAGGGCGCCGCCGCGGTCTACCTGGAGACCTGGCACTCCGACATCGAGGAGTTCCTGGAGCTGCGCGACAACACCGGCGAGGACGCCCGCCGTACGCACAACCTCAATCTCGCGCACTGGGTCCCGGACGAGTTCATGCGCCGTGTGAACGCCGACGAGCAGTGGTCGCTGTTCTCCCCGGCCGACGTGCCCGAGCTGGTCGACCTGTGGGGCCAGGAGTTCGACGCGGCGTACCGCAAGGCCGAGGCCGAGGGGCTCGCGAAGAAGACCATCCCGGCCCGTGATCTGTACGGCCGTATGATGCGCACCCTCGCGCAGACCGGCAACGGCTGGATGACCTTCAAGGACGCCGCCAACCGCACCGCCAACCAGACGGCCGAACCGGGCCACGTCGTGCACTCCTCCAACCTGTGCACGGAGATCCTGGAGGTCACGGACGACGGGGAGACCGCGGTCTGCAACCTGGGTTCGGTCAACCTCGGCGCCTTCGTCGACACCGGGACCGGCGACATCGACTGGGAGCGGCTGGACGCCACCGTCCGTACCGCCGTCACCTTCCTCGACCGCGTCGTCGACATCAACTTCTACCCCACCGAGCAGGCCGGCCGCTCCAACGCCAAGTGGCGCCCGGTCGGCCTCGGCGCGATGGGTCTCCAGGACGTCTTCTTCAAGCTGCGGCTGCCCTTCGACTCGCCGGAGGCGAAGGCGCTGTCCACGCGCATTTCCGAGCGCGTCATGCTCGCCGCGTACGAGGCCTCCGCCGACCTCGCCGAGCGCAACGGCCCGCTGCCGGCCTGGGAGAAGACCCGCACCGCGCGGGGTTTCCTGCACCCCGACCACTACGACGCCGAGCTGACCTGGCCGGAGCGCTGGGCGGCGCTGCGCGAGCGCGTCGCGACGACCGGCCTGCGCAACTCGCTGCTGCTGGCCATCGCCCCCACCGCCACCATCGCCTCGATCGCCGGTGTCTACGAGTGCATCGAGCCGCAGGTGTCCAACCTGTTCAAGCGCGAGACGCTGTCCGGCGAGTTCCTCCAGGTCAACTCGTACCTGGTGAAGGACCTCAAGGAGCTCGGCGTCTGGGACGCCCGCACCCGTGAGGCGCTGCGCGAGGCGAACGGCTCGGTGCAGGACTTCGCCTGGATCCCGGCCGACGTACGGGCGCTGTACCGCACGGCCTGGGAGATCCCGCAGCGCGGCCTGATCGACATGGCCGCCGCCCGGACCCCGTTCCTGGACCAGTCCCAGTCCCTGAACCTCTTCATGGAGACGCCGACCATCGGCAAGCTCTCCTCGATGTACGCGTACGCCTGGAAGCAGGGCCTGAAGACGACGTACTACCTGCGCTCCCGCCCGGCGACCCGCATCGCCCGCGCTGCCCGAGCCACTGTCCCCGTACAGCAGGCCGCGGACCCCGACGCCGTCGCCTGCTCCCTGGAGAACCCCGAGTCCTGCGAGGCCTGCCAGTAATGACCACCGAAGCCAAGACCGTGCTGTCCAAGAACCTGCTCGACCCGGGCTTCGAGCTGACTCTCCGCCCCATGCGCTACCCGGACTTCTACGAGCGCTACCGGGACGCCATCAAGAACACCTGGACCGTGGAGGAGGTCGACCTCCACTCGGACGTGGCCGACCTCGCGAAGCTGACTCCGGCGGAGCAGCACCTGATCGGCCGCCTGGTGGCCTTCTTCGCGACGGGCGACTCGATCGTCGCGAACAACCTGGTGCTGACCCTCTACAAGCACATCAACTCCCCCGAGGCGCGGCTGTACTTGAGCCGTCAGCTCTTCGAGGAGGCCGTGCACGTCCAGTTCTATCTGACGCTCCTGGACACCTACCTCCCCGACCCGGACGACCGCACCGCCGCCTTCGCGGCCGTGGAGAACATCCCGTCCATCCGCGAGAAGGCCGGGTTCTGCTTCAAGTGGATCAACGAGGTCGAGAAGCTGGAGCGTCTGGAGTCCCGGGCGGACCGCCGCCGCTTCCTGCTCAACCTCATCTGCTTCGCCGCGTGCATCGAGGGCCTGTTCTTCTACGGCGCCTTCGCGTACGTCTACTGGTTCCGCAGCCGGGGCCTGCTGCACGGTCTGGCCACCGGAACCAACTGGGTGTTCCGCGACGAGACGATGCACATGTCCTTCGCCTTCGACGTCGTGGACACCGTCCGCAAGGAGGAGCCGGACCTCTTCGACGACGAGCTCCAGCAGCAGGTCACCGACATGCTGCGGGAGGCCGTCGAGGCCGAGCTGCAGTTCGCGCGCGACCTGTGCGGTGACGGCCTCCCGGGTATGAACACCGACTCGATGCGACAGTACCTGGAGTGCGTCGCCGACCAGCGTCTGACGCGCCTCGGCTTCGCTCCGGTGTACGGCTCCGAGAACCCCTTCTCCTTCATGGAGCTCCAGGGTGTTCAGGAGCTGACCAACTTCTTCGAGCGGCGTCCGTCGGCGTACCAGGTGGCGGTGGAGGGCACCGTCGACCTGGACGAGGACTTCTGATCCTCGGTCTCCTCCCGTGCCTGCTGGGCCTCCCTGATCTGTCGGTCGACGCGCCGGTCGTGCGCGATGCCGATCAGTGACGGGAGGACCATCAGGACGAAGATCCCGAGGACGACGAGCAGTGCGGTCAGGCCTTCTGTCTGTGCTGTAGTCATGACACCACTGTCGCGCCGGATACTGCTTACCGTGAGTGGCAGGACTGCCGTACGCCTTCAAATTCCTGCCACTGTGGAGGCACACTGGCAGCATGCTGAAGAACGTGGCGGCCGTGCTGCTGGACGGCGTGCACCCCTTCGAGCTCGGCGTCGTCTGCGAGGTGTTCGGCATCGACCGCAGCGACGAGGGGCTGCCGGTGTACGACTTCGCGGTGGTGTCGGCCGAGGGCCCGGCGCTGGGCACGCACGTCGGCGGGCTGACGGTGTCCACACCGTACGGTCTCGACCGGCTCGACCAGGCCGATCTGATCACCGTGCCGGCCGGCGACGAGTTCCACCACCGGGACTACCCGCCCGCGCTCCTCGACGCCCTGGTGCGGGCCGTGGAGCGCGGGGCCCGGGTGCTGAGCGTGTGCTCCGGGGTGTTCATGCTCGGTGCCGCCGGGCTGCTGGACGGGCGGCGCTGCGCGGTGCACTGGCACCACGCGGACGAACTGACCCGGCAGTACCCGCGCGCGCTCGTCGAACCCGACGTGCTCTACGTCGACGAGGACCCGGTGATCACCTCGGCCGGCACCGCCGCCGGTATCGACGCCTGTCTGCACATCGTGCGCAAGGAGCAGGGCCCGGAGGTCGCCAACAAGATCGCCCGGCGCATGGTGGTGCCGCCGCACCGGGACGGCGGGCAGGCGCAGTACATCGAGCGTCCGCTGCCGAAGAGCTCCTGCGACACCGTGGGCGAGGTGCTGGCGTGGATGGAGCAGCACCTCGACGAGGAGGTCACCGTGGACCAGCTCGCGGCTCGCGCCCACATGGCCCCGCGCACCTTCGCCCGCCGCTTCCAGCAGGAGACGGGCACCACCCCCTACCGCTGGATCCTGCGCCAACGGGTGCTGCTGGCCCAGGAGTTGCTGGAGGGCACGGACGAGACGATGGACGCGATCGCCTGGCGGACCGGGTTCGCCACGGCGGCCGCGCTGCGCCACCAGTTCGTCCGGGCGCTGGGCACGACGCCGAACGCCTACCGGCGCGCGTTCCGGGGGCCCGAGGCCGCCTGAGCGCACGCCGGTACCGGCAGGCGTCGCACTTCGTGCGTCACCACTCCACGGGCTTGAGCAGCAGCCGGTGCGGACGGAGCGTGATGCCCACCCGGGTCGCGTCATCCGACCCGCCGACCTGCTCGAAGCGGTACTTCGCCGACACCGCCGCGGTGATCAGGGTCAGCTGCGCCATGGAGAAGTGGTCGCTGGGGCACTTGCGGTTGCCGACGCTGAAGGGGCTCATCGCGTGCTTGGGCACGTCCTTGACCCGCTCCGGCAGCCAGCGGTCGGGGTCGAACCCGAGGTGGTCCGGGTAGGAACGCGCGTCGCGCTGGATCGCGTACGGGCTGTAGACGATGTCCGCGCCCGCCGGAATGCGATAGCCGCCGAGAGCGGTGTCGGTCACCGCCCGCCGCGTCAATATCCATACGGCGGGGCGCAAACGCATGGCCTCGACGACGAGATTGTTCGTGTGGGTCAGCCGCCGTACGTCGTCGAATCCGACGGGCCGGCCGCCCGTCACGGATTCGGCCTCGGCGCGCACCCTGGCGGCGTGTTCCGGGTGTTCGGCGAGGACCTGGAGGAGCCACATGATCGTGGAGGCGACTGTTTCGCTTCCGGGGGTGAGTATCGCGACCACCTGATCGTGGATCTCCTGTTCTCCGATGGGGTCGCCATTGTCGTCCCGCGCCTCCAGCAATGCCGTCAGCAAATCGTCCGGCTTTTGACCAGATGCCCGGCGTTCGGCGACGATCTCGTCGACCAGGAGATGCAAATCGGCCAGCGCCCGGTTGAATTCCCGGTTGGCCGGCAGCGGCAGCCGGTAGAGCGGTCCGAGCGGGACGACCATCCTCCGGTACATGCCCCTGAAGACGGTGGCGAGGGCGACGCACAGCCGCTCGGCCCGCTCGTCCATGTACTCGCCGCGCAGCAGGCAGCGGGCCGCGACGCGCACGGCGACGCGGAAGGACTCGGAGGTGCAGTCGAGGGTCTCGCCGGGCTGCCAGCGCTCGGTCAGCGCGTGCGCCTCCTCCTCCATGACCGGCCCGTAGGCGGGGATCGCGTCGAGGCGGAAGGCGGGCTGGATGATGCGCCGCTGGCGGCGGTGGCGGGAGCCGTTGGCGGTGGCCACGCCCTCCTTGCCGAGCAGGCCCTCCAGGGACTCCCACAGCGGTCCGGCGATGATGTAGTCGGGGCTGAGGGCCAGCGCGCCGGTGAGCTCCGGCGTGGTGACGGCGTACACCGTCTTGGGGCCGAGCCGGAGGCGTACGACCTCGCCGTGGTCGCGCAGCCGGGACATGAAGGCCAGCGGGTCGCGGACCAGCTTCCAGCCGTGGCCGAGGACCGGGACGGCGCCGCCGGCGAGGGGCGGTTCCCGCAACTCCGGCGCGTCGGCGGAGACGGGATTCACGGATTCGACGGTCATTTCTCACCTGCCGCTTCGTTGTTGACGTACGGGGGCGTGGACCGGTCGTCCCAGCTGTCGACCATGTACCGGCCGGACTCGTGGTGGAACCAGTAGACGGAGCTGAACCAGTTCCGCATATTGCCGAGGCAGGCCCGTACGGCGGCGCCGAGTTCCTTTCCCGGCACCGTGCCGTCGTCGAGGTCGTCGGCGAACCGCAAGGCGATTCGCTCCGCCTCCAGGAATTCGTCGACGCATTCCTCGACGCGCCGCCTTACTTCCCCGACCGCCTCTTCCAGGGTGAGTTCCTGATGGACGATCAGGCTGATTCCGAGATTGTGCACCTCGTCGCCCGCTATTTCCTTCGGCAGCGAGCAGAGGTCGTTGTACCACGCCGCGAATTCCTGGCTCAGCAGGGCCGGGCGGCGGTATGCCGGGTGTTTCCGTACGGCGTCCGGGAGTTCGAGTCCCGCGCTCGGCTCCAGCAGGTCCGTCCAGATCCAGTGGGCGAAGGTCAGACGCCTCAGGGCGAGGTACTCCTCGACCTCGGGGACGTGTCCCCCGGCGCGGTTGCGGAACTCCCGGTCGTACGCCTCGATCACCGCGTGGAAGTGCCGGGCGAACCGCGCGTTCCAGGTGCCCGGCAGGAACGAGTACAGCCGCAGAACACTGTCCGCGAAGCCTGCCACCAGTGGGTCCGGGTGGCGCAGCTGGTGCCCGGGTGAGTCGAGGGCCGTGTGCAAGCGGAACCTGAGCCGCCGCCAGTCGCCCGCGCGGCCGTGGACGATGTCACGGTCGTGGCGGTCGTCCCAGGCGAAGAACCACGCGCTGTAGTCGGCTATGGCCTGGAGCACCTCGTCCGGCGCGCCGAGGTAGTACCCGGCCATGAGGTCGGTGTAGCACAGTCCGTCGGCATATTCCGCCACCTTGTCCGCCGGCATGAGCCGTTTTTCGAGCAGCCACAGGCGGGTCTTCTCCTGAAGCTTTGGCCAATACGGGTGCAGGTTCCGGGGAAACGCGTCCTCGATCACCGGAAGGGCGAGCGACGGCGGAACCGCGACCGCCGTCGGTGTCGATGTGGTGCCGCGTGAGAAAGCATGCACGAACAAACCCCTCTCAGCCGCCAGTTACGCACGCCCCTCCCGCTGTGCCGGGCGTGCGCCGTTGCGTATCCCCGCACTTCCATTCAGCACCACAACTGACCGCTCTGGGAACGGATTTGCCTCACTCACCACCCCAAGATGCCGGGAATCATGCGACGAACAAACGAACGACGCCCGGTCGGGACGGGATCCTGACCGGGCGTCGTCGCTGCTCTCGTGCGGTCCCCGCACGCGCGGGGCGGGCACTCAGTCGTTGGCGACCACGGGGTAGCGTGGCTCGTTCTCGGCCATCTGCCGCAGCGCGTCCTTGCGTTCACGCTTGGAGAGACGGTCGATGTAGAGGTAGCCGTACAGGTGGTCGGTCTCGTGCTGCAAACAGCGAGCGAAGTAGCCGGTGCCCCGCACCTTGACCGGGTTGCCCTTCTCGTCCTGCCCGGTGACCTCGGCGTAGTCGGGCCGCGCGAGCGGCGCGTACGCGGTCGGGACGGACAGGCAGCCCTCGTTGCTGTCGTCCAGCCGGCGCTTGTCCGCGGGCAGGTCGACGACCTTCGGGTTGCAGACCACGCCGACGTGCCGCACGCCCTCGTCGTCCTGGCAGTCGTACACGAAGACCTTCAGGTCGACGCCGATCTGGTTGGCGGCCAGGCCCACGCCCTCGGCCGTGCGCTGGCTGGCGAACATGTCGGCGACCAGCTTCTCGAGCTCCTCGCCGAACTCGGTGACGTCCGTGCACTCCTTGTGCAGCACCGGGTTGCCGACGACCGTGATCGGCCGTGAGGTGCCGCGCTCGCGCCAGGCGGTCTCGCGCTCCTCGCAGTCCTCCGTGTCGACGACGAAGCCCTCCTCGTCGACGGGGAGCACGCCCGCGTGCTGCTGATCGGTGTCCTGCTGGGCCATGACCGACGTACGCCTTCCTCGGAAAAACTGGGGTGCGCACCACAGGTGTGGTGCTGGTACAGGGTACGGCGAACGCTCAGCAGACCTCTTCCAGATCCCGCCAGTCACGCGAGTCCGGGCTGTCCGCCACCCAGCCGTCCAGCAGCCCCCTCACCAGGGAGGCCGGCGCCGCGACGCCGCACTCCCGCTCCGGCACCCACAGCTGCCCGTCGGTCCGGTGGCCCAGCGGGCCCGGGTGTCCCGGCTCGCTGTGGTCGTGGGGGTCCAGGTGGACACCGTCGCCCTCGTCGGACGGCATCCGGGACTCGGAGCACATCCGGCACAGCAGCCGCACGGACGACGACCAGTCCTCCGCCGCGAAACCGGCGTCGGCGGCGAGCTGCTCCAGGGCGTCCCGGTCGGCCTCGGTGGCGGCCTCCAGGAGGACCACCCAGGTGGGCACCGGCGAGGGCGCCCACAGCTCGATCTCGTCGAAGACGGGGTAGGCGTGCCCGGCGGCCGTGGTCCGCTCGCCGTGCGGCACACCGTCGTGCAGCACGACCTCGCCCCAGCGCCGTCCGGACGAGGGAAGCGGAATGGACAGCACCTCGATCCGCGCCGGATCGAGCCTGCGGCCCCACACGACCTCGGCCTCGCCCTCCGGCGACAGCCGTACGGCCGCGCTGCCCAGGTCCATCCCCAGCGGCTCCCCGGAGGCGGTGGCCCCTCCCCCAGCCTTCGGCCGGGAGGTGCCCCCAGGCACCTTCAGCCCGTAGGCCTGCCAGGCCCGGCGGGCCAGCGGCCAGTCCTGGAGGGCGGTGGCGGCGATGCCCACGTTCCACCAGTCGGGCGCCCCGGTCTCCCGGTCGAGCAGCGCCACGGCCCTGAGGCCCGCCGCCCGCGCCTGTTCCCAGTCGTGCCGGAACTTGTGCAGCAGGGCGAGGTTGAACCAGGACTCCGACAGCCAGGGCTCCAGGTCGGCGGCGCGCGTCAGCAGCTCGCCCGCGTCCTCGTACCGGCCGTCCCCGATCAGCGTGAACGCCCGGTCGGTGGCCTGCCGCCAGGAGGCGGAGGGCCGGTGTCGTCCCTTGCCGAAGATCCTCACGATTCCCGCCTGCCAGTTCCAGTTCCGCACAGTGGGCTGGCTTGTGCCCCCGGACACCCTCTCCCTCGCATCCAACCACGTACGCAGGCCAGGGCGCTCATTACCCATGGGTTACCCAGCCCGCGGCACGGTCAGACAGGCTCCCGCCGCCCCGCTGGTTCCACAGCACCCGCGCGAGGGACTCCACGACCTCGGGCGCGTACTCCCCGGCCGTGCCGAGCCGTAGCTCCTCCAGCGCCTTCAGCTGCCCGCCGGGCCCGGCGTCCCGGGTCTTCTCCTCGTAGGCGTTCACCGCCCGCACGATCCGCGCGGCGAGCGGCTGCTCCGGGTAGGGATCGGCCTGCCGCTCCACGACCACGGCGACCGCCGCGTCCACCCCGGTCTGCCGTACGACGGCCCCGCCGAGCAGCGCTATGCGCCGCTGTTCCTCGGCGGGCAGCACGGCGGTGGCGCCGGCCGGCACCGGGTCGACGAGGCTGAGCTGGCCGATGTCGTGCATCAGGGCCGCGTACTCCAGCACGGTCAGCTCGGGTCGCGTCAGCCCCAGGTCGCGGCCGACGGCCCGGCTGAGCGCGGCCACCCGGTGGGCGTGCCCGGCCGGGGTGTAACCGGCTATCTCGGTGGCCCGCGCGAGGGAGGCGATGGTCTGCCGGTAGGTGGCGCGCACGGCCGCGTACCGGCGCAGCGACTGCTGGGTGAGCAGCAGGGGCAGGCAGAAGACGGGCAGCGCCCACAGGCCCGCCACGGCGATCGCGAGCGCGATCACCGCCCCGGTCGCACAGACGGCGGACCCGATCCCGACGAGTCCCCGCAACTCGTCCCTGAGGAGCGGGCCGAACGGCCAGCGGCTGCGGGAGTGCGCCAGCGCGGCGGCCAGCAGGGCGTCGCACAGCGCGGTGAGGGAGAGCAGCGCGACCAGCAGCAGCGCGTAGGCCGGTCCGCCCCAGGTCTCGAACACGCCCCGGCTGTACAGGGGTTGGAAGCAGACGGCGGCGAAGCCGACGGTGAGGACGCGGCGGGCCAGGTGGTCGAGGGTCGGGGTCCGCCCCCGCCAGATGTGCGGGACACTGCCCAGCAGGGCGGCGGCCAGGACGACGGCGACGACCTGGGGCGCGTCGTGCCGGGTGGCGTGTCCCGCGTCCTCCCCGAGCAGCGCGTACGCCAGCGCCCCGGCGGCGCCGATCGGTGCGGCCTCCCTGACCTGGGCGCCGGTCCACCTGACGAGTTCGCCGACCGTGACGAGGACGCCGAAGGCGAGGGCGGCACCGCGTTCGTCCAGGCCGGTCCAGAGGGTGTCGGCGAGGGCTGCGGTGGCGACGAGGGCGGCGGCGGCGTGGATGAGGCGCAGCGCGGTCATCGCCGCGCTCCGGTCCGGCCGACGACGGGTTCGGGTGGTGCCGTGGCGCACTCCGGCTCGTCGGCGGTGACCGCGGGACGCCAGCCGTGCCGTCCCAGGGCGCGGGCCAGCGCGGTGACCATCCGGGGGTCGAACTGCTCCCCCGCGCACCGCCGGAGCTCGTCCAGGGCGGCCGGTACGGGCCGGGCCCTGCGGTAGGAGCGGGTGGACGTCATCGCGTCGAAGGCGTCCGCGACGGCGACGACCCGGGCGCACTCGGGGATCTGGCCGCCCACCAGCCCGTAGGGGTAGCCGCTGCCGTCGATGCGCTCGTGGTGGTGCAGGATCGCCGCGCGGGCCTCGCCGAGGAAGGAGATGCCGCGCACCATCTCGTGGCCGTACTCGGGGTGCAGCTCGATGACCCGCCGCTCCTCGGGGGTGAGCGGTCCGTCCTTGCGGAGCAGCCGCGTGGGCACGCCGAGTTTGCCGACGTCGTGCAGGATCCCGGCGAAGCGCAGCACCTCGACCCGCTCGTCGTCCATGCCCAGTTCGCGGGCGATCAGCACGGAGGCGTGTCCGACGCGCTCGCTGTGCCCGCGGGTGTAGCCGTCCTTGATGTCGACGGCCTGCACCAGTGCGCGGATGGTCGCCTGATGGGCGGCGCGCTCCTGGTGGTACTGGGCGAACACCCACCAGGACACGCACATCGGCAGCAGCACGAGCAGCGCGGCGACCGGCCCGTACGGGCTGCGCCACAGCACGGCCATCATCAGCCCGGCCAGTCCGTGCACCCCGGTCGGCGCCAGGGACCGGGACAGCAGCCCCCGCCAGGCCCGGCGGGCCGGCACCCGGCCCTCGACGGCGAGCATCCCGCCGTCGAGGGCGGCCAGCACCAGGCAGAACACCGGCACGGCGGCCACGGCGGGCAGCAGGGCGTACGGGAAGTCCGAGGCGACGACCGCGGCCTGGCCGCCCAGCGCCCCGTGCACCCGGGCCGCGCTCCACACGGCGAGCGCCAGCCGGGCTGCCCGCCAGATCCGTCGCGCGGTGGCGGGCCGCTGGTCCACGCGGGACAGCAGCGCGCCCGGCAGCGGTACGAGCGCGGCGGCGGCCGGGGGCAGCAGGAAGGCCCCGGCGAGCAGGACGGGGTAGACAGGGTGGAACGTGCCCGGGAAACGACGCCGTACGACGTGCTCGCAGGCCGTGTACAGCGCGGCGAGCAGGGCCACCGCCCACCAGGGGGTGGGGAGTGCCGGCAGCGGCAGCGGACACAGCAGCGCGAGCAGGGCGACACCGGCCACATAGCCGCGTACCCGTGCCGGAACCGCCTCCATGACCCCTCCCCCGACCATGCCCTTCCAGGCGTTCGGAGCCTAGGGCGGTAGTCGGGGGGTTCGAGGGTCTATGACCCGAGGATTAGCACGTTCGGGTGATGACCTGAGGGTCAGGAGACCGGGTCAGGACTCCTGGGGCGTGACCGGTGCGGCCGTCACGTCGTGCTCGGGAACGGCCTGCCCGGAGCGGATCAGGTCGAGCCGCCCCAGGACCTTGGCGCGCAGGTCGGTCGGCACGTCGTCATGCCCGCAGCACCGCTTGACCAGCTTCTTCACGGCCTCTTCCAGGCCGTACTTCTCCAGGCACGGCGAGCACTCCTGGAAGTGCTGCTTGAACTTGTCGCGATCGACGTCCGGCATCTCGCTGTCGAGGAACTCGTACAGATGGTCCAGGACCTCACTGCAGTCCGTCTCGTGCGGCTCTCCGCAGCTCATGAGCCCGAGCCTTTCGCTTCGTTCGACTCCCCGGCGCCGGCCGGGACCAGCCCACGCTCGCGGGCGTAGTCCTCGAGCATGCCGCGCAGTTGACGGCGGCCCCGGTGCAGCCGGGACATCACCGTACCGATGGGTGTCCCCATGATGTCCGCGATCTCCTTGTACGCAAAGCCCTCGACGTCCGCGAGATACACGGCGATGCGGAATTCCTCGGGGATCGCCTGAAGCGCTTCCTTCACGTCCGAGTCGGGCAGGTGGTCGAGCGCCTGCGACTCGGCGGAGCGCAGACCGGTCGACATGTGCGACTCGGCACGGGCGAGCTGCCAGTCCTCGATCTCCTCGGCCGCGCTGCGCTGGGGCTCGCGCTGCTTCTTGCGGTACGAGTTGATGAAGGTGTTCGTGAGGATCCGGTACAGCCACGCCTTGAGGTTGGTGCCCTCGCGGAACTGGTGGAAGGACGCGTACGCCTTGGCGTACGTCTCCTGCACCAGGTCCTCGGCGTCGGCCGGGTTGCGCGTCATGCGCAGGGCGGCCGAGTACATCTGGTCGAGGAATTCGAGCGCGTCCCGTTCGAAGCGCGCGGTGCGCTCCGCGGTCGACTCCGCGCCGACGCCCTGGCCCTCGGGCAGCTCCGCCTGGCCGTTGTCGGTCCCTGCGTCTGTCCCAGTGACCGGACCCACCTCCTCAAGATCGCGCGTGAGGCCGAAACCGGTCCCACTCGATTCGGAGGATAGACGACGACCGGTGCCTGCCGCCGCTCGAATAGGAGCGGTCTTGGCCGCGTGCAGCACTGTCCAGTCCAGGTCAGTACTGCTGCTGCGGCTCGGGCAGATGGTCGAACCCATGCGGCGGACTCCCTCTCCTACGACATCCGTGCTGGTGGTTCAGCACTTCCGTCCGCCACAACAGTGCCGCGGTGCCGCGCATTCCCGGCGGTCAGCCGAGTGACGCGGTCCACTGGACGACCGCGTCGGTGATGACTTCCAGTGCCCGCTCCTGGGTGATCTCGGCGCGCTTGGGCACGGCGAAGCCGTGATCGCCGTACGGCACCTCGACCAGTTCGTGGCTCCCCTCGGGGAACTCCTCCGGCTTCCCGAACGGATCGTTGCCGCCCTGCACGACGAGCGTCGGCACCCCGGCGCCCAGCAACTCGTCGGCGCGGGACTTCTCGGGCCTGCCCGGCGGGTGCAGGGGGAAGCTGAGCGCGAGAACAGCATGCGCCCCCAGCTCTCCGGCCGTACGGCAGGCGACCCGCGCCCCCGCACTCCGCCCGCCGGAGACCACCGGCAGCCCCTGCTTGCCGATCACCGGCCAGACCCCGCGCCACCCGGCGTCCAGCGTCCTCGGCGCGGGCGCCACCTTCTTCCCGGCCACCCGCCAGGGCTGCTCCACGAGCGCGACGCTCACCCCGTGCCCCGGGAGCACCCCGGCGAGCGCCTGGAGATCCCGCGCCTCGATGCCACCTCCGGCCCCGTGGCTGACGGCCAGGACGAGCCTCGGCTTCTTGGCCGGGTGCCAGGTGACACGGGCGGTGCCGGCTTCGGTGTCGACGGTGTCGGTACGGGTCACAGATCTACGGTATCCAGGCCTGCGAACGCCGCGTAGCTGCGTAGCTGCGTAGCTGCGTAGCTGCGTAGCTGCGTAGGTGCGTAGGTGCGTAGGTGCGTAGGTGCGTAGGTGCGTAGGTGCGTAGGTGCGTAGGTGCGTAGGTGCGGGCAACCGTGCCGAACCCCGCTCAGAACAGCGTGCCCACCTCCGGCCCCTCCAGCTCCTTCAACAGGTCGGCGCCGTTGTTGCGCACATTGCTCACCGCCGTGGACACGGGATACGCCCGCATGAGCCCCGCAGGCGGCGGCGCCAGCAGCGACCGCAGATCCTCGACATCGGTACGCGACGGGTCCAGCCACGCGTCCCACCGATCCGCCGTGAGCATCAACGGCATCCGGGGATGAATCTCGGCCAGCGAATGCGGCCCCTCCCCGGGCGCGACGGCCAGCGGCGTCCGCTCCGCCTCCGTGGTGATCACCGAGCACGTCACCCACCAGGCCCGCGGATGATCGTCCGGCAGCGTCCGGTCCCGCCAGAACTCGTACAGCCCGGCCATCGCGAAGACCGACCCGTCGGCGGGCAGCACGAAGTACGGCTGCTTGCGCGGCCGCTTCTTCTTCCCCTCGACCTCCAGGTCCCGCTCCTGTGTGCCGGTGACCCACTCGTAGTAGCCGTCGGCGGGCACGATGCAGCGCCGGGCGGTGAAGGCGCGGCGGTAGGACGGCTTCTCGTGCACGGTCTCCGCCCGCGCGTTGATCATCCGCGCGCCGCCCTCGGGCGACTTGGCCCAGGAGGGGACCAGCCCCCACTTGAGCTTGCGCAGCTGGCGAACCGGGCGCCCCGTGACGGAGGAACTGGTCGATGCCGTGTCGGCGTCCTTCACAGGACGGTCCAGGACCGCGTAGACCTCCTTGGTCGGAGCCACGTTGTAATCCGGCTCCAGGGTCTCCTCGGGCTCCCACTTCTCGATTTCAAAGATTCCCGCGAGATCCTCGGGCCTACGACTCGACGCATACCGTCCGCACATACGTGCCACACTGCCAGACTCCGCACAGCGACAGGGAGCAACCACCGAACATGGAGAGCACCGCCGCCACCGCGCTGCCCGACCTCTGGGACCGTCTCATGGGGACCCAGCCGGACCCCGATATGTGGGTGGTGCTCGCCACCCTGGGCGCGGCGCTCGCGGTGGTCGTCCCGCACACCGTGTGGCGCGTCTCCCGCAACGCCATCACCATCGCCCACGAGGGCGGCCACGGACTCGTCGCGCTGCTCACCGGCCGGCAGCTCACCGGTATACGGCTGCACTCGGACACCAGCGGCCTCACCGTCAGCCGCGGCAAGCCGTACGGCATAGGCATGATCCTCACCGCCGCCTCCGGCTACACCGCTCCCCCGCTGCTGGGCCTGGGCGGCGCCGCCCTGCTGGCCGCCGGGCGGATCACGCTGCTGCTGTGGCTGGCGACCGCGCTCCTGGTGGTGATGCTGGTGATGATCCGCAACGCGTACGGGGTCCTGACGGTGGTCCTGACGGGCGGCACCTTCCTCCTGGTCTCCTGGCTGGCCGGACCCCAGGTGCAGGCCGCGTTCGCCTACGCGGTGGTGTGGTTCCTGCTCTTCGGCGGAGTCCGCCCGGCGTTCGAGCTCCAGGCGAAGCGGACGCGCGGCGGCGCGGGCGACTCCGACGCCGACCAGCTGTCCCGGCTCACGCACGTCCCGGCGGGCCTGTGGCTGTTCCTGTTCCATGTGGTGTCGCTGTGCTCGCTGATCGGCGGCGGCCGCTGGCTGCTGGAAGTCTGAGGCTCGCGCGACCAGCCCCGACGGGCCCGCAGCCGCGCAACGCCCCGGACCGTCCACCACTAAAGTGGGGCCCATGGCCCCGAACGACGCCCACACCGCCCTCTGGCCCGCCCCGCACGCGAGCGGAGCCGTCGACGCGACGGTCCACGTGCCCGGGTCCAAGTCGGTCACCAACCGCGCCCTGGTGCTCGCCGCCCTCGCCTCCGAGCCCGGCTGGCTGCGCCGCCCGCTGCGCTCCCGCGACACGCTGCTGATGGCCGGCGCCCTGCGCGCGATGGGCGTGGAGATCGAGGAAGGCGTGGGCCCGGACGGCACGGGCGAGGCCTGGCGGGTGCTCCCGACGGGCCTGCACGGCCCGGCCACGGTCGACGTCGGCAACGCCGGCACCGTCATGCGCTTCCTGCCGCCGGTGGCCGCGCTGGCCGACGGCCCCGTCCGCTTCGACGGCGACCCCAGGTCGTACGAGCGTCCCCTGAACGGTGTGATCGACGCGCTGCGCGTGCTGGGCGCCCGGATCGACGACGACGGCCGCGGCGCGCTGCCGCTGACCGTGCACGGCGGCGGTGCGCTGGACGGCGGCCCGGTGTCGGTCGACGCCTCGTCCTCGTCGCAGTTCGTCTCGGCGCTGCTGCTGTCCGGCCCCCGGTTCAACCAGGGCGTCGAGGTCCGCCACACCGGCGCGACGCTGCCCTCCATGCCGCACATCCGGATGACGGTCGACATGCTGCGCGCGGTCGGCGCCCAGGTGGACACCCCGGAGTCGGGCGGCGAGCCGAACGTCTGGCGGGTGACCCCGGGCGCGCTGCTCGGCCGTGACCTGACCATCGAGCCTGACCTGTCCAACGCCCAGCCGTTCCTGGCGGCGGCGCTGGTCACCGGCGGCAAGGTACTGATCCCGGACTGGCCGGCCAGGACCACCCAGCCGGGTGACCGGCTGCGCGAGATCTTCACCGAGATGGGCGGTTCCTGCGAGCTGACCGAGTACGGCCTGGTCTTCACCGGCTCCGGCTCGGTGCACGGCGTCGACGTGGACCTGGGCGACGTCGGCGAGCTGACCCCGGGCATCGCCGCGGTCGCCGCGCTCGCGGACTCCCCCTCGACGCTGCGGGGCGTGGCCCATCTGCGGCTGCACGAGACGGACCGGCTGGCCGCGCTGACCAAGGAGATCAACGAGCTGGGCGGTGACGTCACCGAGACGGCCGACGGCCTGCACATCCGCCCGCGCACGCTGCACGGCGGCACCTTCCACACGTACGAGGACCACCGTATGGCGACGGCCGGTGCGATCATCGGCCTGGCGGTCGACGGTGTGCGGATCGAGAACGTGGCGACCACCGCGAAGACCCTGCCCGACTTCCCCGAGCTGTGGACCGGGATGCTCGGGAGCGACAGGGCGTAGGGGAGCACCGCCATGCGCCGCTACGGCAAGCACACCGACGAGGACGACATCCGCAGCCGCCCCAACCGCAAGGGCAACCGACCCCGCACCAACATCCGGCCCAAGCACGAGGACGCGGCCGAGGGCATGGTCCTCACCGTCGACCGGGGTCGTCTGACCTGCCTCGTCGACGGCCGTACGGTGCTGGCGATGAAGGCCCGCGAACTGGGCCGCAAGGCCGCGGTGGTGGGCGACCGGGTGGCGCTGGTCGGTGACCTGTCCGGGAAGAAGGACACGCTGGCGCGGATCGTCCGCATCGGGCAGCGCTCGTCGGTGCTGCGCCGCACCGCGGACGACGACGACCCGTTCGAGCGGGTGGTGGTCGCCAACGCCGACCAGCTGGCGATCGTCACGGCCCTGGCCGACCCCGAGCCGCGCCCGCGTCTGATCGACCGCTGCCTGGTCGCGGCCTACGACGGCGGCCTGGAGCCCCTCCTGGTGATGACCAAGTCGGACCTGGCACCGCCGGACAAGCTGCTGGAGCTGTACGGCGACCTGGACATCCCGTACGTCGTCACCAGCCGCGAGGAACTGGCGGACGGCGGCGCGGCCGATCGGGTGCGGGAGCAGCTGGACGGCCGGATCACGGCCTTCGTCGGCCACTCGGGCGTCGGCAAGACGACCCTCGTCAACGCGCTGGTCCCCAAGGAGCGCCGCCGCACGACGGGCCATGTCAACGCGGTGACGGGCCGCGGCCGGCACACCACCACGTCGGCCCTCGCCCTGCCCCTGGCGACCGCGGGGGGCTGGGTGATCGACACCCCGGGAGTACGGTCCTTCGGCCTCGCGCACATCGACCCCACCCGCGTCATCCACGCCTTCCCGGACCTCGAACCCGGCACGGAGGGCTGCCCGCGCGCGTGCAGTCACGACGAGCCGGACTGCGCGCTGGACGCCTGGGTGGCCGAGGGGCACGCCGACCCGGCACGGCTGTACTCGCTGCGCAGGCTGCTGGCCACCCGCGAGCGCACGGAAGGCGACTGACGGCCGTGTCGATTCGCGCGTCGTGTTGTTCGCGCGTTGTTTGGGAGGCGGCGAGTCCGGTAAGTGCATAATCGCACCGAGCCGGACCTACGGGAGGACAGCACATGGCGTGGCTGCTGGTCATCGTGGCCGGAATGCTCGAAACGGGCTTCGCCGTGTGCCTCAAGCTCTCCCACGGTTTCACCCGGCTCTGGCCCACGATCGCCTTCTGCTGCTTCGCCCTCGGCAGCTTCGGCCTGCTCACCCTCTCCCTGAAGAAGCTGGACGTGGGCCCGGCCTACGCGGTGTGGACCGGCATCGGCGCGGCGGGCACCGCGATCTACGGCATGATCTTCCTCGGCGACCTGGTCTCCACCCTGAAGATCGTCTCCATCAGCCTGGTCATCGTCGGCGTGATCGGCCTGCAACTGTCGGGCTCGGCGCGCTAGGGCCTGTCCAGCCTCGCCTTCGTCATCACCCGGACGTCCTGGAGTACTTGGAGCGCGTCCAGGACACCCTCGATCCAGGGCGACCGGAAGGGCAGCATGGTGCTGATCGAGTTCCCCGGCCGACGGGCCGGGCGTCAGCACGGCCTCCGGCGACTCGCCCGCCGCGCCGAGGACTTGGCTGCGATCCGAGGACGGGCGCACTGCCCGGACCCTCGACCCGGTCGTCGAAATCGACGTCCGGACCGGTCACTTGCGACCCGGGCCGGTCACTTGCGACGACGCGCCCGCCCCTGCCGTCGCTCACGCCGGCTGCCGGGTGAGGGCACCGCGCACCAGCTCCGCGATCCCGCCCTCCCCCGGCGGAGCCGCGACGCAGGACAGGGCGAGCCGTACGGCCAGTTCGCAGGATCTGACGAGCTCGACGGTGTCCGCCGGGGCCGCACCGGGGCCGGCCACCGCCGCGACCGCCCGGTCTCGCACGATCTGTACGAAGTCGCCGGGCGAGGGCAGCGGGCCGTCCGCCCGGCGCTGCGCCGGTACGGCGGAGGAGGACGGCACGGCGGACAGCGTCGGCGCGGGCAGGCGTTCGCTCCAGCAGCCCGTGAGCATGGCCCGTACCAGCGCGTTGTCCCGGGCGGCCGACGTCATCCACTCGGCGGTGGCGGTGAGCCGGTCGCGCGGGTCGGCGTGCGCGGCGAGCGCCCGCTCCACCCCGGCGACGTACCCGTCGGCCTCTCTCCGTACCAGCGCTCTGGCCAGCCCTTCCTTGCTGCCGAACTCGTTGTACAGCGTCTGCCGGGACACTCCGGCCGCCGCGGCCACGTCCACCATCCGCACGGCGGACCACGGCCGGCGCGCAAGCGCCGTGTAGGCGGCGTCCAGTAGGGATTCCCGCGCTGCAGGCATCTTCGCCTCCCTCGGGCGAGCGGCTCTGGGCCCAGATTTGACGCGCAGACAGGCACTGTCAAGGGTTCACGAAGGCACCGGGGGGCGCCTTCGCACCGCAAGCGCGTGTCCGCCGGTCGTCTCCGCGCCCCGGCCCGGTACCCCCGTACCCGTGGTACCTCCCGCCCCCCGGTAGCCCCATCCCAGGTCACCCGGATACGGTTCCTGCATGCCCGACTACCTCGACGACCTCCGCCTCGCCCACGTCCTCGCGGACGCGGCCGACGCCGCTACGACGGCTCGCTTCAAGGCGCTCGACCTCAAGGTGGAGACCAAGCCGGACATGACCCCGGTGAGCGAGGCGGACCGGGCCGCCGAGGAGCTCATCCGCGGCCAGCTCCAGCGCGCCCGCCCCAGAGACGCGATCCTCGGCGAGGAGTACGGCATCGAGGGCACCGGCCCCCGCCGCTGGGTGATCGACCCGATCGACGGCACCAAGAACTACGTCCGCGGCGTCCCCGTCTGGGCCACGCTCATCTCCCTGATGGAGGCGGCGGAGGGCGGCTACCGGCCCGTCGTCGGCGTGGTCTCCGCCCCCGCCCTCAGCCGCCGCTGGTGGGCCGCGCAGGGCCACGGCGCCTTCACCGGCCGCAGCCTGTCCTCCGCCACCCGCCTGCGCGTCTCCCGCGTGTCGAAGCTCACCGACGCCTCCTTCGCGTACTCCTCGCTCAGCGGCTGGGAGGAGCGCGGCAGCCTGAACGGCTTCCTCGACCTCACCCGCGAGGTCTGGCGCACGCGCGCGTACGGCGACTTCTGGCCCTACATGATGGTCGCCGAGGGCTCGATCGACCTCTGCGCCGAGCCCGAGCTGTCCCTGTGGGACATGGCCGCCAACGCGATCATCGTCACGGAGGCCGGCGGCACCTTCACCGGCCTCGACGGCCGCCCGGGCCCGCACAGCGGCAACGCGGCCGCGTCGAACGGCCTGCTGCACGACGAGTTGCTGGGGTATCTCAACCAGCGCTACTGAGTTCCACGGGGCGATCACGCACGCCCTCAAATGGCCGCGTGCGCCCTCTTGTTGACCCGCCCTTTACCTGGGACGCTGAGAGCACCCTCATTTGTGAACTTGTGAATCGATGAACTTGTCCTTCACGGGTTCATCGGATTCGTAGGAGGTGCCTCCATCCCATGCTCGTCCGAGACGCCATGAGCACGGTGGTCCTGACCATCGGCCCCGCCCACACCCTCCGCCAAGCCGCCGCCCTGATGTCCGCCCGCCGGGTCGGCGCCGCCATCGTCCTCGACCCGGACGCCGGCGGCATCGGGATCCTCACCGAGCGGGACATCCTCAACTCCGTGGGCCTCGGCCAGAACCCGGACACGGAACGCATCCACGCCCACACCACCAACAACGTCGTGTTCGCCGCCCCGACCTGGACCCTGGAGGAGGCCGCCCGCGCCATGGCCCACGGCGGCTTCCGCCACCTCGTCGTCCTCGACCGCGGCGAGCCCGCCGGGATCGTCTCGGTCCGCGACATCATCCGCTGCTGGGCACCCGCACCCGCCCAGCCGCACGTCGTACCGGCCTGAACGCGCGACGGGCCGGGCCCCCGCGAGGGACCCGGCCCGTCACCGGTGCGCGTCAGCCTCGCAGGGCCTGGACCGCGGTCTCCAGCCGCTTGCCGAAGTCCCCGTCGGCCCGACGGAAGTTGTCGATCGCGCGCTCGGCGACGTCGTCCCGCGAGACCTGCGCGATGGCGCCGGCGAGGTTGCCGACGAGGCGCTCCTTCTCGCCCTCCGACATCAGCCGGTAGAGGTTGCCCGCCTGGACGAAGTCGTCGTCCTCGGCGTGCACCGGGGCCGCGTGGTCGCCGGTGGCGCCGGAGACAGGGACCGGCTGCCAGAGCGGGCGGTCCGTCTGGAAGGGGCCGCCGAAGCTGTTCGGCTCGTAGTTCCTGGCGCCCTTGTGGCGGCCGTCGTACAGGTGGCCGTCACGGGAGTTGGTGCGCGCCTCGGTGGCGTGCGGGCGGTTCACCGGCAGGTGGCCGGCGTTGATGCCGACGCGGTAGCGGTGAGCATCGCCGTAGGCGAAGAGGCGGCCCTGGAGCATCTTGTCCGGGGACGGGCCGATGCCGGGCACGAAGTGCGCCGGGGAGAAGATCGACTGCTCGACCTCGGCGAAGACGTTCTCCGGGTTGCGGTTGAGCTCCAGCTTGCCGATCTCGACGACCGGGTGGTCCGCGTGCGGCCACACCTTGGTCAGGTCGAAGGGATTGAAACGGTAGGCCGCGGCCTCGGCGGCGGGCATGATCTGCACGCCGACCGTCCAGGTCGGGTACTCGCCGCGCTCGATGGCCTCGCGCAGGTCGCGCTGGTGGGAGTCGGGGTCCGCACCGGCGAGCCCGGCGGCCTCCTCGGCGGTCAGGTTCTTGATCCCCTGGTCGGTCTTGAAGTGGTACTTGACCCAGAAGACCTCGCCCGCCTCGTTGTTCCACTGGAAGGTGTGCGAGCCGAAGCCGTCCATGTGGCGGTAGGACGCCGGGATGCCGCGGTCGCCGAACAGCCAGGTCACCTGGTGGGTCGACTCGGGGGACAGACCCCAGAAGTCCCAGACGTTGTCCGCCTCCTGCGAACCCGTGTACGGGTCGCGCTTCTGCGTGTGGATGAAGTCCGGGAACTTGATGGCGTCCTTGATGAAGAACACCGGGGTGTTGTTGCCGACGAGGTCGTAGTTGCCCTCCTCGGTGTAGAACTTCAGCGCGAAGCCGCGCGGGTCACGGACGGCGTCCGCGGAGCCCAGGCTGCCGGCCACGGTCGAGAAGCGGAGGAAGACCTCGGTCTGCCTGCCGGCCTCGGAGAGGAACCCGGCGCGCGTGTACGGGGTGACGTCGGCGGTCACCGTGAAGGTGCCGTAGGCGCCCGCGCCCCGGGCGTGCACCACGCGCTCCGGAATGCGCTCGCGGTTGAAGTGGGCCAGCTTCTCCAGGAGGAGCTGGTCCTGGACGAGCACCGGGCCGCCGACGCCCGCGGTCTCGCTGTTCTGGTTGTCGGCCACCGGCGCACCGGCCTCCGTCGTGAGCGGTCCCTGCGTCACGTCCGCCTCCTGCGTCACTTCTACTCATTCCTGCAACTCAACCAATTCCAGCCTCGATCCTACACTGGACTTCATCTAATTCAATTCAAGCTCCAAACTCACACCTGTTCGGAAACTGGTCCTCTTGCTGTTAAGCTGGTTCGCATGAGCGACCTTCTGGAACGACTGCGCGGACGCGGATGGCGGATGACCGCGCAGCGACGCGTCGTGGCCGAGGTCCTCGACGGCGAACACGTCCATATGACGGCCGACGAGGTCCACTCTCGGGCTGTCGCCAAGCTGCCCGAGATCTCCCGGGCGACCGTCTACAACACGCTCGGCGAGCTGGTCTCCCTCGGCGAGGTGATCGAGGTCTCCACCGACCAGCGGGCCAAGCGGTACGACCCGAACGCGCACCGGCCGCATCAGCACCTGGTCTGCGCCCAGTGCGGCGCGATCCGGGACGTCCACCCGGTCGGCAACCCGCTGGCCGACCTCCCCGACTCGGAGCGCTTCGGCTTCACGGTCTCGGACGTCGAGGTCACGTACCGCGGCGTCTGCCCGAACTGCGCGACGGCCTGAGCCACACTCCGAAGCCCCGGCGCCCCCTGAGGGGCGCCGGGGCTTCGCGCTGTTCGCGCTCGCTGCGCGCTGCCCACAAAACACCGAGGGCCGGAACCCATTGCTGGATTCCGGCCCTCGGCCTCAAGTAGCGGGGACAGGATTTGAACCTGCGACCTCTGGGTTATGAGCCCAGCGAGCTACCGAGCTGCTCCACCCCGCGTCGGTGAACTGAACATTACGTGAAGGATGCACCGGGAGGCAAATCGCTTTGGATCATCCGGCCTGCACGGCGATCGGGGGGCGGAGCCTCGCGGCGGGGTGCGGGGGCGCAGCCCCGCCGGGAGGCCCGGGAGACGCAGCCCCGCCGGGGGCCCGGGAGACGCAGCCCCGCGGGCGGGGTGCAGGGGCGCAGCCCCGCAGGGGTCCAGGGGGCGCAGCCCCGCCGGGAGGCCCGGGAGACGCAGCCCCGCAGGGGTCCAGGGGGCGCAGCCCCGCGGGCGGGGTGCAGGGGCGCAGCCCCGCAGGGGTCCAGGGGGCGCAGCCCCCGGCCGGGGTCGAAGGGGCGGAGCCCCTGGGGACGGGAATGGGTAGGGGCGGCGGGGGCGAGAAACCCGGCGCCAACCACAGCCCCACCCGCACACCCGGCGGAGCCACAGCGCAGCGCTACGCGGACAACTCCTCCCGCAGAGCATCCCGCAACCGCTCCGCCCGCGCAGCGACCTCCGCCGGCCCGAGCGTCACCGCCCGGTCGGCCCACCGCTGGCCGACCGCCAGCTCCCCCCGACGCGCGTAGACCAGGGCCAGCCGAAGCGCCGCCCGCCCGTGCCCGGCGTCCGCGGCCCGCTCCCACCACACGGCCGCCTCGGGCTCACTGCCCTCCCGGGCCAGCAGCAGCCCAAGGTTGAACGCCCCGTTCCGCGACCCGGCCTCCGCCGCCGCCCGGTACCACCGCGCCGCCTCGACCACGTCCCCCCGGGCCGCCGCCAGCATTCCGACCCGGACCTGCGCCCGCCGGTGCCCCTGGCACGCCGCCCGCTCGTACCACTCCTCGCACTCGGTCTTCTCGTGCACGACCTCACCGAGCTCGTGCGCCGGCTCGGCCGGCCGCCGCGCGTCGAGCACGGTCGCCAGCCGGTACGCGGCCTCCGCGCTGCCGCCGCCCGCCGCGCACCGCAGATGCCGCTCGGCCTCCTGCTCGTCACCCTCCCGCAGCCGCGCGATCCCGACCTGCAACGCCGCCTCCGTGTGCCCGGCGGCGGCCGCCCGCTCGTACCAGCCCAGCGCGACGACGTCCTCGCCCCGCCCGGCGTACAGGATCCCCAGGTTGAACGCGGCGTCCACGCTCCCGGCCTCGGCCGCCTTGGAGAACCACGGCTCCGCGCCCGTCGTGTCGCCGCCCTGAAGCAGCAGGATCGCGAGCGCGTTCGCCGCCTCCCGGTGCCCGGCGTACGCCGCCCGCCGGTACCACTGCTCGGCCTGCGCGGTCCGGCCCTGCTCGGCGCAGAGCAGCGCGAGGTTGTAGGCGCCGTTGTCGTCACCGGCGTCCGTCGCCGCCCGGTACCACCGCTCGGCGGTCTGCGTCTCGCCGCGTTCGGCGTGCAGCGCGCCGAGCGCGTTGGCCGCGTTGCCGTCGCCGTCCTGCGCGGCCCTGAGCCACCACACGGCCGCACTCTCGGTGTCCCCGGCGTCGCGCAGCAGGAAGCCGAGCGCGCAGGCGGCGCGCGCCTCACCGTCCTTGGCGGAGGTCAGGTACCAGCGCCCGGCCTCCTTCAGTTCGCCCCGCTTCTCCAGGATCGCGCCGAGGTGCAGCGCGGCCCGCCGGTGCCCGCGCGCGGCGGCCTGGCGATACCACTGTTCGACCTCCTCGACAGCGTTGTCAGCGCCGGTTTCCTCCTCGTTCGTGGCTCTGCGGTCGAGTGCGCGCGCCAGCCGGTACGCGGCCTCCCGGTGGCCGCGCTCGGCGGCGGCCCGCATCCACTGCTGGGCGGCGGGCTCGTCCCCGCGGTGCTCGAGCAGGTCGGCGAGCGCGTACGCGCCCAGTGGGTGCCCCTGCTCGGCGGACTGCCGCAGCCAGTACTCGGCGGCGGGCTCGTCCCCGCGCTCACGGTGGTGCCGGCCCAGCGCGTGCGCGGCCGCCGCGGAACCGGCGACGGCGGCGATCCGCCACCACCCGGCGGCCTCGTCGGGGTACCCCCGCTGGTGCAGGAGGACGCCCAGGTTGTTGGCGGCGGCCCGGTCGCCGGCCGCCGTGGCGGCACGCAGATGGGGTTCGGCGCCGTCGAGGTCGCCGCGGCGCAGCAGCATGGCTCCGAGGACGCTCATCGCCTCGGCGTCACCGGCCTGCGCGGCGAGCCGCTGACGCGCCTCCTCCGCGGCCTCACCTGCCTCGTCGCGGTCGGCGGACGGCGCGAGGTCGGCGGGCAGCACAACGTCGGCATCCTGCGCAAAATCAGCAGGCTGCACAAAAGGCCCTGTATCCAACAGAGTTGCCTTGTCCCCCATAACGTCCATCGTCGCACCACCTACAACCGGGGTACACCCGGTATACCGCAGCCCGTGAGGTCACTTCAGCGTTTTGTCGACATGCCCACAGAGAGACAAGTCAAACACAGATCGCCGATCTCCCCACGGCGGCGCGGCGGCTCCGCGCACCGGTACATGCGTTCGCCGCCTGTCCGCACACCACGAAGGCCCGGATCCAGTTATGGATCCGGGCCTTCGGTGTCAGTAGCGGGGACAGGATTTGAACCTGCGACCTCTGGGTTATGAGCCCAGCGAGCTACCGAGCTGCTCCACCCCGCGCCGTTGTGCAGCAACCGTATCACGGCGCGGGGTGCCTCTTGATCAGCCCGGTCGGCCGCCGCTGGTCTTGTCCGGCTGGGACTGCGCCTTCTCGGCCCGCTTCAGCGCGTCCTCCAGGTCCTGCTGCGCCTTGCCGTACGCCGTCCAGTCGTTCTTCTTCAGGGCCTCCTGGCCCTCGTCGAACGCCTTCTGGGCGTCCTTCAGGGCCTGCTGGACCGTCGGGTTGCCGGACGTGGGCGGGTTGGCGTTGCCGTTGCCGGTGTCCGTGTCGGACGGCGTGGTCGACGGCTTCGCCCCGAAGACCACGTTGAGGGCGTCGTCGAGGGTGTTCTCGAAGGCGGTCTTGCCCCCGTAGGTCACCAACACCTTCTTCAGCAGCGGGTACTTGAGGCCGCCGCCGCGCACGTAGACCGGCTCCGCGTACAGCAGGCCTCCGTCGAGCGGCACGGTCAGCAGGTTGCCGTACTCGATGTCGGAGTCGCCGCCCTTGAGCAGCTTGATGGCCGCGGCGATCTCCTGTTCGGAGTTGAACTTGCTCTGGACCTGTTTCGGCCCTTCGACCGCCGTACTCGTCGGCAGTTTCAGCACTCTGATCTTGCCGTAGTCGCTGGTGCCCGCCTCGGCGTCGACCGACATGAAGGCGCTCAGGTTGTCCCGGCCGTTCGGTGTGAACGTCGTCGACAGCGAGAACGCCTGCGACGCCTGGCCGGGCATCTGCATGCTCAGGTAGTACGGCGGTACCGCGTTGCCCGACTTGTTCGTCGGGTCGTTCGGCACCTGCCACACCTCGCTGCCGGTCAGGAAGGTCTGCGCGTCGGTCACGTGGTAGCGGGTGAGCAGCTCGCGCTGGACCTTGAACAGGTCCTGCGGGTACCGCAGATGGGACATCAGGGTGTCGGAGATGGCGGTCCTCGGCTTCACCGTGCCGGGGAATGCCTTCATCCAGGTCTTCAGGACCGGGTCCTTGGTGTCCCACTGGTAGAGCTTGACCTCGCCGGTGTACGCGTCGACGGTCGCCTTCACCGAGTTGCGGATGTAGTTGACCTGGTTCTGCTGGGCCACCACCGCGCGGTTGTTGTTGGTGGCGGTCAGCGAGTCGGCGGTCGTGTCGCCGAGGGTCGTACGGGAGGCGTAGGGATATCCGTTCGTCGTCGTGTACGCGTCGACGATCCACTGGATACGGCCGTCCACGACCGCCGGGTAGGCGTCACCGTCGATGGTCAGCCAGGGGGCGACCGCCTCGACGCGCTCCTTGGGCGTGCGGTTGTAGAGGATCCGCGAACCCTTGCCGATCGCGCCCGAGTAGAGCATCTGCGGCTCGTTGAAGGCCACCGCGTAGGCGGCGCGGTTGATCGGGCTGGAGAGGCTGACCCCGCTCTTGGCCTTGTAGCTGGTGGTCTTCTCGCCCTCGTTGTCGGAGTAGTCGACCTCCTTCTGGGGGCCGCCGACGATGGAGTACGTGGTGGTCTTCTCGCCGTAGTAGACGCGCTGCTGGTACGTCGGGAGGTCGCCCTTGGACGGCAGGTTCTTCTCGGTGTAGACCGGCTGTCCCTCGGAGTCCGCCTCGGTGCCCTTGGCGGCGACCACCCCGTAGCCGTGGGTGTAGCGGAAGTGGTTGTTGATCCAGTTCTTCTTGGGGATGCCGGCGAGGTTCAGCTCGCGCAGGCCGATGACGGTGTCTTGGTCCTTACCGTCCTCGCCGTCCTTGCTGTACCGGTCGACGTCGAGGTTGGTCGGGAAACCGTAGTAGTTCCGCATCTGCTGCATCTGCTGGAACGTGGGCGAGACGATGTTCGGGTCGAGGATCCGGATGCTCGCCGCCTTGTCGGCGTCGTCGCGCAGGGCCGCCTTGTCCTTGGTGGTGCTCTCGCCCGCGTACTCGGAGACGTCCGCGTCGTCGATGCCGTACGCCTCGCGCGTGGCCTTGATGTTCTTCTCGACGTACGGCGCTTCCTTGGCCTGCTCGTTCGGCTGGACCTGGAACTTCTGGACGATCGCCGGGTACAGGCCGCCGATGAGGATCGCGGAGAGCACCATCAGGCCGAAGCCGATCATGGGCAGCTGCCAGGTGCGCCGCCACAGGGTGGCGAAGAACAGCAGGGCGCAGATGACGGCGATGCAGAACAGGATCGTCTTGGCGGGCAGATAGGCGTTGGCGTCGACGTACCTCAGGCCGGTCCAGTGGTCGCTGGCCTTGAAGTCGCTGGACTTGACCGCCAGCCCGTACCGGTCGAGCCAGTAGGCGACCGCCTTCAGGGCGACGAACACGCCGAGGAGCACCGACAGGTGCCCGGTCGCCGCGGCCGTGGCGCGGGCGCCCGGGCTGGTGACGCGCAGCCCGCCGTACAGGTAGTGGGTGAGCGCGGCGGCGATCAGGGACAGGATCGCGGCGGCGAAGCCGAAGCCGAGCAGGAACCGGTACCAGGGCAGGTCGAAGGCGTAGAACGAGACGTCCAGATGGAACTGGGGGTCCTTCTGGTGGAAGGGCACCCCGTTGACCCACATCAGCCAGGTCCGCCACTGCCCGGCCGCGGAGGCGCCCGCGATCAGGCCCACCAGGGCGGTGATGGCGAACAACAGCCACTTCTTGTACGGCGCGATACCCATGCGGTAGCGGTCCAGGCTCTGCTGCTCCATGGACATGGCGCTCAGCGGGGGCCGCATCCGGTGGGCGAGCCAGATGTTGAAGCCGACCGCTATGGCCATCAGCAGCCCGAAGACGAAGAACAGGCCGGTCTTCGTCCACAGGGTGGTGGTGAACACGGACGAGTAGTGCACCGAGCGGTACCAGAGCCAGTCCGTCCAGAAGCCGGCGAACATGGTGAACGCCATGCCGAGCGCGGCGAGGACCCCCAAGGTCATGAGCAGGGTCCGGGCTCGCCGGGACGGGCGGCCCACTCTGATCCGCGGTCCCGTCGGGCCTCCGCCGCGGTCCGGCATCTGGAAAGCCAAGGTGCGCCCCTCGAAGTTCGCTGTCGATCCGTCAGGCCCTCGTGTTCTCGGGCCCTCCGTGGTCCCCCGTGATCGCGGTCCCACACCTATGCAACTTACTCACGGTTTACTCGGTTCCCGATTCCGGCCGGGAACGAGGCAGGATTGTGACCATGTCCAACACTCCCATGGCAGCGAACCCGCTCACCCGGGCCGTACTCGAGATCGACGAGTACACCTCCGGCCTCGGCTGGGACCAGCCCGCTCGCCTTTTCGCCCTCGTAGACACCGCGCGGCTGCGGGCCCAGGAACCCTCGCTCGCGGCGCAGCTCGGCCTGCAGGACGAGCCGGAGACCACCGGTCTCACCCCGATCGAGCAGGACGAGGTTCCAACGGACCGGCCGCTCGACGAGTTCCTCGGCACCATCGCCTGGCCCGACGCGGTCGTCGGCTGCGCACTGACCGTGGAACGCCTGATGCTGCCGCCGTCCGCCGAGGCCCAGGTCCCCGAGGGCCTGAGCGAGGCGAAGCTGGCGAAGTGGGTGGCCGCCCACCCCGAGCGCCAGGAGGTCCGCATGACGGTGGCGGTGCTGCGCGACGGCACCCGCGAGTCGGCACTGCGTCTGCGCGAGAAGGACTCCCCGACGGAGGTCCTCACCGGCCCCGAACTGGTGCCGGGGCTGGCGGAGGCGCTGACGGCGACGTTCGAGGAGTGAGCTGACCGATGTCCCCGGCTGCCGGGGTCAGCCCTTGGCGGTGCACTTCGGCAGGTCGGCGGTGTCGCCGCTACGGATGTCCTTGAGGGACTCGAGGGCGTCCTTGATGGTGTGTACCTTGACCAGCCGGAGTCCGCTCGGGGTGTCCTTGGCTGCGGCGGCGCAGTTGTCGGCGGGCGTCAGGAAGTACTGGGCGCCCTTGTCGCGCGCGCCGACGGTCTTCATCTCGATGCCGCCGATCGGTCCGACCTTGCCGGCGTCGTCGATGGTGCCGGTGCCCGCGACGAACTTGCCGCCGGTCAGGTCGCCCGGGGTGAGCTTGTCGTAGATGCCGAGGGAGAACATCAGGCCGGCGCTGGGGCCGCCGACGTCGGCGAGCTTGATGTCGATGGTGAACGGGAAGGTGTGGTCGGTCCCGGCCGAGATGCCGACGATGGCGCGCTTGGCTCCGCTGTCGTGGGAGGTCGCCGTGGTGATCGTGACGTCCTTGGTCGTGGTCGCCGTCCGGTGCTCCTTCTCGGCGGCGGTCTGCTCCTTGACCGGGACGATCTTGAATACGACGTCCTGGCCGGGCTTGTGCTTCGTCACCAGCTTGGCGACGTCGGTCGGCTCCTTGACCGCCGTACCGTCCACGGCCTTGATCACGTCACCGGCGTGCAGTCTGCCCTCGGCCGGGGAGTCCTTGACCACCGTGGAGACGATCACCCAGGACTTCACCGGGACGCCCAGTTCCTTCAGGGCGGCGACCTTGGCGCTCTCCTGCGACTGGGTGAACTCCTCGGCGTTCTCCTGGGTGGACTGCTGCTCCGTCTTGCCGTTCGGGTAGAGCGTGTCGTGCGGCACGACCTTGCCGTCGTGGGCGAGCCATCCGTAGACGGCCTCCACCAGGTTCATCCGGTAGTCGGCGCTGGTGACCCTGACGGTGGTCATGTTGAGGTGCCCCGAGGCCGCGTACGTCTTGTGCCCGGAGATCTGCAGCACCGGCTCGCCGTCGTGGTCCCCCAGGGTGTTCACGGTCGGCCCCGGAGACATCTCCGAGTACGGCACGGGGATGAAGACTCCCGCGCACAGGAGCGCGATCAGCATCAGGGTGGAGGCGAGCATCGTCGCGGTGCGGCGTGGCATGTCTCGACAGTACGGGACGCCCCTGTCTGCGCACCGTCAGGGCCGCCTTTGTACCGTCCCCGTCAAGTACGGGAGTGGGACCTCTCCATGGCCTCACGGAAACGGGCGTATCCGTCCAGCTCGGGACCGTCGCTCCGGACCTTCCGTGTTCGGTTGGCCCAACTGCCCCACAGACCGGCGCCGACGGCAGCCACCAGCGGAATCAGCAACCAGGCGAGCGCCGCCATGGCCACCTCCCAACCCCATGCGAGCATCCGGACTGACTGATCAGCAGATTAACCTTCCGCACTGACAACGCTCGCGGGAGGGGTCCGGTTACGCAACAGGGATACGTCAGGTGGCTCAGCAGGCGCCGACCCACTCCTCGGTGCCGTCCGAGAACCTCTGGTGCTTCCAGATCGGCACCTCGTGCTTGAGGTCGTCGATCAGCTTCCGGCAGGCCTCGAAGGCCTCCGCCCGGTGCGGACACGCGACCGCCACGACGACGGCGAGATCGCCGACCCGGAGGTCACCCACACGGTGTACGGCCGCCAGCGCCCGCACCGGATGGTCCGCGACGACCTTCTCCGCGATCCGCCGCATCTCCGCCTCGGCACTCGGATGACACGAATACCCCAGCGCGTCGACGTCGGCACCTCCGTCGTGGTTCCGCACCGTCCCCACGAACAGCGCGATCCCCCCGGCGGCGTCGTCCCCGACGGCCCGGAACACCTCATCCACCGACAGAGCGCTCTCCCGGACACCGATCAACCTGATGGGATCCTGCCCGGCACGCTCTCCGGGGTGCTCACTACTGGCTTCCATACGACCATCGTGCCGCACCCCAGGACCAACACGAAACGATCCCCCACACGCCGGAGCCTCCTACAGCCCCGCCCCCGGACCACCATTCCACCCAGCACAGCAAGCCGGCCCGTGGCCTGCCCCGGGGCGGATGGGGTCTGGGCGCGGACCCGACGGGGTGCGAGGGGGCTGGGCCCGGACGGGCCGCAGGCCACAGCCCCGCAGGGGCCAGGCCTGCGGCGTCCCCAGCGGGGTACGGGGACGCCCCCGGGCGGGGTGCAGGGGCGCAGCCCCGCAGGGGTCCAGGGGGCGCAGCCCTCGGGTGGGGTCGAAGGGGCGGAGCCCCTGGGGACGGGAATGGGTAGGGGCGGCGGGGGCGAGAAACCCCCTCAGATGCGGCGCCGCGCCTTCCGGGCCCGCCGCACCACGGCGGCGGCGCCCAGCAGAGCCACCGTCGCCCCCGCGGCCCCCGCCGCCGTCGCGTCCTTCCGCCCCAGCCGCCGCCCGGCAACCGTGTGCCGCCCGGAGACCTCCTCCAGCAGCTCCTCGAGGACCTCCTCATTGGTCCACTTCGGCCGCCACCCGGCGTCATGCAACCGGCTCCCGCTCACCACCCACGGGTACATCGTGTACGCGAGGTCCCCCGCCGGCGACGGAGTCAGCCCGATCCGGTGCAACCGCGCCGCCGCCCCGAGCGCAACCGCCGACGGCAGCTCCATCCGCCGGATCCCGCTGAGCTCCTCGACCTCCTCCTGCTCCAGCCACCCGTCGCACCCGACGGCCAGCTCCCCGTCGACCTTCTCCAGAACGGCGTACTCCAGCGCCCCGCACAGGTCCTCGACGTGACAGAACTGCCACGCCGGCCGCGACCCGGCCACCACCAGCAGCCGTGGCGACTCGAAGTACCGGGTCAGCGCGGTGTCGGTACCCCCGACCAGCACCGCCGGCCGCACGACGGTGACGTTCAGCCCGGGATGCGCCCGCGGAGCGCGCCGCGCCAGCCGCTCGATCTCCAGCAGGTCCCCGACCCCGGTCGCCTCGGCCGTCGCCCGCAGCTCCGCGTCCTCCGACAACGGCAGCTCGTTCTCCGGCAGCGCCCCGTAGACCATCGCGGAGGTGCACAGCACCACACGGTGCACCCCGGCCGCCGCGGCCGCGGTCAGCACGGTCTGCGTCCCCCGGACGTTGTAAGCCGTACGCGCCGCCGGATCGGTCTCGAGATCCAGGTCGAGCGCGAGGTGGACGACGACATCGGCACCCCGCAGCTTCTCCGCGATCGCCGGATCCCGCACGTCGAGGATGTGCCACTGCGCCGCCGCGCACTCCCCGCGTCGTTCGTCGATGGCGACGACCTGCTTGACCTCGTCCGACGCGGCGAGCCGCTCGGTGAGCAGCGCCCCGACCCCGGTCGCGGCACCGGTGACGGCGACGACGGGCCCGCGCGTGGCAGGACCGGTTGAGTGGTTTCGCGCTGCGCGAACCTGCGGATCTGGGGAACTCACCAGGCGTCTCCAGCGGTTGTCTTTAGTACGAGCGTGAGTGACGCGTACGTACCAGGTGGCATCCATCCTGCCGCAGGCAGAGAGTCGGCGAAGCACCGAGGCCCTATCGGGTCGGGGTGTCTACGCTGGGTGGTGTTGTCGGGCAACCGCGCCGCCGGAAGAACCGGTGGCCTTACCAGCCGAGGAATCCCGTGAGTGACACCCCATTCGGATTCGGCCTTCCGCCGGAGGAGCCGGAAGACGGCGACGAGGGCAAGAAGAAGGACCAGCAGAGCGGTGGTGGGCAGGGACCGGCCAACCCGTTCGGTTTCGGCACGCCCGGAGCCGGCGGCTTCGGCGGCCCCGGTGCCGACAATCCGCTCGCAGCCATGTTCGGTTCGCTGAACCCCACCGACCTGGGCGCCGCCTTCCAGCAGCTGGGCCAGATGCTCTCCTACGAGGGCGGCCCGGTGAACTGGGACATGGCCAAGCAGATCGCCCGCCAGACGGTCTCCCAGGGCACCCCGGACGGCGTCAAGGACGCGAGTATCGGCCCCGCCGAGCGCCAGTCCGTGCAGGAGGCCGTCCGGCTGGCCGATCTGTGGCTGGACGACGCGACGTCCCTGCCGTCCGGTGCCGGCACCTCGGTGGCCTGGTCGCGCGCGGAGTGGGTCGAGGCGACCCTGCCGGCCTGGCAGGAGCTCGTCGACCCGGTCGCCGAGCGGGTCGGCGCGGCCATGGGCGACGTGCTGCCGGAGGAGATGCAGGCCATGGCGGGCCCGCTGATCGGCATGATGCGCTCGATGGGCGGCGCCATGTTCGGCACGCAGATCGGGCAGGCTGTCGGCGTGCTCGCGGGCGAGGTCGTCGGCTCCACCGACATCGGCCTGCCCCTGGGCCCGGCCGGCAAGGCCGCGCTGCTGCCGGCGAACGTCGAGGCGTTCGGCAAGGACCTCGGCGTGCCGCAGGAGGAGGTGCGGCTCTACCTCGCCCTGCGCGAGGCCGCCCACCAGCGCCTGTTCGCGCACGTGCCGTGGCTGCGCTCGCACCTGTTCGGCGCCGTCGACGGTTACGCGCGCGGGATCAAGGTCGACACCGCCAAGCTGGAGGACGTGGTCGGCCAGTTCGACCCGCAGAACCCCGAGCAGCTTCAGGACGCCCTCCAGCAGGGCATGTTCCAGCCGGAGGACACCCCCGAGCAGAAGGCGGCCCTGGCCCGCCTGGAGACCGCGCTGGCGCTCGTCGAGGGCTGGGTCGACGCGGTCGTCCACGCGGCCGCGAAGCCCCGTCTGTCGTCCGCGGACGCACTGCGCGAGACCCTGCGCCGCCGCCGCGCCACCGGCGGCCCGGCCGAGCAGACGTTCGCCACGCTGATCGGCCTGGAGCTGCGCCCGCGTCGCCTGCGTGACGCTTCCCGCCTGTGGGCCTCGCTGACCGACGCGCGCGGCGTGGACGGCCGGGACGCCCTGTGGGCCCACCCGGACATGCTGCCGACGGCGACCGACCTCGACGACCCGGACGGCTTCGTCCACCGCGAGCAGCTGGACTTCTCCGAGCTGGACAAGATGCTCGGCGAGGCGGCGGGCGGCTCGGCCGGGAAGCCGGACCTGAGGAAGCCGGACCTCGGCGAGCAGGACGAGGACGAGGGCAAGGGCGACGACACCGAGTGAGCCTGTACGACGACGTGGTCCTCGTGCTCAAGGGCCACGAGGGCCAGGAAGAGCTGCGACAGGCGTACCTCGACCACTTGGCGGCCCACCCGGACGGTGTGTGGAAGGCCTGCGAGGACGGTCACATCACGGCGAGCGCGCTGGTGATCGACCCCGAGCGGGGCCGCGTCCTGCTGACCCTTCACCGGAAGTTGCGGATGTGGCTCCAGATGGGCGGCCACTGCGAGCCGGGTGACGCCACGCTGGAGGCGGCGGCTCTCCGGGAGGCCGCGGAGGAGTCGGGCATCACCGGCCTGACCCTGCTGCCGGGCGGCCCGGTGCGCCTCGACCGGCACCCGATCCCGTCGCCGTGCCACTGGCACTTCGACGTGCAGTACGCGGTCCTGGCGCCGCCCGGAGCGGTCCAGCAGATCAGCGAGGAGTCCCTGGACCTGCGCTGGTTCGCGTACGACGAGGTGACGGACGTGGCGGACGACTCGGTCGTACAACTGCTCGAGGCCACGCGCGCCAGACTCTGACGGCGTAAGAGGCAAGAGGCAACAGAGGTGCCAAGAGGTAAGGGGTGGCCGCCATGGCGGTCACCCCTTACACGTGCTCAGCTCCAGACGTTCCCCTGGTTCTGTCCGCGCGCCCCCTGCTGTCCCATCCCGAACTGTGCGGCGAGGCCCTGTCCGATCTGGGCGTTCTGCGGCGGCAGCAGTTCACTCGGCTGGACCAGCGCGAAGCCGCTGCCCATGAAGCTGAGCTCCCAGCCCTCACCGGTGCTGCCCCGGCGCCGCCACACCCCGGAGGAGTGCGTCTGGGCCTGCATCTGCACGCGCAGGCCGGTGGACCAGGCGACGATCGCGTCGGCGTCACAGTTGACGTACTTGTCGGGCGTCACCTGCATCAGCAGCGGGGCGCCCGAGGTCATCAGGGCGACCTTGCCGCGCCCGGTGATGTTGAGCTGGTACTTCCCGGAGCCGGAGATGCCGTACAGGCTGTCGACGGCGATGACCTCGTGGTGCAGCGAGGAGTCCATGGCGAGGACGTAGCTGCTGTCGACCGTCAGCCCGTCCTGCTCCACCTCCATGACATGGACGTGCTGCGCGAGGTTGGCCAGGTAGACCGTGCCCTGCCCGTGGCAGCGCATCAGGTCCAGGCCCTCGCCGGTGTACGCACGCGCGCGTGCCTGGTTGTTGCTGCGGTACTCCGCGTCGAACTCGACCAGTCCCTGGTAGGCGATCATGGTGCCCTTGCGGGCCAGGATGTCGTCGTGCCCCTCCAGGGTGACGCGGAGCATCTGCTTGTTCTGGAGGCTCCAGCGCTCCTGCGTCTGCAGGTCGTTGTGGGCGAAAAGCGGGCTCTGCATGGTGTGTCTGCTCCCCCTCAGCCCCGGATCCGGAGGCGGTCTGTGCTGTCCTCGCTGGGCTGGACGACGACGATGCCCTGGCCGGAGAAGGCCATCTGGTAGGCCTCGCCGCTGCCCCGGCCGATCAGCGACTGCGCCTTGAAGCTGCGCTTGCCCTTGACCTTGAGGTTCGGGGACCAGGCGACGAGCGCGTCCGGGTCGACGTACGTCTCGTCCTCGCCACCGCCGCAGTCGACGACGATCGGCTTGCCCCGAGAGGTCAGGGCGACCCAGCCCTGCCCGGAGATCTTGGTGTTCCACAGGCCCTGCCCGGCGAACTTCGCCAGACCCTTGACCCGCTCGACGCCCCAGGTGAGATGGGCGTCGAAGGCGAGCAGATTGGTGGCGTTGACGGAGATGCCGTCGCCGTTGAGGTTGATCACGACGACGTCCGCGCCGTAGTCGGCGAGGTAGAGCAGACCGTCGCCGGTGCACTTCATCAGGGGGGCGCCCTCACCGGTGATCCAGTCACGGGCGATCTGGCGCACGGCCGGCGGATTGGGCTCGTACTGGATGAAGCCTTCGTAGGCGACCATGGAGCCCACGCGCGCGAGGAGGTCGTTTCCGGTCTGCATGGCGACCTTCAGCATGTGGTTGCCGTGGTTCTCCATGCGGGCGGTGACGGGTGCGGGGGCGTAGCCCGCGAGCGGCTGGTTCATGACGGGCTCCCTCAGACCTCGTACGGCTGGACGACGATGAAGTTGCCGGGCGCGCCCCGGAACTGCAGGTTCACGCTCTCCCCGGTGTCGCCGGGGTAGGCGTTGCGGCGCATGCGCACCTGGCTGGAGACGATCACCTGGGAGGCGGCCGACCAGGCGACCACCGCGTTGCAGTCGGCGAACGTGGTGGGCGTGACCGGCAGGACGACCGGCGTGCCGTGCGTCTTGACGACGATCGTGCCGGTGCCCTGGAACTGCATCGTGAACAGCGCTCCGCCGGGGATGCCGTGCCCCTCGATGCGGCGGACCTCGTGCTGAAGGCTCTCGTCGAAGGCGAGCACGTTCTCGGCGGAGACGCAGATGGCGTCGCCCTGGAGCTCGACCGGGTGCAGGTGGGTGGAGCTGTCGGCGAGGAACACCTGGCCCTGGCCGGTGCAGCGCATCAGCTGCATCTCCTGGCCGGTCGCGTTGCCCACGATCCGGCCGGCGAAGCCCGCTCCCTTGTAGCTGAAGTCGACCTTGCCCTGGTAGAGCACCATGCTGCCCTGGCGGGCGAGCACGGGCTGGCCGCCGATGCCGAGGTCGACGCGGATCAGCTTCTTGTTCTGCTGCGTCCAGCGCTGGCCGGTGGGCGTCTCCTTGAACTGCTGGAGCGCGGCGCTGACACCGGCGCCCTGGGGGGCACCCTGGGGGGCACCCTGGGGCACGCCGTACGGCGCGGTCTGCTGGCCCGGGACCTGGCCGAACGGCGGCTGCTGGCCGTAGCCGGGGGGCTGCGCGGGCTGGCCGTAGCCCGGCGGCGGGGCCGGTGCGTGCGGAGCCTGCGGGGCGTACGGAGCCTGCGGCTGGCCGTAGCCGGGGGGCATGGGCGCGCTCGGGGCCGCGGGCTGGCCGTACTGGGGGGCCGGGGCCGGGGGCGCGACCGGGCCGGTGGGCGGGGTCAGGGGGGCGATGACGGTCGGCGCGGCGTGCACGTTCGACACAGGTGCCGGAGCCGGGGGCTGGGTGGCCGCGGGCGGCGGCGTGAAGCCCTGCGGGGCGGGTGCCGGAGCGGGCGGCGGCGCGGGGGCCGGGGCGGGGGCGGCCGGGACGCCGAACACGGGCGGGGCGAAGCCGGGCGCGGCCCCGGCCTGCGGCTGCTGCGGCTGCTGCGGGGCGGCGGGCGCCTCCTCCTCGAGCACCTCGCCACCGAAGTTCTTCAGCAGCGCCTCGAGGCCGCCGTCGAAGCCCTGTCCGACGGCGGCGAACCGCCACACGTCCTTCAGGTAGAAGTCACCCAGCATCACGGCCCGTTCGGTGGAGAACTCCGAGCCGTTGAACGAGTACCGGGCCACTTCCTCGCCGCCCGCCACGATGCGCAGGTATCCGGGACCGACCTGCGACATCTGACCGGCACCGTCGATGGTCGCCGTGAACGCCAGCTTCTGGATCTGCGGCGGGACACGGTCCAGCGTGATCCGGAAGGATTCCGTGTCACCCGCCTGCGCGCCCAGGAGCTGGACGGACTCCTCGGGGGACTTCGGCTGGTTGAAGAAGATGAAGTACCGGTCGTCGGAGAGACGTTCGTCGGCGTCGAGACCGAAGCAACTGATGTCGAAGGTCAGCCCGGGGGCGGAGATCTGCACGCCTACGTACAGATCGGTACCCGCCGTGAGGTCACTGATCCTGGCCTTGTGGCCCCGTTGGAATTCCCTGGCCATGCGTTACGACCGTCCCCCATCCCGAATGTGAGTGCGTCGCGCCAGGCTAACGGCAAACCCGGGGACCGGACGAAGCCGGTACAGACCCGGTACACAACCGTGGTCGGCGCCCGTCGGGGGTCGCGACGCCCGGGCCGGTCAACTCACCGCGTACCGGGCACATGGGGCAACCGCTCGGCGGCGACCACTCCTTCGAGGTAACCGCGGGCCCGTTCGGTGCGCGGGTACGCCTCCAGCAGCCGCCAGAAACGCGGGCCATGGCCGGGTACGAGCAGGTGCGCGAGTTCATGGAGGAGGACGTAGTCGACGACGTACTCGGGCATGCCCTGAAGTCGGTGCGAGAGCCGGATGCTGCCCTCCGCGGGGGTGCACGAGCCCCAGCGCGTGTTCTGGTTGGTGACCCAGCGCACGGTGGCGGGCCGGGCCCGGCCGCCGAGGTACTGGGCCGACAGTCGCTGTGCGCGCTCGGCCAGTTCGGCGTCGTCCAGTACCCGCTTGCTCTCCTGGGCCGCCAGTTTGTCGAGCATGACGGTCACCCAGCGCTGCTCCTCCGCCTCGGACATCCGGGCAGGGATCAGTACTACGGTGCGATCGCCCTCGCGGTACGCGGAGACCGTCCGGCGTCGCCGGGCGCTCCTGCGGACCTCGATCGCGCTCGCCCCCGAGCCGCTCGGCGGCTGGCTCGTCGTGCTGCGCTGTGGCTTTCCGGCGCGGTGCAGTGGGTCGGCGGGCACGCCCCGACGTTACCCGTTGCGCATGCGGGAAGTCCCGGGTCCGGAAGGGTTCCCGGCTGATCTCCCGCCATGCGTTTGATTCGTAAGACCGCTGCGGACGGCAGATTTATATGACGAACCGTATCGCTTGTGGACAACTTCTGACACCCACCCGCCGGACCGGGCATGCTGGCACTCGTCGGCGGAGCGTGACCGGCTCCACCGCACGGGAAGACGTTCGGGGACTTTTCCAGGACTACGGGGGCCTGTGATGCATCCGATGGTGAAACCCGCGCTCCGGCGCGGCTGGCGCGACCTGAATACCGTGCAGTTCGGGATGACTCCGGCGCACGCGATGACACTCGGTCCGATGGACACGGCGACCGGCAGTTTCCTGGATCTGCTCAACGGCACGCGCGGGCTGCCCCTTCTCCGCGAGGAGGGACGCCGCATGGACCTGCCCGACGGCCATGTCGACGGGCTCGTGCGACAACTCACGGGTGCGGGTCTCCTCGACGACGCACAAGGGGGCGGGGCGGGCGCCGACGCACTGCGCGCCAAGCCGGACGTCCTCGACCGGTTGCGACCGGACCTGGCGTCGCTGTCACTGACCGCGTCCGAGCCGGGAGAGGCGATCGCCCGGCTGGCGGCCCGCCGCTCGCAGCGCGTGCAGATCAGAGGCGCCGGCCGGGTCGGCGCCCTGCTGGCCTCGCTGCTGTCGGGGGCGGGCGTCGGCGAGGTGGACGTGCGTGACGTCGGGTGCGTCGAACCGTGGGACGTGGGGCCGGGCGGGCTGCCGGTCGAGGCCGTCGGCGAGCGCCGGGCGGAGGCGGCGCGGCAGGCGGTGCGCAGAGCGGCCCCTGGGCGGCCGCCACGTCGTGGCCGGCGGTCGCCGTCGGAGAGTGGTGAGCCCGGCTACTCCCTGGTGATCCTCACTCCTCGGGACGACGTGACCGTGTACGCCCCCGACCCGGCCACGGCCGAGCCCCTGATGGCCTCCGGGACACCTCATCTCCATGCGGGTGTCGTGGAGGGAACCGGCATCGTGGGCCCCCTCGTCCTGCCCGGCGAGACGGGCTGCGCCGGATGCCTCCACCAGGGCCGTACGGACCGGGACCCGGCCTGGCCCCGCCTGATCGCGCAGTGGCGCTCCGGGAGTACCCGACCGGTGCCGCCGTGCGAGCTGGCCCTGGCGACGACGGTCGCCGGACTCGCGGCCACGCACGCCCTGGCCTTCCTGGACGGTGGATCACCGTCGAGCACGGGGGCACGCTGGGAGGTCTCCGCACCCGGCCTGAACTGGCACGCCCGCCCGATCTGGCCGCATCCGGCATGCTCGTGCGGGGCCGCGGACAGAGGTAAGGGGGAACACTCCTCCACGAACGGGGAGCCGCACGAGACAATGGCGGTGCAACGGCCGTCGACGAATCGACGAAGCACGACAGACGCGACGCGGCCGACTGGGACTTGGAGGGCGCATGTCTGATCTTCCCCGGAAGGCGGTCACCCGGACCGCCAAGCTCGCCGCGCTCCCGCTCGGCTTCGCCGGACGGGCGACCTGGGGCCTGGGCAAGCGGATCGTGGGCGAGTCGGCGGAGATCGTCGGCCGGGAGCTGCAGCAACGGACGGCCGAGCAACTGTTCAAGGTCCTCGGCGAGCTCAAGGGCGGAGCCATGAAGTTCGGGCAGGCACTGTCCGTCTTCGAATCGGCCCTGCCCGAGGAGATCGCCGGCCCCTACCGGGCCGCGCTGACCAAACTGCAGGACGCGGCTCCGCCGATGCCGACCCGCACCGTGCACTCGGTACTGGAGGAGCGGCTGGGGCCGCAGTGGCGCGAGCTGTTCCTGGAGTTCGAGGACAAGCCGTCGGCGGCGGCCTCGATCGGGCAGGTGCACCGCGGGCTGTGGCACGACGGCCGCGAAGTGGCGGTCAAGGTGCAGTACCCGGGGGCAGGCGAAGCCCTCCTGTCCGATCTGAACCAGTTGAGCCGTTTCGCCCGCCTGCTGGGGCCGCTCATCCCCGGCATGGACATCAAGCCGCTGATCGCGGAACTGCGGGACCGCGTCTCCGAGGAGCTGGACTACGGTCTGGAGGCGCAGGCCCAGCAGGTCCACGCGGAGGAGTTCGCGGACGACCCCGACGTCGTGGTCCCGGCGGTGGTGCACCAGTGCGATCAGGTGCTGGTCACGGAATGGATCGACGGCATCCCGCTCTCGGAGGTGATCTCGGACGGCAGCACGGAGCAGCGCGACCGCGCCGGCCAGCTGCTGGCCCGCTTCCTGTTCTCCGGCCCGGCCCGCACGGGCTTGCTGCACGCCGACCCGCATCCGGGCAACTTCCGCCTGCTGCCCGACGGCGAGGACAGCTGGCGCCTGGGCGTCCTGGACTTCGGCACCGTCGACCGCCTCCCGGGGGGCCTGCCGACGCCGATCGGCGACTCCCTGCGCATGACTCTGGAGGGCGGGGCGGAGGAGGTCTACGAGCTACTGTGCGCCGAGGGCTTCGTCAAGGAGTCCATAGACCTCGATCCGGAGGCGGTCCTGGACTACCTCCTGCCGATCATCGAGCCGGCCCGGGCGGACGAGTTCACCTTCACCCGCTCCTGGATGCGCAGCCAGGCGGCCCGCATCGGCGACCCCCGCTCCCCCGCCTACCAGCTGGGCAAGCAGCTCAACCTGCCCCCCGCGTACCTCCTCATACACCGGGTGACCCTGAGCACCATCGGGGTCCTGTGCCAGCTGGGGGCGACGGTACGGCTCCGCGAGGAGCTGGAGGAGTGGCTGCCGGGGTTCGTCGAATCCGAGGAAGCGACGGAGGAGCCGGCGGCTGAGGCGTGAGCGGCCGAGAACACGCAACCATCCCCTGCGCACGGACTGCGAGCACGGCACGACATGACCACCAGCACCGACAGCGAAGGGGCCCCTGAGGACATCCTGGTGGCCCTGGCCGACCCGATCCGCCGTCAGATCCTCGCCACCCTCGTCGGACGGGGCGGCACCACCTCGACGTCGCTGGCGGCAGGACTTCCCGTCACACGGCAGGCGGTGGCCAAACACCTGGCCGTCCTCGACCGCGCCGGGCTCGTCCGCGCCCACCGCACCGGACGCGAGGTCCGCTACGAAGCCGAGTTGCGCCCGATGAAACGGGCGACGCGCTGGATGGACGCGCTGGCCACCCAGTGGGAGCACCGCCTGCGGGCGATCAAGGACCTGACGGAAGAGGCCCCGGGGCCCTGAAACCCCGCGCTCCGTCAGGCGCCTCACCAGGCGCGGGCCTTCGGCGGTGTCAGAACGCACCGCGGGGGCCGGTCCGTTGGACGGACCGGCCCCCGCGGGGAGCTGACGCCTCCCGGGCTCGGGAGGCCACCGCTTCAGGTGTGAATCGGTTACTGCATGACCGCCATGGCGAGCGCGCGGCGGGCGCGCAGCGAGGCGCGCTCGGCCCGACGCTGCATCCGGCGGGCGGTCACCAGGCGTACTGACTGGCGTTCCCGCTCGGCCTCATGCAGTCGCTCGTGCATATGCGCACGAGCCAGGGCTTCTGGGATGAGTTGCATCTCTCGGGTCCTGTTCTGACGCGAGTCGGTCGCGCCGGTGGTGGTGAAGTCTGGGGTCGCGGAACCTGCGGGCTCGCTGGTGGACGGCTTCATCGGGGCCTGCTTCTTGGGGTCGTGCGTGAGGGGGCGGTCGATCGTTCCTGCGGTGTTCATGCCGTGACCGGGTTCTTGCGCGGGCGGCCACGCGGCCGCTTCCGGGCGACGACGACACCCTGGACGAACAGCTCGCCACCCCAGACGCCCCAGGGCTCGCGCCGCTCCTTGGCCCCGGCGAGGCAGGCCTCGATCAGCGGGCAGGTGCGGCAGAGGGACTTGGCGTACTCGACGTCCGCCGGCGACTCGGCGAAGAAGACCTCCGGGTCGTAGGAGCGGCAGGGGACGGGTACGCCGAGGTTCTCGATGGCGTCGTCGAGCGCGGTGAGCGCCGTGAGCGGGATCAAGGTGGAGTCCTCCGTGAGGCCGGGCGGGGGGATCGTTTCGGAAGGCGGTACGGACGGGGCGTGCGCTTCGAGTTGCACGGTTCGTCTTCCTCGTCTGGTCGGTCCGGCCGGTTGACCGGGTGTCGGCTTGGTACCGGGTTCTTTTCTTGTCCCGAGGCCCCTTCACTCCGCCGTCCCCGTTCGGGGAAAACAGAAGGGCCGCGGATCCCGGATGGGGTTCCGCGGCCCTGAAGGCGCCGGCCTGATCGTCGATCAGGCTGGATCACTCCAGGGTTCTGGCCCACGGAAGGCCCACATCAGGTGCTGCTTCGTCGTCTGCTTCCGGAATCCGGCACCGGCCGCAAAGGCATAGGCCTGGGCCTGTGCCGCTACTGCTTCCAGTGCCTTGGTCGGTCGCTCATTGCGCTCATGGACGGGAAGGCCCGCGATGGCAACGGAGGACGCCGGACGCACGGCAGAGATGCCGGACAGACCGGTGCCCAGGTTCGAGACGCCGAGCATGCACAGGGAGACGGCCGAGCGATCGGTCAGTTTGGCCGTGCTGATGGTGCTGGTGTTGATGCTGATCACTGGACTCGCCTCCTCTCGGCGTCTCAGGGACTGGGGTGAACCAGCCCGTTCGGATATGCAAGTACATCATGGAATCAGGGCCTTGGAGAAGGCCGCCGCTTCCGTGCCTAGAACCTATGGGGATTGCCGGGGCATGCGCAAACTATTTTTTCGACGAGTTCGCATCAGCCGTACTCGCCGTCTCAATCGGCCTGCTGGCCTGCGCAGATGGCCAGGACATCGGCTCCGTAGCGGTTGAGCTTGCGCACGCCGACCCCGGGGATGCGGGCCAGCTCCCCGTCCTCCTCGGGGACGGTCTCGGCGATGGCCATCAGCGTCTTGTCGGTGAACACACAGAACGGCGGCTGTCCGCTGCGCCGGGCCTGCTCCGCGCGCCACTCACGCAGTCGCTCGTAGAGGCCCTCGTCCATGTCGGAGGGGCAGTCCTCGCAGCGCATCAGCTTCATCTCGCCCGCGTCGGTGAGTGTGCGGCCGCACACTCGGCAGCGGGCCGGGGTGCGCTGGGCCCGCCGCGGGGCCACTACCGAGGAGCCCTTCGCCGCACCGCGCTCGACGCCCCCGGAGGCCCCGGCGGCCGAGCGGCCGAGGGTGGCGGCCGAGCCCGGGCGCAGGCCGTCGAGGAAGCGGCTGGCTCTGCGGACGGCTCGACCGCCGGGCGATCGAGCCAGCGCCCAGGAGACGTGGAGCCGTTCTCTGGCGCGGGTCACGCCGACGTAGAGCAGGCGCCGCTCCTCCTCGACCTGCTCCTCCGTCTTCGCGTAGGTGATCGGCATCATGCCCTCGGCGACACCGACCAGGAAGACGACGTCCCACTCCAGGCCCTTGGCGGAGTGCAGCGAGGCGAGGGTGACGCCCTGGACGGTCGGGGCGTGCTGGGCGCCCGCCCGCTCGTCGAGTTCGGCGACGAAGTCCCCGAGCGTGGCGTCGGGTCTGGCGGCGGCGAAGTCCTGGGCGAGGTTGACCAGCGCGGCCAGCGACTCCCAGCGCTCCCTGACGGCGCCGGAGCCGGCCGGGGGCTCGCCGGTCCAGCCCTCGCCGGAGAGCACCGCGCGCACCTGGGACGGCAGGGTCACGGCGTCGTCCAGGAGGGAGTCGTTGCCGCCGAATCGGGCCGCGCCGCGCAGCGCGATGCCCGCCTTGCGGACCTCGGGACGGTCGAAGAAGCGCTCGGCGCCGCGCAGCTGGTACGGGACTCCGACGTCGGCGAGGGCCTGCTCGTAGGTCTCGGACTGCGCGTTCGTGCGGAACAGGATGGCGATCTCGGCAGCCGGGACGCCCGCGTCGATGAGCTCGCGGATACGGCGGGCGGCGCCTTCGGCCTCGGCGGGCTCGTCGGCGTACTCGGCGTAAGCGGGCTCTGGGCCGGGGGCTCGCTGGGAGACCAGTTCCAGCCGGTGGTCGGCGGCCCGGCCGTGCGCCTGGGCGAGCAGACCGTTGGCGAGGTGGACGACCTGGGGGGTGGAGCGGTAGTCGCGGACCAGTTTGACCACCGTGGCACCGGGGTGCCGGGTACGGAAGTCGAGGAGGTGGTCGGGGGTGGCCCCGGTGAAGGAGTAGATCGTCTGGCTGGCGTCACCGACGACGCACAAGCTCTCCCGCGGGCCGAGCCACAGCTCCAGGAGGCGCTGCTGGAGGGGGCTGACGTCCTGGTACTCGTCGACCACGAAGTGCTGGTACTGGGAGCGGACCTGGTCGGCGATGTCGTGGCGGTCCTGGAGGATGGCGACGGTCAGCAGCAGGACGTCCTCGAAGTCGATGACCGCGCGGTCGCGCTTGAGGTCCTCGTAGACGGAGTAGAGCTGGGCGACCTCGGCCGGGTCACGGGGGGCCGCTCGGCCGGCCTTCACGGCGGCGAGCGCGTAGTCGGCGGGCACGGTCTGGGTGACCTTGGACCACTCGATCTCGGCGGTGACGTCCCGCAGCTCGCCCCGGTCGAGGCGGATGCGGCAGGCGGCGGCCGCGTCCGCGACGAGCTGGATCTTGCGGTCCACGAGCCGGGGCATGGAGCCACCGATCGCTTTCGGCCAGAAGTACTGGAGCTGACGCAGCGCTGCGGAGTGGAAGGTGCGGGCCTGGACGCCGTGCGCGCCGAGCTGGCGGAGCCGGCCGCGCATCTCGCCGGCGGCGCGGTTGGTGAAGGTGACGGCGAGCACGCTGAAGGGCTGGAGGACCCCGGCGCGCACCCCGTAGGCGATGCGGTGGGTGATCGCCCGGGTCTTGCCCGTGCCGGCGCCCGCCAGCACGCACACCGGACCGTGCAGGGCGGTGGCCACCTCGCGCTGCTCGGGGTCGAGCCCTTCGAGCACCGCGTCGGCAGAGTCCGGTACCTGCGGGAAGAGGGTGGAGTGCGTTGCTGCTGTCACATGGCCATGCTGCCAGGTCGCCGGAGACGCCTGTGGCGCTTGTCCACAGGGAGGGCCTCGTAGTCGTACTAATGCGGCAGGCGTCACGTCGGGTCGCATACCCCCCGCGGGAATGGTGGCCCGGTCGCGTGCGTTCCTTCCCTGGACGAACATCCCCGAGCTGCCAGAGGAGCGCGAGCGAGATGCAGGGCACTGTGACGATGTACAGCACCACGTGGTGCGGCTACTGCCGCCGGCTGAAGAGCCAGATGGACCGCGAGGGCATTGCGTACACCGAGATCAACATCGAGCAGGACCCGGAGTCCGCGGCGTTCGTCGAGAAGGCGAATGGCGGAAACCAGACGGTCCCGACGGTGCTCTTCGCCGACGGCTCGACGCTGACGAACCCGTCGCTGGCACAGGTGAAGCAGAAGATCGGCGCCTGAGGACGACACGGCAGCCGAAAAGGGCGGTAACCGAGACTTCTCGGGTACCGCCCTTTTCACATGCGGTAGCTCACACACATGCCGTAGCTCACACGAAGCTCCGCGTCGGCAGCGGCTTGCCGTACCAGAGCTCGATCAGGCGGGCGGCGATGGAGATGCCGTACGGGGGCAGCACCTCGCCGGATTCGAAGGCGGCGCGCAGTTCCTCGCGGGAGAACCAGCGGGCCTCGTGGATCTCGTCGCCGTCGACGTCGATGTCGGTCGAGGTGGCGCGGGCCATGAAGCCCAGCATGAGGCTGGACGGGAAGGGCCAGGGCTGGCTGGCGACGTACTCGACCTCACCAACGTTGATGCCGACCTCTTCCTGGACCTCGCGGCGCACCGACTGCTCGATGGACTCGCCGGGCTCGACGAAGCCGGCCAGCGTGGAGAAGCGGCCCTCGGGCCAGTGGACCTGGCGGCCGAGCAGGATGCGGTCCTCCTGGTCGGTGACAGCCATGATCACGGCGGGGTCGGTGCGCGGGTAGTGCTCGGCTCCGCAGGCCGGGCAGCGGCGGATGTGGCCGGCGGCGGCGATGACCGTGCGTTCGCCGCATCGGGAGCAGAAGCGGTGGGTGCGCTGCCAGTTCTCCAGGCCGACCGCGTGCACCATGAGGCCCGTGTCGCGCGGGGAGAGCAGCAGGCCCGCCTCGCGCAGGCCCGCTGGGCGCGCGGACTGGTCGATGCGGCCGGGCAGCGAGTCCTTCTGGAGCGCGAAGTAACTGACGCCCTCCTCGTCGATGCCGAGGAAATAGCGGTGTGCCTCGGTGAGCGGCGCCTCGAAGGAGGGGGTCATGACGAGTTCGGTCCGGCCGTCCGCCGTCTCGTCGATGAGGACCTGACCGCCGGAGACCACGAAGCAGCGGGTCGTGGGGTGGCTCCAGGCCGCCGCGAGCCAGGCCTCGTCGAGCCGGTGGTGGGCGGCGCGGTCGATGCCGCTCGGGGCGGTGAGCGAGATGGGTCGGTCGGCGGTGTGGTCGGTCCAGGTGGTCACGGGTGCTTCCAACTCCCCCGGTGGAACGGATGTGTGTCGGCGGGCGGTTCAGCGGGACGTAGGGCACGAAACGGCGTGGGGCGGTCAGGGCGCATGGCGCCAGTGCTCGGCGAGGTCGCCCCAGAGGTAGGCGCTGGTCTCGACGCCCTTGATGAGGAGGTCGAGCTCCACCTTCTCGTTCGGGGCGTGCCAGCCGTCGGAGGGGACCGAGATGCCCAGGAAGAGCACGGGTGCGCCGAGGACCTCCTGGAGGTCGGCCGCGGGCCCGGAGCCGCCCTCGCGGGTGAAGAGGACCGGCTGCTGGAACGCGCGGCCCATGGCGCGGACCACGGACTGCAGTGCGGGGTGGTCCAGCGGGGTCAGGCACGGGCGGGTGGCCGAGCCGAAGGTGATCTCGTGCCGGATGCCGGCGGGCACCTGTTCGGCGGCCCAGGCACGCACCGCCTTCTCTATCCGGTCGGGGTCCTGTCCGGCGACCAGACGGAAGGAGAGCTTCACCATGGCCGAGGACGGGATGATCGTCTTGCTGCCGGGACCCTGGTAGCCGCCGCCGATGCCGTTGACCTCGGCGGTGGGGCGGGCCCAGATGCGCTCCAGGGTGGTGTGTCCGGCCTCGCCGTGGGTGGCGTACGACTTGGCGGTGCGCAGCCAGCTCTGCTCGTCGAAGGGGAGTTCGGCGAAGAGGGCGCGCTCGCGGTCGGTGAGCTCGACGATGCCGTCGTAGAAACCGGGGACGAGCACGCGCGCGTGCTCGTCGTGCAGGGCGGCGACCAGACGGGCGGCGGCGGTCGCCGGGTTGGGCACGGCGCCGCCGAAGGAGCCGGAGTGTATGTCCTGGTCGGGTCCGTACAGGTGGATCTCGCACTCGGCGAGGCCGCGCATGCCGGTGCACACGGTCGGAGTGTCCTCGGCCCACATGCCGGTGTCGGAGACGATCACGGCGTCGGCGGCGAGGCGGTCCGCCTGCTCTTCGGCGAGGGCCCGGAAGTGCGGGGAGCCGGACTCCTCCTCGCCCTCGATCAGGAGCTTCAGGTGGACGGCGGGGGTGGTGCGGCCGGTGGCGGCGAGATGGGCGCGGACGCCGAGTGTGTGGAAGAACACCTGGCCCTTGTCGTCGGCCGCCCCGCGCGCGTGGAGACGGTTTCCGCGGACGACGGGTTCGAAGGGCTCGCTGTCCCAGCCGTCCTCGCGGGCGGCGGGCTGGACGTCGTGGTGGCCGTAGACGAGGACGGTCGGCGCCCGCGGGTCGTCGGCGGGCCACTCCGCGAAGACCGCGGGGGCGCCCGGGGTCTCCCAGACCTCGGCGGTCGGGAAGCCTGTCTCCCTGAGCTTGGCGGCGAGCCAGTCGGCGCTGCGCCGTACATCGTGCGCGTGGTCGGGCTGGGCCGACACGGAAGGGATGCGCAGCCACTCGGCGAGGTCGTCGAGGAAGGCGGCGCGGTGCTGCTCGATGTACGCGCGGACGGCGCTGTCCGGGGTCTGGCTCATGTTCACGAGCCTATCGGCCCGTACCGACATCCTCGGCGGGCGGTTCGTCACACTCTGCTCGCCCCAGGAGCGATCTCTCCAGTTCCTCCCGCCCGGGCAGGTGCGCGGGCCGGACGACCTCGCCGCTGCGCACGTACAGGAACGCGGCCGTGACCGACTCCGGGGGCACTCCCTGCTGCTCGGCCCAGGCGAGCCGGTACACGGCGAGCTGGAGCGGGTCGGCGGTGCGACCGCGGCCGGTCTTCCAGTCGACGATCTCGTACGTCGTCTCCGTGCCGTCGCCGTGCCGGTAGACGGCGTCGATACGACCCCGTACGACACGGCCGGCGAGGGCGAGCTGGAAGGGGGCCTCGACGCGGTAGGGCGTGCGGTGGGCGTACTCGGTGCGTTCGAAGGCTTCCTTGAGGGCCTCGAGGTCGCGTTCGTCGGCGATCTCCGCCTCGCCGCCGGGCAGGTCCTCGGGTTCCAGCATGGGCAGCGTCAACTCTTCGAAGCGGGATTCCACCCAGGCATGGAACCGGGTGCCCCGGCGCGCGGCCGGTTGCGGGGGGCGCGGCATGGGGCGCGCGAGTTCCTGCGCGAATCCGTCGGGGTCGGCGGTCAGGCGCAGCAGCTGGGACGCGGTCAGTGTGGTCGGCAGCGGGACCTCCGTGACGCTCTCCCGGGCGCGCAGGAGTTCCCCGGTGAGGGCGTCGAGGTCGCGGTCCCAGGAGGCGACGGTGCGGGCCTCCTCGGGGGTGAGGGGCGCCGCGGGGTCCGGTTCGGCAGGGCGGGGGCGGGCGGCGGGCGGCTCGGGGGCCGTCGCCTGGTGCGGGACCGTGGGCCGGTCCGTGGTCCACTCGTCCCAGTCGGCCGGGTCCTCCTCGAAGGGGTCGGGTTCGTCGTGCGGGGGTGGCTCGTCGTACGGAGGCAGCTCGTCGTGTCCGAGCTCTCCGTCGTCCGGTGGGGCGGGCCAGTCCGGGTCCTCGTGGGTGTCGGGGTCGTGGGTGGCCACCGGGTGGCCGGCGTCCCCGGTGGCAAGGGTCTCGAGGTGGGCGAGGACGGTCTCGGCGGCGGCGCGGCGGCGGGTCAGGGCGGCGGCGTCCAGGGGCAGCGGCCAGGCCTGGTCGGCGGTCGTCCGGTCGAGCGCGGGGTTCTCCTCGTCCTCCTCGGGTGCGTCGGCCCAGGCCTCGATCTCGCCGTGTCCTGCGGTGCAGTGGTCGTACAGGGCCATGAGGAAGTCGGAGGGGCCGCGCGGTTTCTTCTGGCTGGGGCCCCACCAGTGGCCGGAGCCGAGGAGCAGGGAGCGGGGGCGGGTGAAGGTGACGTAGCCGAGGCGGAGCTCCTCGGTGTGCTGGTGGTCCTTCATGGCCTCGTGGAAGGCCTTCATGCCCCGGGAATCCCAGGTCTCGATGTCGGGCAGGGTGTCGGCGTCGCCGCGCAGCCCGTGCGGCAGCACCTTGGCCTGGGTGGTCCACTTCTCGCGGCCCTGGCCGCTGGGGAAGGTGCCGGTGACCAGGCCGGGGACGGCGACGACGTCCCACTCCAGGCCCTTGGACTTGTGCGCGGTGAGCACCTTGACGGTGTTCTCCCCGCCGGGGAGGGCGTTGTCGAGGCCCTTTTCGTACTGGGCCGCGGTGCGCAGGAAGCCGAGGAAGGCCAGCAGGCTCGCCTCGCTCTCGTTCGCGGCGAAGGACGCGGCGATGTCCAGGAAGTTGGACAGCGTCTCGCGGCGGCGCGCGGCGAGGGCGTGGGGGGACGCCGACAGCTCGACCTCCAGGCCGGTGACGGTGAGGACGCGGTGCAGGACGTCCATCAGAGGGTCGGCCAGTGAGCGGCGCAGCTCGCGCAGCTCGGCCGCCAGGCGTGCGAACCGCACGCGCGCCTCGGGAGAGAAGGGCAGCCCGTCGTCGTCCCCGGAGCCGGCCGCGGGTGACACGGGCGATTCGAGGAACGTGTCGAGTGCGTCCGCGAGCGAGATCACCTCGGACGGGTCGACCCCCTCGACGGCCTCGGCGAGCCGGCGGTCCGGGTCGTCCTCGGCGTCCACGCGCGCGTGGGACACGAGCAGGCGGGCGCGCCGTCCCAGCAGGGCGAGGTCTCGGGGGCCGATGCGCCAGCGCGGGCCGGTCAGCAGACGGACCAGGGAGGCGTTGGCGCCGGGGTCCTGGAGCACCTCGCAGACGGCGACGAGATCGGCGATCTCGGGCAGGTGCAGCAGCCCGGAGAGGCCGACCACCTCGACGGGGATGTCCCGGGCGACGAGGGCGCCCTGGATCTGGGCGAAGTCGGTCGCCGTGCGGGACAGAACGGCGATCTCGCCGGGCGCCTTCCCCGTGTGGACGAGGTGGGCGATGGAGTCGGCGATCCAGTCGATCTCCTCGGCATGGGTGCGCAGCAGGGCGCAGCGGACCGTGCCGTCCCGCTCGGCGCCGGGGGCCGGGCGCAGGGCCTCCACGCCCGCGTGCATGGCGCGCAGGGGTTCGGCGAGACCGTTGGCGAGGTCGAGGAGGCGACCGCCGCTGCGGCGGTTCTCGCTGAGCGCCTGGCGGGTGGCGGGGTGTCCGTCGGGGTGCGCGAAGTGCTCGGGAAAGTCGTCGAGGTTGGCGACGGAGGCGCCGCGCCAGCCGTAGATGGCCTGGCAGGGGTCGCCGACGGCGGTCACCGGGTGGCCGGTGCCACCGCCGAACAGGCCTGCCAGGAGGACGCGCTGGGCCACCGAGGTGTCCTGGTACTCGTCGAGGAGCACCACGCGGAACTCCTCGCGCAGGGCCCGGCCCACTTCGGGGAGCTGGGCGAGGGCCGCGGAGAGGGCGATCTGGTCGCCGAAGTCGAGCAGGTCCCGCTCGCGCTTGGTGGCCCGGTAGCGCAGCACCAGCTCGGCGAGTTCGCGCCGGGCGGCGGCCGTCTCGGGGACCTTGCGCAGGTCGGCGTTGGTGAGCTTGGCATCGGCGAGGGTGTGCAGCAGGTCGGCGTCCCAGGCGCGCAGGTCGTCGGGGCGTACGAGGTGTTCGGCGAGCTCGGCGTCGAGGGTGAGGAGGTCGCTGACGAGGTCGGCGAAGGAGCGGGTCAGCGCCGGGTAGGGGCCGGGCGCCTCGCGCAGTACGCGCGCGGCGAGCTGGTAGCGGGTGGCGTCGGCGAGCAGGCGGGACGTCGGTTCGAGCCCGATGCGCAGGCCGTGGTCGGTCAGCAGCCGGCCGGCGAAGGCGTGGTAGGTGGAGATCGCCGGTTCGCCGGGCGGGTTGTCCGGGTCGATGACGTCGGGGTCGGTGACGCCGGCTCGGATCAGGGCCTTGCGGACGCGTTCGGCGAGTTCGCCGGCGGCCTTGTTGGTGAAGGTCAGGCCGAGGACCTGTTCGGGGGCGACCTGGCCGGTGCCGACCAGCCACACCACGCGCGCTGCCATCACCGTGGTCTTGCCCGAACCGGCTCCGGCCACGATCACCTGGGGAGCGGGCGGTGCGGTGACGCAGGCCATCTGCTCCGGGGTGAACGGGATGCCGAGGAGCTCCTTGAGCTGCTCGGGGTCGGTGATACGGGCGGACATGTCGTCAGAGGTTAGTGGCGGGCACTGACAGCCTGTGCCCGATCGCCCCTCCGAGCCGGTGGAGGCGCTGGTCAGCGGGGGTGGTGCGTTGCGTCACGTGCATCACTCGATCACTTGCGGCGCCACTCGACCACGTGCGGCATCACTCGATCACTTGGCGGCCTTCGGGCTGTGCGCTGCACGACGCCCGGAACGCGCAGTGGGTGCAGTGCTGGCCCGTGCTCGGGGTGAACCGCTCGTCGAGCACCTTCCCGGCGGCGGTGGCCAGCAGGTCGCCGACCCACTCGCCCTCCAGCGGCTCCTGAGCCTGCACCTTCGGCAGGCTGTCGCCGCCGTCCCGCTGGGCGGCGCCCTGCCGCAGGTGGACCAGTTCGGCGCCGCCGGGCTCGGGCCGTGCGCCGTCGAAGGCGTCGTCCACGGCGCCCTCGCGGATCGCGAGCTGGTAGACGGCCAGCTGCGGGTGCCGCTCCACCTCGCGGGCGGTCGGGGCCTGCTTGCCGGTCTTGAAGTCGACGACGTACGCCCGGCCCTCGCCGTCCGCTTCGATCCGGTCCATCTGACCGCGGATGCGCACTTCGTAGTCGCCCGCTTCGAGGGTGACGTCGAAGTCGTGCTCGCTCGCCAGCGGTGTCCGCCCGGTCCGGTCCAGCACATGCCAGCGCAGGAAGCGTTCGAGCGCCACGCGCGCGTGCTGCTTCTCCTGCGCCGACTTCCAGGGCGCGTCGAAGGCGAGCGCGTTCCACACGGACTCCAGGCGTTCCATGAGGACGTCGAGGTCGGCGGGCGTACGTCCGGAGGCGACCTCGTCGGCCAGGACGTGGACGACGTTGCCGAAGCCCTGCGCGGCGGTGGCGGGCGCGTCGGCCTTCACCTCGCGGCCCAGGAACCACTGGAGGGCGCAGGTGTTGGCGAGCTGGTCGAGGGCGCTGCCGGACAGCACGACGGGCTGGTCGCGGTTGCGCAGCGGCACCTTGCTCTCGGTCGGCTCGAACATGCCCCACCAGCGGTAGGGATGCGCGGACGGGACCAGCGGGCGGCCGTCCTCGTCGGCGAGGGCGGCGAGCCGGGCCAGGCGGCGGGCGGCGGCCTCCCGCAGGGCCGCCGACACGCGCGGGTCGACCGTCGTGGCGCGCAGCTCGGCGACCAGCGCGGCCACGGAGAGCGGGCGGCGCGGGCGGCCGGTGACGTCCTGCGGCTCGACGCCGAGCTCGGTGAGGAACCGGGAGGGCTGGTCGCCGTCGTCCGCGGGCGCCTTCACCGCGGTGACGACGAGGCGCTCACGCGCGCGCGTGGCGGCCACGTAGAACAGGCGGCGCTCCTCGGCGAGAAGCGCTCCCGGAGTGAGCGGTTCGGCGAGCCCGTCGCGGCCGATGCGGTCGGCCTCCAGCAGGGAGCCGCGCCGACGCAGGTCGGGCCACAGCCCTTCCTGGACGCCGGCGACGACGACCAGGCGCCACTGGAGGCCCTTGGAGCGGTGCGCGGTCATCAGGCGTACGGCGTCGGGCCGCAGCGCACGCCGGGTCAGCGTGTCGGCGGCGATGTCCTCGGCCGCGATCTGCTCGAGGAAGTTGAGGGCGCCCCGCCCGCCGGTGCGCTCCTCCGCGCGCGCGGCGGTCGCGAACAGGGCGCACACCGCGTCCAGGTCACGGTCGGCGTTGCGGCCGGCAGCGCCGCCGCGCCGGGCGGCCCGCTCCAGGCGAGCGGGCCACGGCGTGCCCTCCCACAGCTCCCACAGCGCCTCCTCGGCCGTACCGCCGCCCGCCAGGCGCTCCCGGGCCTTCCTGAGCAGCGCGCCGAGGCGCTGGGCCCCGCGCGCGTACGCGGGATCGTGGGCGACCAGGCGCTCGGGTTCGGCCAGCGCCCGCGCGAGCAGTTCGTCCGAGGGCGGCGGCAGTGGGTTGCCGGCCGCCCGCTCCTCCTCGCGCAGGGCGCGGCCGAGGCGGCGCAGATCGGCGGCGTCCATGCCGGCGAGGGGAGAGGCGAGCAGGGTGAGGGCGGTCTCGGTGTCGAGCCAGCAGGGGGCCTGGTCGGCCTGCTCGGGGTCTTGGCCGGGCTGCTCTGCTTCCTGACCGGCCTGGTCGGGGGGTTCCGCCGCCTCCGCCGCGGCCACCGCCCGGAGTGCCGTCAGCAGCGGTGCCACCGCCGGTTCGTGGCGCAGGGGCAGGTCGTCGCCGTCGATGTCCAGGGGGACGCCGGCAGCCGTGAGGGCGCGGCGGACCGCCGGGATGGTGCGGGACCCCGCGCGCACGAGGACGGCCATGTCGTTCCAGGGCACACCGTCCTCCAGGTGCGCCCTGCGGAGGATGTCGGCGATGTTGTCGAGCTCCGTACCGGGTGTGGGGTACGTGTAGACCTCGGCGCGGCCCGAGTCCCGTACCGGAGTCAGCTCGCGGTGGGCGCGGACCTTGTCGGCGGGGAGGCGGGTCAGCGGCATGCGCTGGGTCAGCAGGCGGGTCGCGGCCAGCAGGGCGGCACCGGACCGGCGGGAGGTGCGCAGGACCTCCACGGCCGCGGGACGGCCCTCCGCGCGCGGGAAGGCCTGCGGGAAGTCGAGGATGCCGTTCACGTCGGCGCCCCGGAACGCGTAGATCGCCTGGTCGGGATCGCCGAAGGCGACCAGGGTGCGGCCGCCGCCGGCGAGGGCGTGCAGCAGGCGCACCTGGGCCGGGTCGGTGTCCTGGTACTCGTCGACGTACACGGCGTCGTACCGGGCGGCGAGCCGTGCGGCGGTCTCCGGGCGGCGGGCGAGGAGCACCGCGCGGTGGACGAGTTCGGCGTAGTCCAGCACGCCTTGCAGATCGATGACGTCGAGGTACTCGGCGAGGAAGGCCGCCGCGGCCTGCCAGTCGGGGCGGCCGATGCGCCGGGCGAAGGCGTCCAGGGCGTCGGGTCCCAGGCCGAGCTCGCGGCTGCGGGCGAGGACCGCTCGGACCTCGTCGGCGAAGCCCCGGGTGGTCAGGCAGGCGCGCAGCTCGTCCGGCCAGCGCAGGTGGTCCAGTCCGAGCCGCTCCAGCTCGGGCCGGCCCGCGAGCAGCTCGCGGACGGTGACGTCCTGCTCGGGGCCGGAGAGCAGGCGCAGTGGCTCCACGAAGAGGTCGCTGTCCTGGTGGGCGCGGACCAGGGCGTAGCAGTACGAGTGGAATGTGGTCGCCTGGGGGGCGCGGGCCGCCCCTATGCGCCGGGCCATGCGGTCGCGCAGGTCGACGGCCGCCTTGCGGCTGAACGTCAGCACCAGGATGCGATCGGGGTCCCCGCCACGGGCGATCCGCGCGGCCACGGATTCGACGAGCGTGGTGGTCTTGCCGGTGCCGGGACCTGCGAGGACGAGCAGCGGGCCGGACCGGTGGTCAACCACGGCGCGCTGAGCGGCGTCCAGACGGAGGGGAGCCTGCTCGGTCGGAGGGGTACGCACCAGTCGGTAAGCGCCGCTGTTCCCCTGCCGCACCGGGGGGTGCGGCAGGCGCCTGGTGGAGGAAGAGGAGCTCACGTGGTTCGCCGGTCCTGGTGGGTGTGCTGGTTGGCAGGCGGTCACGCGTGCGTGACGGTGGCCGCGGGGTGAGGGAGACGCGCGCAGCCGACGCTACGCCGGTGACGCCGACGAAAGGGACGGAAGCAGGTCTTCCGGTTCATCCCTCGCGGCGCTCGTGCCACGCGAGTCCCACGACTCACGAACGTACGCCATGCCACGGACGTGCCCCGTTTTCCCCTTATGAGCCACGGGCTCCCCTCATGGGCGTTCGATGGCGGAAGCTGTCAGGTGTGACCCTCCGCGCTCTCGCCGCCGTCCCACCTGGCCCGCCTCATGTCGAGGCGGGGCAGGTGGCCCTCGGCCGCCGTGCCCGCCTCCTTCAGCGGAGTGCCCTCGGCGCGGTAGTGCTCGAGCGCCCGCAGTTCGTGGCCGGGCAGCAGGACGCCGTCCGCGCGGACGACCCGCCACCACGGCACCGCTCCGCCGTAGAGAGCCATGACCCGGCCCACCTGGCGCGGGCCGCCCTCCTGGAGCCACTCCGCGACGTCCCCGTACGTCATGACGCGCCCGGGCGGGATCCGCTCGGCGACGTCGAGGACCCGCTCGGCGTACTCCGGCAGCGCGTCCACGTATCCGGCGGGCATGTCCTCCGGGTGCCTCTGCTCGCTCATCCGCCTCATCCTGCCCCACCCCACCGACAACGTGACGCGGACGGCGGCAGGACGGCCTCTCGCCCTCCGGCGGAGCTTCCGGCAGACTGTGCGCCCCCGCATTTGCACCCTGATGCCCCCGTGTGTCGGTGCGGCATGCCACCATCGTGCGGGCGGTGACTGGTGATACGAGATCAAGAAGAGACGATGAAGCAGCAGGGCGTGCACCCCGAAGGCGCGGAGGGCACCTCTGCCGCGGCGTCGCGCCCGGACCCCGCCGAAGCAGGCGCCGAGCGTCCGGCCCCCAAGGACACGCGGCGGCCCGACGACGCCGCGGCGGCGCCCGCCACCGACCCGGATGACGAGGTGCACGCCGACGCCGTCGAGGGCGACGAACCGCTGCTCCCCGCGCGCGTACACCGTCCCTCCGACCTGATGCGCCTGCTGGTGGGCGTGCTCGCCATCGCCGTACTGCTGGCGATCGCCGCGTTCGCGCACGGGACGACCTCAGGGTTCGAACAGGACATCAACAAGGGCACCGGCCAGGCACCCGATCTGCTGATCAAGATCGCGGGGCTGGCGTCGAGCATCGCGATCCTCCTGGTGCCGGTCGCGTTCGCGATCGAGCGGCTGATCAAACGGGACGGGCTGCGCATCGCCGACGGCGTGCTCGCGGCGGTCCTCGCGCACGGTGTGACACTCGCCACCGACCTGTGGGTCGCCCGGGCCGCCCCGGGCTCCATCCAGGAGGCCCTCACCCAGCCCTCCCCCGGTGACATCCACGCCCTGACCGACCCGGTGCACGGCTACCTCGCCCCCGTCATCGCCTACATGACGGCCGTCGGCATGTCCCGGCGGCCCCGCTGGCGCGCGGTGCTGTGGATCGTGCTGCTGCTCGACGCCTTCTCGATGCTGGTCACCGGCTACACGACGCCCTTCTCGATCATCCTGACCGTGCTGATCGGCTGGACGGTGGCCTACGGCACGCTGTACGCGGTCGGCTCCCCCAACATCCGGCCCACCGGCCAGACCCTGATGGCAGGGCTGCGGCACGTCGGATTCCACCCGGTCAGCGCGGCCCGCGACGAGGCCCCGGACGCCGAGAACGCGGACCGCGGCCGGCGCTATTTCGTGACCCTGGAGGACGGCCCGCCGCTGGACGTCACGGTCGTCGACCGGGAGCAGCAGGCCCAGGGCTTCTTCTACCGCGCGTGGCGCAATCTCACCCTGCGCGGCTTCGCCACCCGCTCCAGCCTCCAGTCGCTGCGCCAGGCGCTGGAGCAGGAGGCGCTGCTGGCGTACGCGGCGATCGCGGCGGGTGCCAACGCCCCCAAGCTGATCGCCACGTCCGAGCTGGGCCCCGACGCCGTGATACTCGTCTACGAGCACACCGGCGCGCGCAGCCTCGACTCGCTGGCCGACGACGAGATCACCGACGACCTGCTGCGCAGCACCTGGCACCAGGTGCAGGCCCTGCAGTCCCGGCGCATCGCGCACCGCAGGCTCGCGGGTGACGCGATTCTGGTGGATCGTTCCGGCACGGTGATCCTCACCGATCTGCGCGGCGGCGAGATCGCGGCCGGTGACCTGCTGCTGCGCATGGACGTCGCCCAGCTGGTCACCACGCTCGGCCTGCGGGTGGGCGCCGAGCGTGCGGTGGCCTCCGCGGTCGGCGTCCTCGGCCCCGACGCGGTCGCCGACTGTCTGCCCATGCTCCAGCCGATCGCGTTGACCCGCTCCACGCGCGCGACGCTGCGAAAACTGGCCAGGGAACGGGCCCAGCGCGAGCGCGACGCGGTCCTCGAAGCGTCCCGGCAGGCCAGGCAGGCCCGCCTGGAGGAAGCCTCGGACGACACCAGACCCGCACTGGAGAAGCCCGACAAGAAGACCGTGCGCGCCGAGCAGCGGGCCGAGAAGCGGGCCATCGACGAGGCCCTGGAGGAAGCGCGCGAGGAGGATCTGCTCACCCAGATCCGGCACCAGGTGCTGCGGATCAGGCCGCAGGCGCCCGTGGAGCCGGCCCGGCTGGAGCGGGTGCGACCGCGCACACTGATCAGTTTCATCGCCGGCGCGATCGGTGCGTACTTCCTGCTGACGCAGCTCACGCACATCGAGCTCGGTCCGCTGGTCGCCAATGCCCAGTGGGGCTGGGTGGCCGCGGCCGTGCTGTTCTCGGCGGCGAGCTACTTCGCGGCGGCGATGGCTCTGCTGGGCTTCGTGCCCGAGCGGGTGCCCTTCCTGCGGACCGTGGCCGCGCAGGTCGCCGGCTCGTTCGTGAAGATCGTGGCACCGGCCGCGGTCGGTGGTGTCGCGCTCAACACCCGCTTCCTCCAGCGCGCGAGCGTGCGCCCCGGCCTCGCGGTGGCGAGCGTCGGCGCCTCTCAGCTGTTCGGGCTCGGCTGCCACATCCTGATGCTGCTGTCCTTCGGCTATCTGACCGGCACCGAGAAGACGCCGTCGCTGTCGCCGTCCCGGACGGTCATCGCCGGTCTGCTGACGGTGGCGGTGCTCGTGCTCGTGGTGACCTCGGTGCCCTTCCTGCGGAAGTTCGTCGTCACGCGCGTGAGGTCGCTGTTCGCCGGTGTCGTGCCGCGCATGCTGGACGTCCTGCAGCGGCCGCAGAAGCTGGTCACCGGCATCGGCGGCATGCTGCTGCTGACCGCCTGCTTCGTGATGTGCCTGGACGCGTCGATCCGCGCTTTCGGCGACGACACGACCTCGCTGAGCATCGCCAGCGTCGCCGTGGTCTTCCTGGCCGGCAACGCGCTCGGCTCCGCGGCGCCCACCCCGGGCGGCGTCGGAGCGGTCGAGGCCACCCTGACCGTCGGCCTGATCGCCGTCGGTCTTCCCAAGGAGGTCGCCGCACCCGCCGTACTGCTGTTCCGGCTGCTGACACTGTGGCTGCCGGTCCTCCCGGGCTGGCTGGCCTTCAACCACCTGTCGCGCAAGGGCGCACTTTAACGCCCGATGCGGGGCGTACCTCGTACGGCTCGCGTCCCGCGCGCCCAGCGTCACGCGGCCGCAGGATGGAAACATGCCGAACCCCTCCCGGATCCGAGCCGTCGCCGCCCTGGCTTCCGCGGCGCTGCTGTCCGCACTGCTGGCGGGGTGCGATCAGGGGGAGAGGGACGGGGACCTGACGGCGCAGAAGCTGGACTGGCAGGACTGCCCCGCCCCCTCGGCGGCCGAGGGCGGCGGCGGTGCCCCGTCGCCGCTGCCGGGCGGCGCCAAGTGGCAGTGCGCCACGATGAAGGCGCCCCTCGACTGGAGCAAGCCCAAGGGCGACACCATCGATCTGGCGTTGATCCGAGCCAGGGCGAGCGGAGCGGCGAGCAAGCGGATCGGCTCGCTCGTGTTCAACTTCGGCGGCCCCGGCGGCAGCGGCGTCACCACACTGCCCGCGTTCGGCGAGGACTACGCGCAGCTGCGCACCCGCTACGACCTGGTGAGCTTCGACCCGCGCGGGGTGGGCCGCAGCGCGCCCGTGGAGTGCGAGAGCGACGCGCAGCTCGACGCGTACTTCCAGCAGGACGCCACACCGGACGACAGCGCGGAGCGCACCCAGCTCCTGGACCGCACCAAGCAGTTCAACGCCGCCTGCGAGAAGCACTCCAAGAAGATCCTGCCGCACGTGCGCACCACGGACGCGGCCCGTGACATGGACCTGATGCGCCAGGTCCTCGGCGACGCCAAGCTGCACTACTTCGGCATCTCCTACGGCACCGAACTCGGCGGCGTCTACGCCCACCTGTTCCCCAGGAACGTCGGCCGCGCCGTCTTCGACGCCGTCGTCGACCCCACCCAGGATCCCGAGCAGAGCTCGCTCGGGCAGGCCAGGGGCTTCCAGCTGGCGCTCGACAACTTCGCCGGGGACTGCACCTCGAAGACCACCGACTGCCCGATCGGCGACACCGCGCAGGACGTCAAGGACCGCATCGCCAAGCTGCTGGCCGACCTCGACCGCAAACCGATCCCCGGCATCCTCCCCCGCGAGCTGACCCAGAGCGACGCGACCAACGGAATCGCGCAGTCGCTGTACTCGAAGGACTTCTGGGAGTACCTCACCGAGGGGCTGGAGCAGGCCTACGAGGGCGACGGCAGGATCCTGATGCTGCTGTCCGACTCCATGAACGGACGCAACGAGAACGGCGAGTACAGCAACATCGCCGCCGCGAACACCGCGATCAACTGTTCCGACGCGAAACCGCGCTACACCACCGCCGACATCCAGCAGAAGCTGCCGGAATTCCGCTCCGCCTCCGCCCTGTTCGGGGACTACCTGGCCTGGGGCATGATCGGCTGCACCGACTGGCCCGTGGCGGGCGCCGCCGACCACCCCGACGTCAGCGCGCCCGGGGCGGCGCCGATCCTCGTCGTCGGCAACACCGGTGACCCGGCGACGCCGTACGAGGGCGCGAAGAAGATGGTGGACGCGCTCGGCAAGAGCGTCGGCATCGAACTGACGTACAGGGGACAGGGGCACGGCGCGTACGACAGCAAGAACAAGTGCGTGCAGGCCGCGGTGAACGGCTATCTGCTGGACGGCAAGGTCCCCCCGGCGGGGACGGTCTGCTCCTGATCCGCCTCTCCTGTCCCATCTCCCTGATCCATCCCCCTGATCTGCCTCGAACCGACGACAGAAATCCGCAGGTCAGAAGGTTATCCACAGGCTGAAACGGGCTCGGGAAGATCCGCCTACCATGGCTTGACCGCTCACCGCGACCGAGACGCGGAGGGCATGGCGAGGGGGTGTGCATGTCGCGTTTCGTACGGTGGTCGGCCCTGGTCTCCGCCGCGATGCTGTTGGCCGGGTGCGGCGGCGGGTCGGGCGGAAGCGGGGACGACGCGAAGCGGCGGTCCGATGCGCCGTCGGCGGCGCTGACCGCGACCTCCGCCGCCGGCCTCCCCTCCTCGCTCACGGCCCAGAAGCTCGACTGGGGCGGCTGCAAGGCCACCGGGGGCTCCCCGGCGCCGAGCGGTGAGTGGCAGTGCGCGACGCTGAAGGTGCCGCTCGACTGGAGCAAGCCCGAGGGAGCCACCATCGGCCTGGCGCTGATCCGGGCGAAGGCCACCGGGGACGACCGCATCGGCTCCCTGCTGTTCAACTTCGGCGGACCGGGCGGCTCGGGAGTCTCGACGATGCCCGCCTTCGGGCCCACCATGTCCGCGCTGCGCGAGCGGTACGACCTGGTGAGCTGGGACCCGCGCGGGGTCGGGGCCGACCATGGCATCCGCTGCCGCGGCGACAAGGACGTCCAGGCCGCCGAAGCGGTGGACGCCACTCCCGACACCCCGGCCGAGGAGAAGGCGTACTTCCAGGACGCCACCGACTTCGGCAAGGGCTGCTCGCGGGCCGCCGGGAAACTGATGGCCCACGTCTCGACCACCGACACCGCCCGCGACATGGACCTGATCCGCCAGGTGCTCGGTGACGCCAGGACGCACTACTTCGGCTTCTCCTACGGCACCGAACTGGGCGGCGTCTACGCCCACTTGTTCCCGAAGAACGTGGGGCGCCTGGTCCTCGACGCGGTGGTCGATCCGAGCGCGGATTCGGTGGGTCACGCCGAGAACCAGGCCAAGGGCTTCCAGCGGGCACTCGACGACTACCTGAAGTCGCGGGGCCAGGATCCCGCGAAGGGGTCGCAGAAGATCGTGGACCTGCTGAAACGGATCGACGCGAGGCCGCTGCCCACGTCCTCCGGGCGGAGGCTGACTCAGACACTGGCCGTCACCGGCATCATCCTGCCGCTGTACAGCGAGTCCCGCTGGCCGGAGCTGACCGGCGCGCTCACCGCGGCGGAAGAGGGAGACGGAACGCAGCTGCTGTCGCTCGCCGACGACTACAACGAGCGGGACTCCTCGGGGCACTACGGCACGACCACCCAGGCCCAACGGGTCATATCGTGCTTGGACGACAAGGAGCGGCCCACGCTCCCGGAGACGAAGAAGCTGCTGCCCCGCTTCGAGAAGATCTCGCCGGTCTTCGGGGACTTCCTGGGCTGGGACGCGGCCGGCTGGTGCCACGACTGGCCGGTGCCCGGACAGTACGAGACCCCCGAGGTGAGCGCGCCGGGCGCGGCACCGATCCTGCTGGTCGGCAACACCGGGGACCCGGCGACGCCGTACGAGGGCACCCGCAGGATGGCCGACGAACTGGGCCGGGGCATCGGTGTCGAGCTCACCTGGAAGGGCGAGGGGCACGTGGCGTACGGCCGTGGGAGCGACTGCGTCGACTCGACGGTGAACGCCTACCTGCTGAACGGCACGGTCCCGAAGGACGGCAAGGTCTGCTCATGACGACGGCGGGGGCCCCACGCACCCACGGTGCGCGAAACCCCCGCCGTCGGACGAGCGGGACGAGCCGTGGCTCAGTAGACCGGCTTGTCCGGTTCGATCTGGTTGACCCAGCCGATGACGCCGCCGCCGACGTGGACGGCGTCGGCGAAGCCCGCGGACTTCAGGACGGCGAGGACTTCCGCACTGCGGACACCCGTCTTGCAGTGCAGGACGATCTTCTTGTCCTGCGGGAGGCCCTCGAGGGCGGTGCCCATGAGGAACTCGTTCTTCGGGATCAGGCGGGCGCCGGGGATGGAGACGATCTCGTACTCGTTCGGCTCGCGGACATCGATGATCTCGATGTTCTCGCCGTCGTCGATCCACTCCTTGAGCTGCTTGGGAGTGATCGTGGCGCCGGCCGCCGCCTGCTGGGCCTCCTCGGAGACGACGCCGCAGAAGGCCTCGTAGTCGATGAGCTCGGTGACGGTCGGGTTCTCGCCGCAGACCGCGCAGTTCGGGTCCTTGCGGACCTTGACCTGGCGGTACTGCATCTCCAGGGCGTCGTAGATCATCAGGCGGCCGACCAGCGGCTCGCCGATGCCCGCGAGGAGCTTGATGGCCTCGTTGACCTGGATGGAGCCGATGGACGCGCACAGCACGCCCAGCACGCCGCCCTCGGCGCAGGAGGGGACCATGCCGGGGGGCGGGGGCTCCGGGTAGAGGCAGCGGTAGCAGGGGCCGTGCTCGGACCAGAAGACCGAGGCCTGGCCGTCGAAGCGGTAGATCGAGCCCCACACGTACGGCTTGTTCAGCAGCACGCACGCGTCGTTGACCAGGTAGCGGGTCGCGAAGTTGTCGGTGCCGTCGACGATCAGGTCGTACTGGCTGAAGATGTCCATCACGTTGTCGGCCTCGAGCCGCTCCTCGTGAAGGATCACGTTCACGTACGGGTTGATGCCCTTGACGCTGTCGCGCGCGGACTCGGCCTTGGAGCGGCCGATGTCGGACTGGCTGTGGATGATCTGGCGCTGCAGGTTCGACTCGTCGACCTCGTCGAACTCCACGATGCCGAGGGTGCCGACGCCCGCGGCGGCCAGGTACATCAGCGCCGGCGAGCCCAGGCCGCCCGCGCCCACACAGAGCACCTTGGCGTTCTTCAGCCGCTTCTGCCCGTCCATCCCGACGTCGGGGATGATCAGGTGGCGGGAGTACCTGCGGACCTCGTCTACGGTGAGCTCAGCAGCTGGCTCGACCAGGGGTGGCAGCGACACGGGGACTCCGTTGGTCGGTCAAACAGTACGGTTGTTCTTCGCGTAACACTGCCACGGCCTTTTTCATTCCGAGACACCCGTTCCGACACGCGAGACGATTTCGTCCCAGTAGCCGGGCATACCCTCCCACGGGTCGACGCGACCGCCCCGGCTTCCAGGACCGCCGCGATCGGTGCGGTCGGTGAACCAGATGGTCGCCGCGCCCTGCCAGCGGGCGATGCGCAGCGCCTCGTCGAGGTGACCGCGCGGCACGCCGTGCACGAAGTGGCAGAAGCGGTCGGGCGGGTAGTCGGCGGTCCACTCGGCGACCTGCGACCAGCGGTAGTCGCTCCAGGAGCCGGAGAAGGTCACCAGCTGGTCGGCGTTCTCGGCGTATCCCGGATGGGGGTGGGTGTCGTGGCCGAGGACTATGTGGGCGTCGTCACGGATCGCGCGCAGCGTGCTCACCGTGCGGCGGACCTCGCCGAGCGCGGTGCGCTCGGCGGGGCAGCGGTCCAGCAGGAAGCCGTCGGCCTGGTACCAGTCGAGGAAGCGGTGCGCGTCCGCGACCAGCTCGCCGAAGGCACGGAGGCCGTACCTGGCGTCCAGGTGACCGAGGACGCGCACGCCCGCGTTGCGCAGCCGCCCGGCCGCCTGGAGACAGTGCGGGTCGGGGCGGGTGCCGGGGCCCTGGGCGACGTTGAGGACGACCCAGTGCAGGGGCGCGCCGGGGCGGGCCAGCGCGGCCCACTCGGCCGGGGCGACGAGGGGGTGGGCGAAGCCCGGGACGCCGAAGCCGGTGCGTACGCGGGTGGTCGCGGTGCCCGATCTGGTGCTGGTCAGATACGGCATGCCGCCTCCATCCAGATGTCGGCGAGGGACTCCTCGAGGTTGATCCGGGGGCGCCAGCCGAGCCGGTCGCGGGCGGTGCGCACGTCGGCCTGCTGCCAGCTGCCGCAGCCGTCGGGGTACGGGTACGCGACCGGGGCGGCGTGGTCGGTCTCGGAGCGGGGGTGGCCGATGGCGGGCCGCAGCGGGCCGGGCGGGCCGTCGAGCTCGTGCAGGGCGCCGCCGTACCCGGCCACCCGGGCGAGGACGGTGGCGGCGTCCCGCAGGCGCACGGCTCGGCCCGAGCCGATGTTGATGACTCCTTGCGCGGCGGACAGCGAGGCTGCGTGGACGGCGCGGGCGACGTCGCGTACGTCGACGAAGTCCCGCTGGACGCCGAGACCGCCGAGCTTGAGTTCGCCGTCACCGGACTGCATGGCGCGGCGCATCGCCTCGGCGAGGCGGCCGAGCGGGGAGCCGGCCGGGGTGCCGGGGCCGGCCGGCGAGAAGATGCGGAGCACGACGGCGTCGAGGCCGGAGCCGAGGACGAGTTCGGTGGCGGCGAGCTTGCTGACGCCGTACGGGCCGCCGGGGCGGGGGACGGCGTCCTCGGCCGTGGAGGAGCCGGGCTGGCTCGGGCCGTACTCGGAGCTACAGCCGATCTGCACCAGACGCGCGCCGCAGCCGCTGCGGCGCAGGGCCTCGCAGACGGTGGCGACCGCGACGGTGTTGTGCCGGGTGAGTTCGCGGGCGCCGCCGCGGGTGGCGCCGGCGCAGTTGACGACGACTCCGGGGTGGACCGCGTCGAGGAAGCGGGTGAGGGCGCCGGGGCTGCCCGTCGCCAGGTCGAAGCGGACGTCGGCGTCGTCGCCGCGGCCGAGTGCGGTGAGCTGGACGGCCGGGTCGGCGAGCAGGCGGTCGGCGACGAAGCGGCCGAGGTAGCCGTTGGCTCCGATCAGCAGGACTCTCATCGGGCCGCTCCCGGGGTGATCGCTCCGGCTGTTCCGGTGGCTCCGGACGCTCCGGGTCGGGAGGTGGTCATCTGGTGTTCTCCTTCGAGGGGGTGGTGCGGTTGCCTGCGGCGAACGGCCGGGCGCCTGGGCCTGGGTTCGTCATGCCTGGGTTCGTCATGCCGGGTCATGTCATGGCCGGTCTCGTCATGGCCGGTCTCGTCATGGCCGGTCTCGTCATGGCCCGTCTCCCGTCCGGTCCTCCGCCGGCGCGTGGGCCGAGGCCCGGGTCAAGGTGCGGCTCGCGTGGACCAGCAGGGTCAGCGCCGCGGTCGCGCAGGCGAGGGTCGGCACGCTGCCCGGGCCCCAGGTGGCCACGAGCGACTCGACGGGGGCCGCCACGATGGCGCACCCGGGCAGGCGGCCCGTGAGGTCCAGAGCCGAGGCCGCTGCCTCCGTCGCGGCCGCGGCGGCCAGGATCAGGGCCGGGGCGTGGCGACGGCGGTGGACGGTGAGCAGGCGGGCGAGCAGGAGGAGGGCGCCCAGGGTGAGGGCCTGGGGGTAGGCGGCGGGCTGGTGCAGGACCGCGCCGCACAGGGCGAGCAGAGCCGTGAGGAGGGCCAGGAACAGGGCGAACGTGCCGAACAGCGCCGGTCGGGTGGCGGCGGCGAACTCCTCCAGGCCGCGGCTGGCCGTGAGTCTGCGGTGGGCCCGCGCGGCGAACAGGTGGGCGCACCAGGCCGCCGGGGCGCAGCTCAGGAAGAGGGCCAGTGCGGGTGCGGTGGCCAGGGGCCAGGAGCCGTCCGCGGTGCCGGTCGGCAGTTCGTCGGGGCCGCCGTCCAGGACGGCTCGGAGCAGGCCGTCGCCGAGCAGGGCGTAGGCGAGGAGCCAGAGGGTCGACGCGCGCGTGCGGGTCGACGCGCGCCACGCGCGTGTGCCGGTCGCTGTGCTCAGCGGGCCCCGGCGCAGTGCCGCACGCACCGCGAGGGCGATGGCGAGGAGGCCCACGGCGGCGACCAGCAGGCGGGGCCGGCCATGGGTGAGGCGCAGACCGGTCACCACCGCGGCGCCGAGGACGCCTGGCAGGAGGGTGAGCAGGGCCCAGTCGAGGCGGGGCCGGGGCAGGGCGGTGGTGTCGGCGGGCGGGAGGGTGTCGCCGTCGAGGGACGCGCGCGCGAACATCTCCTCGGCGAGGGAGAAGACGTCCCGGTGGCGAAAGCTCGCGGCGGTCCGGTCGGTGAGGCCGTGTGCCTCGAGGCCCGCCGCGATCTCCAGCGGGTCCACGGCCCGTTCGCACAGCTCGCGGTGACGGTACATCAGCGCCTTGACCGGGTCGGCGGCGCCTCGACGGGCTGCGGACCCGGGGGTACCGCCCATGGGAGCCGGGAGCGGCGTGCGTAACCCCGGCTCCGCGGTCGCCTCCGGCGTCACCGTCGCCTCGGGCGGCGCCGTCCCGCCCGCCATCGCCGTCCCACCCGCCGTCGCCGTCCCACCCGGTGTCGCCGTCCCACCCGGTGTCGGCGCCTCCTCCGCCAGCCACTCCTGCGACCGTGAGTCCCACGCGCCGGGGTTGTCGGGGGTTCCTGGGCGGTCCAGTTCGCCGAGGCCGCTCATCGTGCCGCCTCCGCCGCCGCCGTGCGGGTGGCCCGCACCGGTGCGCCGGTCGCCCAGCCGGGGCCGCCGCGGGCCACGACGCGGGCCGTGGGGCCGGTCCAGCGGCTGGGGACGCGGGCCTCGGCGGGGACGGCGAACGGGAGGGGTTCGCCGGTCTTGCCGGTGATCACGCGGCGTACCGGACAGCGCGAGACGATCTCCAGGTAGATGCTGTGGAATGCCGCGATGTTCTGCTCGACGGTGAACAGTTCGAGTGCGCGGGCGCGGGCGGCGGCGCCCAGGCGCGCACGACGCTCGGGGTCGCGCAGCAGCGCCACGCACGCCTCCGCGAGCGCTCGCGGATTGCGCGGCGGCACGACGAGGCCGGTGCCGCCGACAGCCTCGACCACCGCCCCGACGTCCGTGGACACCGTGGCCCGGCCGCAGAGCATGGCCTCGACCAGGCTGACCGGGAAGCCCTCGACGACGCTGGACAGGACGACGACGGCGCCCGCCGCGTAGACGTCGGCGAGGGTCGGGGCCTCGGGGCCGCCGATCTCCTCGAAGGAGACGGGGTTCTCGCCGACCGCGTGCACGCCCTCCGCCTCGTCCGGGAAGAGCTGTGCGGCCAGCACCTCGCACTGCCCCAGATACGCCTGGGCCTCGGGTCCGGTCGCCGCGCCCACGATGCGCAGCCGTGCCGTGGGCTCGGCCCTGCGCACCTCGGCGAAGGCGTGCAGCAGGGACACCAGGTCCTTGGCGGGGTCCACCCGGCCGACCCAGACCAGCGTGAAGGGGTCGGCGCGGTCCGGGGACTCGCCGGCCTCCGCGAAGCGGGACGCCTCCATGCCCGGGTGGACGGTACGGATCCTGACGCGGTCCGCGCCGCAGCGTTCCTGCCAGCGGCGGGCGTGCGCGTTGCCGGGTGTGATGATCGCGGCCCGCCGGTAGATCTCGGCGGCGAGCAGGCGGTGGAAGGCGGCGAGCAGGGCCCGTACGGCCGGGGCCGCGGTGCCGGGGCCGGAGGCCAGGTAGTGGGAGCGCAGTTGTACGCCGTACTCGGTGACGAGCAGCGGCACTTCGCAGAAGTGGCCGGCGAGGAGTCCGGCCAGGGCCGCCGGACCGCCGGTCGTGGCGTGGCACAGGTCGGCCGAGCCGAGGCCCTCGTCCTCGTACCAGTCGAGGGAGAGGGGGCGCAGGGCGCCTTCGAGGTGTGCGGCGACGGTGAGCAGTTCGGGGACGCGGGCCTCGCGCGCGGTGCGCAGGGCGCCGGGCGCGCGACAGGCGCGCTCCAGGGCACGTACGGCGGTTTCGGAGCGCAGCGCGCCGGGGAGTCCGCCCTCGTCCCGGGCGAGTTCGGCGAGTCCGTACAGCGCGCTGCCGAAACGGTCCGCCAGGGCATGGGGCTCGGCATCGGAGGCCGCGCAGACCGCCTGGGCGAGTTCCTCGTAGCATTCGGCGAAGCGTCGGCGTGCGCGCCGCCCGTGCACCGCCCCGTCGTCCTCGGCGGTCCACAGCGGTGCGGTTCGTACCCGGCTGACCTGCGGTGGAAGCGGGACCCAGCCCTCGTCCTCCTGTCGCTGGGTGCGGCTGAGCGCGTAGATGTCGAACTCGTGCTGCCCGAGCCCGCGCACGAGCCGGTCGCACCAGAGTCCGGCGTCACCGCTCACATACGGATAGCCACCCTCCGTCAGCAGTCCGATGCGCACGTGTGCACCCCCGATCATCTCCCGTCCGGGGAGCCGCCGTTGTGCCGGCGGCTCGTAGCGGGGACGAACGTATGCGGACAAGCCGGTGGTGGGGCGGGCGGGGGGTGGGGGGCCCCCCCCCCCCCCGGCAGCGGCCGCTACAAGGACTGGGGCGGGGGGGGCGC